>JBHGBG010000014.1:0-45499 GCA_041946875.1 Bathyarchaeia archaeon
ATTAACTTTTCAATCAAGAGCCTCACCGTCGTCATATTCTACCTGACCATAGTCACCACCCTCACGTCGTTTCCGAACACGGTCGCCACGTTCTTCGGCATAAGCCAGTTCGGCGGCACTCAACCGCTGATTGTCTTCATCGCCATCGTACTCTCCATAGTTCTGCCGTTGCTCTGGCTCTGGAAGAAAAAGTGGCTCAAGTACGAGTAATACTAGAAACGGGTCAGGTCCACGCCCACATGCTTCGAAATCGAAGGCAGGTCGTTCAGCACGTAGACGAAGGCGTAGCCCCGCCACTTGCCCCACCGATTCTCCGCCTCCTCCTTAAGCGATGGTATGGCGGCTCTTGGGTCCCCGGGTTCCTTGCCGTGGAAGAGGACGCTGAAGATTTTGGCGCTCCACACATCCAAGGGGAAACCCATGCCCGGCATAACTAGCTCCGCGGAGTAATCGCCGATGCCCCGCAGCGTCAGCAGCTGTTTCTTGGCTTCCGAAGGCTCCATAGCGTAGAGCTCATCCATTGTTGGAAAGCCCGTGTTCAGGGACTGCGCGATGGCGACGAGGTTCTCTGCTCGGTAGCCTAGCTTAGCCTTAGCTCTGAGCTCTGCAACGTTTGCCTCAGCGATTCTCTCCGTGGAGGGCCAATACCGCACATTTTTTCCATCGAAGCGGGCTTCTTCCCCGAAGTTTTCAATGAGCAGGTTCATCATTTGGTTGCTCCGCTTCATCGGCGCCATCTGTAGCGTCACCGCCAGTATGAGTGCGGTAAACAGCTCGGGCCAGGAGACGGTGTGCATGCCGCACAGGCGTTCGGCAGTGTCCCGCAGAATGCTATCCTTTGCGCACATGGCGTAGAATTCGGTCAAGTCCTCCTGAGTTCGCAGCGACCTCTGCAACATACTCCGCAGTTCTTGCAGCTCGGTTTCTCCCATTTTTTTCCTTGAGTAAACGCTGCAACGAATACACGCGTTCTGCAGCGGGCCAGTGGAACCAAATTTCAGGCCGACGAGTGAACGCTTGCGCCGTGTGGCACTCCACAGAACGCCCTTCTCGAACGTTTCGTAGGGTGTGCTCCACCACCAGCCCGCTGGCTTGCGGAATGTGAGCTTAAAGCTGTAGGGTGAAACGGTCTTCAACTGGAAAGAACCGACTTCGGCCAGAACCATGCAGTCCACTCCCAGCCTTACTTGAAACGGAACGCGTATTTCAGCTTTGCAGAAGGGCGGTCAGCGCGTTTTCACGGCTCGGTTCGCTAAAGGCTTTTATCTTCACTTAATCCTAATCGAATCACGGCGTGAGGAGTGAGTCGTTGGGTGCTGTCTAGAAACAAGTTCCTTGTTGTGATTTTCGTGGTCATAGGCGTGCTAATGCTGAGCGCTTCCCGAGAGAGTCTGGGGCAGTCCAGCTTCGGCTCCCTTACAGTGGAGAAGGAGCAGCACTGGGATACGTACCTCGTCGGAGGCACATGCATTTACGCAACCCACAACATCGCAGTTGCAGACCTCGACGGGGATGGCGAGATGGAAATCACCACGGGCGGATTCACCTACGACATTGCCAACGGCACCCGGGTCAGGTCATCCGCGCCACTGAAAATCTGGAATTGGAATGGGCAAAACCTCACGCTGGAAGCAAGCTACAAATGGCCTGAAACCGCGGGCAGGGCAAGCATAACATGCGTAGCCGCAGCCGACATAAACCACGATGGACAGACCAACTTACTTACCGGCGGAGGAATGGCAAACGAATCAGGCTTCTTCTCGCAGGTCCGAATCTGGCGCTGGGACGGCAAAAACTTGGCACTCAGAGCAAGCAAGGAGTGGAACAGCACTCACGGATTAAGCGGCGTGTCAGCAGCAATCGTGGTCGACGCGGACAATGACGGCGCAGCGGAAATCGTAACCGCGGGAGGAGTAACCAACACAGAAGAGAACTACACCTCGGCACAGCTTCGAGTATGGCGCTGGGTGGCAGAAAAAGGCGACCTCGAACTCCTTGCAAACGCCGAGTGGCGAGACGGCCAAGCTTCAAGCGCCAACTCCCTCTGTTCAGCGGACGTAGACAACGACGGACAAATCGAAATAGTTACGGCGGGCTACAACCACGGATTGGCAAACAGCAGCGCACAGCTGCGCGTCTGGCGATGGAACGGCAAAGAGCTCTCGCTGCGCGCGAACATGGAGTGGCGCACCGTCGAAGGCACTTATGCATTGAACAGCGCAGGCGGCGTGCAGGGAAACACGTACCTCAGCAACGTCAAAGCAGGCGACGTAGACGGCGACGGAGCCGTGGAAATAGTAACTG
This sequence comes from Bathyarchaeia archaeon, assembly GCA_041946875.1. GTDB lineage: Archaea > Thermoproteota > Bathyarchaeia > Bathyarchaeales > Bathycorpusculaceae > JADGNF01. The sequence continues at coordinate 2,305 of JBHGBG010000014.1, forward strand.
GAGGCTTCACTTATACGGGCGAAGCGGTCCCCGGTCAACTGCGCATCTGGAACTGGACCGCGGGAAGCATAGTCTTGGAGAAGAGCAGTGAGTGGACGAGCGAGTACATAACCGAAGTCAAAGCCATAACCCTGAACGACGTAGACGCCGACGGACAGACAGAAATCGTCACGAGCGGCGTAACCGCGGGCCAGAGCAGCTTCTCCGAGAACGCGACGCTCAAGGAACTCGCGCAGCTCAAGGTCTGGAGCTGCAACGGAGCCGAGCTGACGCTTGAGCACAGCGAGGAATGGACGGTCGGCGAAGGCGTCTGCGCGTGGAACGTGGCTTCAGGCGACGTAGACAGGGACGGCACCGTGGAGATAGTCACGGTTGGCTGCATGTACGTCACAGACATGTGTGACCCTGACATGAGAATCTGGTCCGTCCCCAGAGAAACGCTTTCTACGTCAGAGTCCAAGGGGTGGCAGACTGAACTTGCCGCCGTCGCTGTAGCCTGCATAGTTGTCATCATCTTGGCAACCGCGTACCTGCTGAAGAAGCGTCATGCGTAGCCCCCCGAACGTGGGGCAAGTACTTCACGTGATGGTCTGGTTCCAGTAGTAGATGTGCTCGTACCTGCCCGTGACCGGGAAGGCTGGGTCGTCGTACACTATGTCTAAGCGTATGCCGTACTGCAGAATCAGCTTGGTGAACGTATCCCAGACCTGCGGCGACTTGTCGTCTGGCGGCCAGAACCCCCAGATGATATCCTCCGGGTTTCTCATGCCCCAGCCGTAGTTTCTAGGCAGGACCAGCACGGCGTCGGCTTGTCTCTCGTCGGAGAGCGTGCGCATCTTCGCCGTTGCCATAACGTCGTTGGCGAATCCTTCAAGCGCCGTGAAGTGTTCTTCCTGCAAGACGCCGTACGGGTTTCCTTCTATCTGAGGGTAGTCGAAGATGACGATGTACTTTGCGCCCGCTTCAACCGCCTGCATCATCTGCTCGTGAATCACTTCTCCCGTGTCCAGATAGGGTGGTTCGCGGTACTTCCAGGTTATGATGGCGCCCCACTCCTTGTTCTGCATTCGAGCGGCGCCGCGGACGAAGTCTATGTCTCGGATGTTGCTGCTGTTTGACCCGAACTGCGCCAGAACCACATCGTAGCCCACAAGGTAATCCCACCAGTGGAGCGCATATTCGGAGACGAACAGCTTCACGCCCGTCTCCTTCATGTCTCGGAACCCGTGGTACTGCTTGAAGTAGTCTTCGAAAAGCTCCGCCTCCAAATCATAGTCCTGCGGTCTGGTGCCGTTCACTTGGGCGTCCATCCACTTGGCGTATATCTTCCCGAGAGGCGTTTGCAGGGCGGAGCGGTTGTAGCCCAAGTAGGTTCCCCATTGGTTGAAGAAGTCTGTCCAGTTGTAGTCTATCTGCATTCCTCCGGGCTCGTCATCGTAGTACGCGCCTAGGTAGTGGTCGCCCCACCTGCTATCTCCGTTCTCGAAGATTTTCAGCCGCCACGACCATGTTTCATTGTCCCAGGTTCCCAAGTTGACAATGAGGTAGAGGCCTTGGGAGACTGCGTAGTCGGCGATTTCGTACACCTGGGTTTCGTTTCGGCTCACGGGAAAGGACTGCAGCACGAAGAGGTTAGTGTAGGATTTGACGCGGTCAATGAGGAGCTTCGCCTCAGCCGTGGTGTTCCCGCAGAAGGAGACGCCCAGATAGATGGGTGGTTCTGTGTTTCGATTTGCCAAGTTAAGCGGCACCACGACTACCGCCGTCAAACCGGCTATCAGCAGAATCGCTATGATTGCGATGGCGGAGTGCTTCATTCCTGTTCATGCGCCTCCGCTGGCTGGCTGCTCGTGTCCTGTGACGCTTTCAAGGTTTCCACTTTACATGTTATCGATGCGCGAAGTCCGATATAGCTCTGCTTGGAGAACACCCTGTTCTGCCCAGAGAACATGCCAGAGCAGCGTCTGTTGGAAAGCTATTAAAGCAGATTCAACGTGCTCTAATTCATATTCAAGGAGGAAAACGCCTTCAAACCCAAGGTTTCGGTGGCGAAGTTTGGCGGCAGCCTTCTCGACGTTGAAGGCAAAGGCATCCCGAAGATACTGAAGCGCATCAAAGAACTCAAAGCCAGAGACGGCGTCGGCCCCTTGGCTGTTTTCTCGGCACCAACGGGCGTTACAGATGAACTCATACATATCGGCGAATCCTGTGCTGAGAACGTGCAGGCGTCGGTGGCGTCGGTTTTCCAAACCTACGAGCGCCTATCTAAGCTCTACGTGAAAGGCAAACTGCAGGAGCAGGCGGCGGCGGAGCTGGCGTTCTACCGCACTCACACAGACGAAGCGCTTGGCAGAGTGAACAAGCGGTTCAGCGGCAACGTGAAAGCCAAAGTCCTCACTTACGGCGGGGAACTGGCGACGGCGGCGCTCATGCGTTTTGTGCTAGAGAGCGCGGGTTTGGAAGCGGTGTCTGTTTCGGCGTGTGACTGGCCGATTGTAACGGATGATAGCTTCGAGGATGCAGCGCCCAACTACGAGTCCAGCATGAAGAAGACTGCGGCGCTCACGAAACCTCTCGAAAGCGGCATGGTCTTGTCCATGGCGGGTTTCTTGGGTGTGACGCATGACGGATTGGAGACGGTTCTAGGCAGGGGAGGCTCGGACCTGACCGCCGTCTTCGTGTCCTGCCTCCTCAGAGAAGCTTATGAAACTCGGGTGCTGCTGTACAAGGATGTGCCCGTCCAGAGCACCGACCCGAAGGTCGTGCGTGGGCAGAGGACGGAGCATGTGGCTTCGCTGACCTACAACGAGGCGCACAAGGCTTCGCTTATGGGCATGAAGATTGTGCAGGGACCCGCGATTGCCATGGCAAGGCGTTTCCTGCAACCGCTGTACGTCGTACCCATCGACGAACCAGCGTTGAGCACGGTTATCCAGGCGGAAACCGACGGCGGCGCAGTCGTGAAGTGCTTGACAGGCAAGGCGGGATGCGCCATCCTGTCGATGCACGACGAGAAAAGCCGCGGCTTGGAGGATTCGCTTCGGATTTGGGAGAAGCGGAACGACTTCTTGGACTTGGGCGCCGAAACGCTGGAGACAGGCGAGCGAATCCGTGACTTCCTGTTTCTGGATTCGGATTTTCTGAAGCGGAATGAGGAGAAGCTGAAGGGCTTCGACGAGGCATTGAAGGTGGATTACGGCTTGGGCGTGGTCACGCTCATAGGCGACAGGATGAAGGATTCGCCTGGTGTGGCTTCAACTGCAATCGGCGCGATTCAAGGCATAAACATCAAACGAGGCATATTCGCACCCCACACTAGCCAAATAATCATAGTCGTCGAAGATAGAAACGTGAAAGCCACGGTGGCGGCGATTCACTTGAAGATGGCGGAGCTGAACAAGCCAGCGAACTGAAGTGTACCTGGCGGTTTTGCCGCTTGCGCTTTCTCGTGGATGCGGTAGTGCGCCAAAATTTATATACTGTTTGCCCTCGAGTATCAACGGGGGAAAGAGAGTTGCTTAAACTTGCAAGATGCAACAGCCCACATTGGAAGTTCTTTTCAACTTTGTTGGTTGTTGTTATAGTGTTCTCTTTGTTCTGCGTCGCTAATCCACTGGTATTGGTGAAGGTGAATGCTGCAGCTCCGATTGATGATTGGTCTATGTTCCACCACGACATGCAGCACAGTGGGTATTCGACTTCTCCGGGTCCGAATACAAACGAGGTTCAATGGACCTATTACACTGGCGAAGGCATGTACTCTTCTCCTGCTGTTGCTGGCGACAAAGTCTACGTAGGATCCATGGACGGCAGGCTGTACTGCTTTAACGCTTTTTCAGGCGTGCTTCTGTGGAAATTCGCAACGGAGGGCAGCATATTTTCTTCTCCTGCGGTCGCAGACGGCAAGGTATACGCGGGCTCTGGCGATGGTAGGGTCTACTGTCTGGACGCTACGACCGGGGCTTTGTTGTGGAGTTCTCTGCTTGGATCCTACTTGGAGTCTTCTCCTTGTGTGGTTGACGGTAGACTGTATATTGGCGGGCAATGGGATGACAAGGTTTACTGCCTGAACGCTGCGACCGGCGTACAGCTCTGGAGTTATACTACGGGTGGCGGTGTCTTTGCGTCGCCTACCGTTGCCAATGGTCTACTATACATTGGTTCTACTGACAACCAGTTCTACTGCCTGAACGCTTTGACGGGAGTTCTCGTTTGGAACTTCACGACTGTAGAACCACTCTATTATGGTCATCCTGTCTACTACAGTGGCGCAGTCTACTTTGGTACCTACGATGGCGTGATCTATTGTCTAAACGCACTCTCGGGAGTATCGATATGGAGCTACGCGACAAAAGTTACATTTTGTCCTCTGTAGGTGTTGCTGAGGGCAGAGTATTCGCGGGCGCATACGACGGCCAACTCTACTGTCTGAGTTCTGCAAACGGCTTCTCGCTCTGGAACTCCACAATCAGTTACTATGGATTTTCTGCCCCTCTTGTCTTCGGCGGCAGGGTTTACATAGGCGGAAATTGGAATGGTATGGTTTTCTGTTTGGACGCAGCAACGGGTGTTCAGATATGGAGTTACACGGCTAGCGGCTCTGTTTACACGTCTCCAGCTTTGGCTGCTGGTGGCGTCTACTTTGCCACGATGGACGGCAAGATTTATTGCTTGAGCGCTGATGTGGGTGGGCTTCAGTGGAGCTATGCAACGATAGTCGAATCGACTTCTTCTCCCGCCATCTACAGTTCCAAGGTTTACGTCGGTTCCTATGACGGTAACGTGTACTGCTTGGATGCTTTTCGCGGTTATCAGCAGTGGAAGTATGCAACAGGCGATGCCGTTTTATCATCTCCTGCCGTCACCGATGGGAAAGTGTATGTAGGCTCAAACGACGGCAAGCTGTACTGCCTTAGCGCTCTAGATGGAACGTTGATGTGGACCTTTATAACGGGAGGTCCAGTCTACTCTTCTCCTGTCGTGGCCAATGGCCGAGTCTACTTTGGGTCGCTGGACAACAACGTCTACTGCCTAGACGCTACTACAGGAGGACTCTTGTGGAGCTACACGACAGGCAACGACGTGTACTCTTCTCCCGCAGCTGCTGACAGCAGCATCTACGTTGGCTCGATGGATGGGAAGCTCTACTGTTTCAATGCCTTGAGCGGAAGTGCTACGTGGATGTTCAACGCAGGCAGCGGGGTGCATTCTTCTCCCGCCGTCGCAAATGGCTTAGTCTACGTGGGTTCAGGCAACGGCATAGTCTACTGCATCAACGCCAATACAGGAAACTCGGTGTGGACCTATACGACTGGTGGGAGCGTGGACTCTTCTCCTGCAGTCGCAGAAAACAGAGTCTACGTGGGTTCCTATGACAGCAACCTCTACTGCTTCGATGCCACAAATGGCGCCTTCATGTGGAGCTACACAACAGACGGTGCGATACATTCCTCTCCGGCTGTGGCAGATGGCAAGGTGTACTTTGGGTCAAACAACAGCAGATACTATTGTCTCAGCGCATCAAGTGGCTCCATGATCTGGAACTACTGGTCAAGTGGGCAAGCGCGGGTTTCGCCAGCTGTCGCCAACGGACTAGTCTATTTCGGCTCAGAAGACGCGATAGTCTACGCTTTTGGACCGCTCTTCCTTTCGAGGTTTGACAGCTACTTCAGGTACTATGACACATGTGTGATATATCCTTCAGACCGAACGCCCAAACCCCTCGGTTGCGCTCCAGCCTTGGTTAGCGACTGGACGGCTTCAGCATTCATAACCACAAAACTCAGGTACCTCAATGAAGGAATCGACACTGACGCTGCATTTGTTGATCAGGTCACGGGAAGACCAACCGGAACAAACCGCATCGTAAGCTTCGGCGGCCCCGTAGTGAACCCGGTCGTGCGATACGCTGAAGGTGACTCGACTCCAACCGGAGACAGAGCTCCAGTGAAGTTCGCATCAAGTGCCGGAACACTCTACTTCCAGCAGAGCGACGGAACAAGCATACCTGGAGCAAACCTGCCAGAATCAGTCATAAACAACAACATGGACATGTTCGTCATCGAGCTGTTCCGCGACAACAGCGGCAGGTACGAGTTGCTGTGCTACGGCTTCGGGTGGAAGGGCACGTACGCGGCGGGCAAATACTTCGATAAAGAAATATACCAAAACCTCCAAGCCTACCCCTACCGCTGGATCATCGTGAAGTGGGAAGACACCAACGGCAACGGCTTCGTCAACAACGCGGTTGATGGAGACACCTACACGATTGTGGCGTCAAGCCAGGCATAGCGACTCACGCAATCCTCGTTACAGAAGTGCGGGGAAAAAGAGAGCAAACTTAAATTCCAACCTGCTACACACTGCGTACCATGAAAATCACCACCGTGTTGAGCGCAATCGCAGCTGCAGTCCTCTTCTTCTTCGGCTTCATCTTCGCCATAGCCGCCTCAGTCCAAGAAACAGGCATCAGACTGACCGTTGCGCTGATGTTGTTCGCCGTGGGCGTAGCCGCCTCCTATGCCGCTTATGCTAGCGCCCGCAAACCCAAAACCATCATCCACCAAGTCGAGGTCTCCGGGCAGATGAAAGCCGCACCCATAAAGTGCCCCAACTGCTCCGCCTCGGTCGACGCAGCCACCATCAAAATCGTCCAGGGCGTGCCCTACGCTACATGCCCCTATTGCGGGCACACGTTCGAGGTAACTGAGGAGCCGAAATGGTAAACCACCGCGCAGCCCTCGCCGCCTTCACCCTCGTTCTCATCGCTTGGGCAGCGTTAGCCAGCGTCGCCTCCGCGGAGACCCGAGTCTACCGTTTTAATCAGGAATGGGCGAAGCTTTGGATAAACGACGACGGCACCGTCGACCTCTTCTACAACGTCAGCCTCACGCTGGATTCGGGCGCCAACATAAACTTCGTCCGCCTCGGACAACCCAACAGCGACTTCAAAGTGGGCAAAGCCCTAGACCAGTACGGGCATAGGCTGGACGCCTCGGCTGACGGCACCGCCGTGAGAGTGAACCTGTACACGCCGCTGACCGCGGGCAGCACCGTCTGGTTCACCGTAATCACAAACGTCGGCGATATGCTGAGTCCAGACTCCATGAACCCGGGCAACTTGGGCATGCAGTTCGCACCCCAATGGATGGACGTCCCAATCAACGACGTACGCATCCAGATAGTCCTCCCCCTCAACGTCACCGTCAACGACGTGAAGACAACGGAGCGCTTCTGGCAAGGCACTTCAACGGAACCTGACGGCAGGCTCGCCCTCTACTGGGAAACCCCAGTCCTCGGAGCCAACGAGCAGTACATAGTCGGCGTCTCCTTCCCCCAGACAGCCCTGCCGGGCTACGGCCAGCAGCCCGCGGGCGGAAACGAATTCCTCCAGAACTACGGACCCCTCTTGGCAGGCGCCTTCTTCATCATAGTCATCATCGTAATCATCGGCGTGGCAACGCGCAAGAAAGCCTACCAGACACCGAAGGTCAGCATGGAAACCCTCGGCATCAGAAGAGGCTTCACCGCTGTCGAAGCGAGCTACATGCTTTCGACACCGTTCAAGCCGACGCAGATAGTGACCGAGATTCTCTACAGCCTACTCCAGAAACGCGCCGTCTGGGCAGAATCCACCAAGCCAGTGCTCAAGCTGCGCGTGATGCCCGCGTTCCAAAACAAGAAGGGTACGGACGAAAGCCCGCTCAGGTACTACGAAATCGACTTCCTCGAAGCCATCAAACAAGACGGCACCCTGAGCGAGGAGAAACTCGCCAAGACAATCATGTACCTGAGGGATACGGTGGAGGAGAAGCTGCGCGGTTACAGCCGAAAAGACACCGTCGAATACTACAGAAAAATCGTCGACAAAGCCTGGGACCAAGTCCGGCAGGCAGGCACGGCGGAACTCGCCTCAAACGCCTACGACGAGAACCTTCTGTGGCTGCTGCTTGACCCAAGCTACCGAAGCCGCACCGAAAACGCCTTCCAAACGCGCGCCTTCGAACCCAACCCCCTGTGGTTCTGGTACTGGTACGGCTACACACACTACAGCCCACGTCCTACGTACCAGCCGAAGATAGACGCGCCAGCCCAATCCGCCAAGCCGCCCAGCATCCCAGGCGCAGAATTCGCCAACAACATCGCCACCTCGCTTGAGAAAACCAGCGGCAACATCGTCGCCAACCTCGAAAAGTTCGCCAACTCCATCATTCCAGCTAAACCCAGCCAGGCATCGCATGAACCCGCACGCCACGGAGCCAACTGCGTCTGCGCCTGTGCCACGTGCGCTTGCGCCTGCGCCTGCGTCTCTTGCGCTTGCGCCTGCGCCGGTGGAGGAGTCGGATAAGCATGAGCTTCCTGAGAAGACGAAAACCCGCGGCGCCCCCAGGCAGGTACACCTACCGCGGAACAGGCGAATTCGCCAAGCTCGCCCTTCAACTACGCGTCGAGCCTGACGGACGCGGCGTTGTCGTGATAAACGCGAACACGGTCCTGCACTTGAACGAGACCGCCTCGGCTTACGCGTATCACTTCATGCTCGGCAAAGCAGATGCCGATGTCTTGAAAGCCATCCGCAGCGTCTACCGCGTGAGCGAAGCGCAGGCGAAGCAGGACTACGAGAAACTCGTCTACACAATCACCACGCTGGCGAAGACGGAGAAGGTCTGCCCAGTCACCTTCCTCGAAGTCGAGAAGGAGGAACCGTTCAGCTACGCCTACTCGGCGCCTCTGCGCATGGACTTGGCTTTGACGTTCCGATGCCAGAACGACTGCATCCACTGTTACGCGGGCGGACCCCACGAAACACCCGAGCTGAACACGCAAGAGTGGAAGCAAGCCATAGACCGCCTGGGCGAAGCAGGCATATTCATCCTGACCTTCACGGGCGGCGAACCCACCCTCCGCGAAGACCTGCCCGAGCTGCTGCTGTACGCCCAGAACAAGGGCATGGTCACGGGCTTGATAACCAACGGCAGACGCCTCAAAGACAAAGCCTACGTCCAAACGCTCGAGAAAGCAGGCTTAGACTTTGTCCAGATAACCCTGGAATCAAACAAACCTGAAATCCACGATTTGATGACCGCGTCACCCGGCAGCTGGAACGACACCGTCGCAGCCGTCAGGAACGCTGTTGACTCGCAGATTTACGTCACAACGAACACGACGCTCAGCAAACACAACGCACCCAAGTTTCTTGACACTGTGGACTTCATCAAAGCCATCGGCGTGCAAGCCTTCGGATGCAACAGCCTCATCCACAGCGGAAAAGCCGACGCCGTCAGCCAAGAATTCGCCTTAACCATCGAGGAGTTGAACGCGTTGCTGCCGCAAATCCGCGACAAAGCCCACGCGCTCGGCTTGAAATTCCTCTGGTACACGCCTACCCAGTACTGCCGCCTCAACCCCGTCCAAGCGGGCTTGGGCGTGAAGTCCTGCACCGCGGCGCTCATCAACATGTGCGTCGGACCTGACGGCGACGTTTACCCGTGCCAGAGCTACTTCGAAAGCCTCGGCAACATCCTCACTGACAAGTGGACCAGCATCTGGAACCACCCTCTGGCTAAGAGTCTGCGCAGCAGGGCCTACGTAGAAGCCAAGTGCAAGGAATGCCCTGAACTGCAGGTGTGTGGTGGCGGCTGCCCGCTGGAGTTGAAGAGCGGGAAATACGTCTGCAGCGAGTCACCATAGACTCTTCCCTTTTTAAGGTGTCGCCACGTATTAGACAGCATTGGCGTACATGCACCAAACTTCTTGGAGTGAAAACGTGCAAACTCAACCTGCCTCGAAGCTCAAGCTCGCTGTTTTCGACGTAGAAGGCGTACTCATTCCTAGGAACCGCCTCTTCTTCGAAGTAGGCAAAACCCTGGGAGCGTGGGCTTTGCTGAAGATATTGTTCTTCGGCTTCCTGTACGAGGCGGGTTTGATGCGGCTGAAGCCAGCCTTGGAACGCCTGTTTGGCGTCACCCGCGGCGCCAAGCCTGAAGTATTTCAGCAGAGCTTCCAGAAGCTTCCTCTGATGCCAGACGCCCCCAAATTGTTCGCGGCGCTTAGAGCGCAAGGCTGCAAAACCGCCCTCATAAGCTCCGGACTGCCAACGGCACTGTTGGAGGGGCTGGCGCGCAAAGTTGGGGCGGACTACGCGATAGGCGTTGAGGTGGGCGTGCAGGATGGCATTTTGACGGGCGAGGTCTGGGGTGACGTCGTGGAGCGCGACGGTAAGCTCTTGGTGTTGAAAGAGATAATGGAAGCTGAAAACGCAAGCGTGAACGAGTGCGCCGTCGTGGCTGACGACCGCAACAACGCCTCCATATTCCTGAAGGGAATGCGAAGAGTCGGCTACAACCCCGACTTCATAATCCGCACTAAAGCGGACACAGTAGTTACCGGCGGAATCATGAAGCTTCTACCAGCAATAAACGCGGAGCCAAGACGACGTGCATTGCCCTCCAAGAAAGATGTCGTCCGAGAAGTCATCCACGGTTCAGGCTTCTTTGTTCCCTTAATAGCCGCGCTAGTTGGCCTCGTGCCAGTGGCATCGGCTATTCTCGCCGTCGTTGCGGTCTACGTGTTTTCTGAATTGATGCGAATGAAGGGACAAAACCTGCCTGTCATCTCTACGATAACGTGTTACGCAGCGTCGCAGTCTGAACAGTGCGAGTTCACCATGGCACCCGTTTACTTCGCAGCAGGCATTCTGCTCGCGCTACTGCTTTTTCCGACCCCAGCAGGCAGCGCCGCCGTGGCTATCTTTGCTTTGGGCGACAGTTCAGCGTCGCTCATCGGTGGATTGCTGGCTGGAAAGCCGCTGTCGTTTAACAAGGCTAAGTCTCTTGAGGGTTCGCTGGGTGGGTTCCTCTTTGCGTTCTTGGCGGGATGCGTTTTCGTTCCGCCCTGGATGGCTCTGGTGGGCGCGGCTGTAGCTATGGCGGTGGAGTCTCTGCCTCTCCCCGTGAACGACAATATTTTGATACCGTTGTGCGCCGGTTTGGTCGTTACGCTTCTGATTTGAGATTCGAGCGCGACGATGCTTGATGCCTCAGACTGTGCTCTCGCGTACTTAAGGTTGAAGGCGAAATCTTTTCTCTTCTAACCAAGGGTGTTCCTTCGTTTTCCTAACGTGCTTCACATTTCAGTTCCGCCGAGGCTTGCATTTTCTTGCACTGACATTTGGCACGGCAATGACTAGTGTGGAACTGTTGGAACATTGTTTCATATGAATTAATTAGCAAGTTCAGAGTAATCGATACTTGTCGCATGCGAGAAGGGAGAAAGGAAATATGCAAAACGCAAAACGACATTGTCTGACAGCGGTAGCGCTCCTAGTTGGACTGTTTCTATCCGTTTTCGCTCCTATGGCTGCAAACGCCATTGACGTAGTTGAGCCTGCGGCAGCGACCATGTATAAGAGTGAAGACATCTTTCTCGGAACGTTTTCCCCCCAAGAGGTGTCCATCGCAGTAGGTCAGGAAACGGATATTTCGTTCAGCATATGCCCTTCCATAAACCTGCCTGACGTAGTTATTCGGTTCTATGTGCCCACCGACTTCTTCAAACTGACCAAGGGCGAATCCGTGTGGACCGGCAGCGCGAAGAGGAATGAAACGAAAACAGTTCAGTTTTCAATTGTGGCTCAGCATGAAGTTGACATGAATATTAGGGCTTATGTGGAGGCATCCCCCGAGGGCAAGAAGTACTCCTCTTCGTACTGTTTGCGCGTGACAAGCATGAGCCCTCAAAACGCTGGAGAGGACAACGTGCAACTCATACAAGTGAGCCCTCCAGTCAACCAGTCGGGGTCTGGTTCCGCGGGTCCTGCTGGAACGATAACGATCATGGGAACTTTGGGGTACATAAACGAGTTCGGGACCTCGAGTCGAATGCGCTGCGTTCTGGTCGAGCTTTGGGACGCTGACACGGGTCCCGACGAGCACGTTGCGAGCGACTGGACGGATTACGCCGGCTTCTTCTCCTTCACTGTTAACAATGACGACGGCTGGCTGCAGGGCGGACGAGACCCGTACTTCAAGGTGATTTCCGAGGGCACATGGGATTGGATTACGGAGAGCGGTGGTTTCTCCAGCCGATACGCTGCAGAAAGCTGGCAAGCTGGGAGTGATGTGCCTGATGGTTTTACTTTTGACTATGGTTTCATGGTTCCCTCGGCATACAACGAGGCTTGGGAGGCTGGAGACGCGGTCCTAAGCGAAGCGAACTGGATAAGAACATGGGTGGGCTGGGAAAGACCATCGAAAGTTACGATATACTGGCCAGAAGAAGATTGGCCTGCATCCTACGGGGACTACATAGTGTTGCCACAAAAGACAACGGTGAACTGGGGTCACGTAACAGTGCATCATGAATACGCTCACAGCGTCATGTGGGACCTCTACGGAAACAGTTGGCCACCAGGATTCGAAGGCGGAGGTCACACTGTTCCAATGGAGGATGTCATGCCTGATGCCTATGTGGAGGGTTGGGCGGAGTTTATGCAGTGCGCAGTCGACAACAACGCCAATAATCTGCTGGACTCTGGCATGGACATCGAGACAAACGCTTGGTACAATGTCCAAGATACTGGCACCATGGACGGTCAGTATATAGAAGGCGAAGTAGCCAGCATCCTTTGGGACATAATCGACCCCGCGGGTCCTGAGTGGGGATGGGACAAAAACTGGAACAGCGTGACGTGGACAGATTCTATGGCATGGGGTTTCGACAAGATATTCTGGATCATTCACGACCACTATTCGTCAATCGACAGCATTCAGGGCTTCTGGACCCAGTGGGGTACACATTACCCAACGCTGTCCACAAGCGTCGGTCCCCTGTGTAGCATCTACTGGCACTACGGCATTGACCACGACGTTTACGCTCCAACTGGTTCAATAGTCATCAATGCAGACAACACCTACACAGGACGCAGAACGGTTACACTAACCCTCTCTGGAGAAGACTGGGGAGGCGGCGTCACCGAGATGCGCTTCTCCGAAGACTGGGGCAGCACGTGGGGTTCGTGGAACAGTTACCAGGGAACATGGACGTTTGTCCTTTCAACTGCAGGTGACGGCTTGAAATATGTAGATGTCCAGTTCAAGGATGCCAAAGGGCAGACATCAGTTGCAGGCAGCATCTACGATGGGATCAGTCTAGACACTACAGATCCCACAGGCTCCATAGTCATAAACAGCGGAAATCCAACCTACACATCATCAAGATCAGTGACCCTGTATCTGACTTACTATGATGAAACATCAGGCGTCTACAAAGTCCGATGCAGTAATCAGCACTTCTGGGGCAATGAAACCTTTGAGCCACCAACTAGCACAAAAGCATGGACCCTGACCGCGGGCGACGGTTACAAAGTGGTCTATTATGAAATTATGGACAATATCTGGCTGATTTCAGACGAATACAGCGACAGCATAATCTTGGACACCGTAGCTCCGGTAACCACCATTAGCCACTCCGCAGGCAGCTCCACAATTGCGCTGTCAGCCACAGATTCCGTATCAGGGATAAAAACCACCTACTACAGAATCGACAGTGGACCGTGGTGGACATACACCGGTCCCTTCAACTTGGCGGGTTTGGGCACGCACACAATAGATTACTACAGCCAAGATAACGCGGGAAACAACGAAGCCGCCAAACAACTCAAAGTACATTACCTCAACGTCAACACTGAACCATCAGGAATCCTACTGATCTCCGGATCCGGATATTATGATCACGGCACAAACGGTACAACAGGCAAAGCGCCCGCAACTGTGGTTAGCAACGGAACGATTTACGCATTCTCGACCTGGAAGAAGGACGGAACACCCGTAAGCGGAAATCCGATAAGCGTTCTGATGGATGCACCGCACACGGCAACAGCTAGCTACGTCGTGCAACCAACCTACAGCGCTACAATCAAAGCACACTGCAACGATGAAGCCATCGATGTCAACGTTGCTATTACGAAGGATGGCTCACCTTCCGGCTACAACACTCCCTGCACCTTCTCTGGCTTGACTGGGACTCACACCTTTACAGTTCCAGCCACCGACTCAAACGGACACCCATTCAAGCAATGGACCACCGGCGAGACAACCACAACCATAACCGTCGCGCCAGCAGGAGGAACATACACCGCAATCTACGAGTCCCCGCCGCCTCCACCTTCCATTGCGATTTGGACAGACAAAACAACCTACAGAATCGGCGATACGATGAAGGTATACGTCCGCGTGACGAACCCTGGCTCGGCGGTTCCGGTGAGAGCCACAATAGTGCTCCAGCTTCCCAACGGAAATCCGTATGGTCCACTGCTGGACATGACAGTCACTGTTCCAGCTGGATATGACTCAGGCAACGTCTTATGGAACCAATTCACGATTCCGACTGCACCGGTCGGCAACTACAAATGGATAGCTGAGCTGAGAAAACCGTCGACGGGGGGACTGATAAGCCGAGGCACATGGGATTGGACGCTGACACTGAAATAGCGAGGAAGACCCGAACGAAGCGCGCTAAGCATCGCTTTCTTTTCATTTTTCGCGTCACTTCTGGCTTAAACATCGTTCGCAAATTCCACGCGGCTACTGTGAGCTAAAGAGCTGCAAGTGCTTTTTCATAGTTGAGTACGAAGCACTTCTTCCCCTTCCGGACGACCTTGTGCCCTTCGCCCTCCAGCAGTTTCCTCTGCGCCTCGATTCCTCCAGGGAATTTCTCGTTAAGCAGCCCACCCGTCTTCAGCGTGCGCCAGTAGGGCGTGATATCCGCTCTGCCTTGCAGGCGTTGCTCTTCGGCGGCGTGAGCTGCGACCCAGCTGAAGATGCCCGTGGTCATGGGACAGGCGATGGTGGTGTGATGTTTTCGGGCGAGGGCTTCGCGGATCTCGTTTACCGTCGTGACCTTGCCTTTTAGGACCCTGCGCATGAGTTCGTCAACTTCGACGGGTGCAGGAATGACTAGCGTGCCTGTACCCCATCGTTTGCTCATGTCTTCGGTGATCGGCTCAACCTTAGGGAGCCCTTTGTTGTCGTGCAGCTTCTGGGTCCAAGTTTGCTTCGACTTGGGCATATCTTTCTGCCTCGCTGTTCCGTTACTGAAGGCTACGCTTATCAACCTTCGCCTGCTTTTTGCTGGTCAATCAGATGTTGTTTCTGCGCGTGGTTGAGTTTCTTGATGGTTTTTTCTCGTTTCATGGCTTCGGAGCGAGAACCGAATTCCTCGACGTATGCCACTTCCTGGAGCTTGTGAGTTCGAGTGTATCGGGCGCCTTTGCCGTTGGCGTGGAGTCTCATGCGCGTCTTGACGTTTTTCGTGTAACCCGTGTAGAAGGTTCCATCCATGCATCGGAGGATGTAAACGTAGAAGGGCATCGTTTAGGGTGCTCCAGTCATCTGCTTAGTGTACTGGTCGAGTTTTCCGTCCTCGCGGCGTTTCTGTGCCGCTCTCAGGCGGTCGATGATGGCTTCGTCTTTGGCCGTGAAGTTTACTCCCTTATGGACGGCGCGTTTCATGTACGTCTCGGGGTCCATCTCTTGGACTTTGACGCGGTCGACGTCGATGATGTAAATGGTGTGTACTCGGGCGTTGCGGATTTCGTTCTCCGTCACGGGCGGGTTCTGGTAGTACAAGTCGCACAGGTTCTTGATGTGCTGCACGTCCTTCGGAGTCCGCTTTCGAGGCACGATGGCGAGCTTCCGAGGTAGCGGCAGCACATAGTGGGGCGGGACACCGATGGCGAACTTTCCGGCGAAGCTGCTGTATCTGATTATCTTGCTGGCCAGCCGGGCCGAGATGTACGTCAAAGGGTCCAACGCGTGCTCGGGCGGGATGTAACCAGTCTCTATTTCGACGATGAGGTTTCCGTAGCCCTTTACAGCGTACAAGTCGCAGGTCAACAAACTGTTCAACGGATATTCGACCTGTACGTCATAGCCCTTCAGCACGAGGTCCTTGGCGCAGGCGAGTTCCATGACGGAGTGGTTGATCTTCACGACGTTCTCTCTCTGGAGTTGAACAAGCTCGTCCTTGAGCCTGTTGAGTTTACGTTCTGCCCCTGGGTCTAGCCCGGCCCTCAACCGCGTGAGCAGGGCGGATAGGTCCTTTTCGAACTTTTCCCTGTGATTGGTCATTCGCGCGCTACCTGCAACCTATGCTGCCTATGTTTGGAGCAAGCTTGGACAATAGTTTAGTGCATGCATGGTATATAAACCAGGAAATTCCACTCAACCATAACATGACTAGCCGGGGTGGCAAGGATGGAGTTATATAGTTTCCGTAGCTCATGGGTGTCTGGACTTTCATCCATGGCTTCGTTTAGTTGATTCTGTCAAGAAACCGCCAGTTGTTCCCGCCGAATCTCACCTCCCATGTTCAATCAAACTTATATTGCGTCCATGGCATAGTAATGTTTCCCAGGCTGAGAAGCAGGCTGGAATGCAACGACAACGAACGGTTGCTGCATTAGCCGATCTGTTAACGTCGGTCTCAGGCGATTGCCTCAAATGGGATAGATTGCTGGCGGTTGGCTAACAATTGACTGAACCGCGTCGGGCATTCGGGCTTAGACTCAGCCTGGATTTATCTCTTTTCGCTTTTAACGTGGGCGTTTTTTTCGTGTTTCATCTTACGTGACTGCCGGATGTGGCGTGCTGTTTGTGGAATGTGAATTCTGGGTGTAGATTCCGTGTTCATAAGGTAGTTAAATACCCTTCACAAAGTAGAGTGCAGTAACAGGTGAAACTAACGTTGAAAGAACAGATAGGCCTCAAGGAAAGAGACACGCTTGAAGCGCAGCTGGCATCAGTTTTTGGCGAAAAAATCGAAAAACTCTCGACAGAATTGCAACAAATATTGATAGATGACATGGTCACGGCTTTCGAAAATAGGCTGAAAGTGTTAACTCGTATCGCTCAAGAAGCAAGATTCAATGCTGAATAGAGGAGAAAAAGACGGATTTGGACTCCATAAAAGCTTTATATCAAATCCACGGATATGACCCAGAAGAGGATTGCAGATGAGACGGTCAAAGCTGGAAATGTACATAGATATACTAAAAGTTCTGGCGCACAGAGGTCCGCTGAAGCTGACGCACATCATGTACAAGGCCAACGTTAACTGCAGCGTGCTCAAGGAGTACCTGGACTTCCTCATCAAGCAGGGCTTGGTTGAGGAGCGAACCATCGGAAAGCGCAGGGTTGTCTTTGCAGTAACGCAGCGGGGCATAACGGTGCTGAAGTACTTCAGAGAGCTGAAGCAAGTGCTGCCCATCGTGGAAGAAGCCAGAAATCAGGCGCCACTGCCTTTTTAGACGAAGTTTTATTTGTTGTTCTTTTTTAGTTTTCTCGTATGAGCGGAAGCGCCGTGTTTTTTCTTTTTTTGTGTTTTGATTTTCTTTGGTATCAAAAATCAGTACTATTGTTTCGGAAGACTTAATAAACACACCTCTAGTGTAGTACTGTTAAACAGTACTGCGCAACGTGCAAGTACAACGTGGGGGTAACACGTGAGCAAAGAAGAAGCAATGGGAAGGAAACCGCTCATAGTCCTTGAAAAGATACGAGAGAACTTGGAGCGGCTGAACGAAAAAATCGAAGTAATGATAGAGCTCCAGAAACACGAAAAAGCCGGCGCACCACAGCCACTAACCGACACACCGCTAGACGTCATGACGCTCCTATCCATGCCCGACCATCTCCGAAAGACAGCCATGACAGTCTGCCGATGCGGCCGAGCGACCGCGGACGAGATCGCGCAGCAGACAACTCGAGCCCGCGCAGTAGAAAGCGCATACCTGAACCAACTCGTACTCATGGGATACCTGAAGAAGGAACGCAAAGGGCGAAAAGCCTACTTCTACGCAGACAGGGAGAACGAAGGGTGAAACAAAGCATGGGAAAAATCATAGCAGTGCACTCCTACAAAGGCGGAACGGGCAAGACTCTGCTCTCGGTCAACCTGGCTGCGACCCTTGCGAAGCAAGGAAAGAAAGTTTGCCTCTTCGACCTCGACTTCAGGGCACCCAGTCTTTTCGCCATACTCAAGGTCGACAAGCCAGAATGCTACCTCAACGACTACCTCAACAACACCTGCGACATAGACAGAGTCCTTATCGACCTGAGCAGCAGAGTCCCAGGCAAAGGCAAGTTCATGGTCGGCTTGGCAAACCCAGAGACCGAAGCCATCAGGGACATGTCCGCAAAAGACAGGAAATGGGAAATGCGCGCCTTGGGCAGACTGCTCTACCTACGCACCGCACTATTGAACGAGAAGGGCTTCGACTACATAATCTTCGACACGAGCCCCGGTCTGCAGTACTCCTCAATAAACGCCATCGTAGCAGCCGACCTCGTCGCTGTCGCAACCACCGGTGACAGGTCAGACGTCGACGGCACCCAGCGCATGCTGCGAGAACTCTACAACCTGTTCGAGAAGAAGACCGGCATAGTCATCAACAAAGTCCTCGACTACAACTCGAAGGACAGGCGTGAAGAACTCTACGACAGGGTCAAGCGAGTCTATCAGGTTCCGCTGTTGGGCTTGGTGCCGTGCTTCTGCGACATCCTGAGAGCCGAAGGCAACTTCATATTCGCCCAAGACAAGCCGGAGCATCCGTTCTCGAAACTGCTGGACGAGATGGCGAAGAAAATAGACGCCAACGAACTCAAGTAAGCCGCAAAATCTTCCCTTTTTCTCCCTTTGTTCATGGCTTTTCCTGTTCCGTATACAAAAGCATCAACCGCAACACCGTAAAACCTTAAATCGCTGCAGAAGCACTCATAGCCGCAGGGATTATTCTTGGAAAGGTCGGCAATAGTGCTAGCAGGCGGATTCTCCAGCCGGTTCAGGCAGGACAGGGGCATCTTGGAACTCAACCACAAACCACTCATCAAGTACGTTGCGGACGCGGTCAAGGAGGTCGTTGAGGAAACAGTGGTAGTCACAAGCTCGCAAGAGCGAGCCGACGAATACAAGAAGATTGTCGGGCCAGAGGTGAAGTTCGCAGTTGACCTGAAGCCAACAATGGGTCCCGTGGTCGGTGCTTTGACGGGTTTCAAGATTGTTCAAGGCAAGTACTCGCTGCTTCTCCCCGTTGACACTCCATTTGTCTTCCGCAAGGTCCTGGAGCTGCTGTTTGAGCTTTGCCATAATCGGTCCGCGGTCATCCCCAGATGGCCTAACCAACAGATTGAGCCGCTGCACGCGGTATATGTTACGCAGAAAGCCTTGGAAGCTGCTGAAGCCGCTGTGGGTGAGGGAAGGCTTGACGTTTCTGACATGGTTGAGCATATGCGGGGCGTGCGCTACGTGTCGACGCTCGTCATTCAAGAGTTCGACCCTGAGCTCAGGTCGTTCTTCAACGTGAATACGCCGCTGGATTTGAAAAAGGCGGAGACAATGCTGAAGTCGCCCAGAAAGAAGTAGCTGATTTCTTACCAACCTTGAGTCATCAATCAGGCAGTCTCTGCGCTTTATACAAACGCATCAACAAAACTCACTTCCGCGACGGCTTGCCCCTTGAAATGCTTGCTAGTTCTGCAGCAAATACGCGAAGCGTTTCGAAGAGCAACGAACCTTATATAATCATCAGACAGAGGCGGCTGGAAAAGCCATCATTGGACGGTAATTCCCCTCAGAAAGCGCGTCCTGCGGTTCACCTTATGAACTACAGCGCGCAACGGGCTCTTTTCTCCCATCCTTCCCGCCTTCAGTGCACTCTTCTTCCTGCCCAAATAGGGCTCTTTAATGCCTGAGGCGGGAATTTTCGCCTTGAACTTCTGTAAACTGTGAATTCTCAGCCTTCGAATAACTTCGAATGGTCACAGTTTACAATAAACAGCTAAAAATACATGGTTGACAGCCCGTAAATGGCGCCGGACAATGCAAGTATCTGTCCGTTCCGCCGCGTTTCCGATATACGATGCGCGAAGGCAACGAAGGGACCAACGCCGAGGTAAGAGGTTTATACCCGTAGCGGCAAGTAGCCAGTGGGTGAATGCGTGTCTCAGTCCTTCAATCTGGAATTCCATCCGCTGGTTCCCGACCGCTGGAACGACTTGGAGAAGCTGTTCGGGCCCAAAGGAGCTTGCAGCGGCTGCTGGTGTATGTGGTGGAGACTTCCCAACAAAACCTTCATACAACAAAAAGGAGTAGGGAACAAGGCAGCTCTGAAACGGATCGTCGACGCTCAAGAAGAAGTGGGCATTCTGGCTTACAGTAACGGCGAACCAGTCGGCTGGTGCTCCCTCGGACCTCGCGAATCCTTTCCACGCTTGGCGCGGTCACGCGTGCTCCGCCCGGTAGACGAGAAACCCGTCTGGTCGGTCGTCTGCTTCTTCGTCGCCAAGCCTTTCAGGCACAGGGGCGTTACAGTCGCATTGCTGAACGCCGCCGCAGACCACGCCCGCGACCGCGGGGCTGGGACTCTTGAGGGATACCCCATGGACCCTTTGAAGGGCAAGACGGCAGACATCTTCGCGTATACGGGCCTCCTTTCTGCTTTCAGGGACGCGGGGTTCGTTGAGGTTGCTCGCCGTTCCAAGACTCGACCGATAGTACGCCGATCATTAATGGAGGATGCCACGCGGTGAAGCATAGATGAACCATCCTGCTTGTCGATTCTTGCGTTATTTGATTATACTTCTGGATGCATGCTAAGTGTCTGTTGAGCGAAATCTGTTAATCTCACTTCTGAAACTGACCCAAAACGGACCAGCTATACACGAAAACATCAATAAAGATGCAAGAATACCTTCAGAAGTCACGTGGAAATTGCTTCGAAAACTGCAAAGCGAAGGCGTCATTTATCTGGAGGACAACGCAGTGTCCGCGGACAGTGATAGCAGGCTGAAGCTAGCGGTTCGGGCGGTGGAGTTGGGCGCCGACATCCAGCAGATTGGCAGCTGTCTCCGCTGGCAGGAGTTCGAGGACATAGCTGCGGTGGCGTTGGAGAAAAATGGGTACAACGTGACTACAAACGTGCACTTCAAGCATGATGGGCGAAGGTGGGAAATCGACGTCGTCGGCTGCCGACGACCCCTCGTCGTCTGCGTAGACTGCAAACGCTGGCGCCGAAGCCTGCATCCAAGCGCCTTGGAGAAGATGGCGGCTGCCCAAGCGGAGCGAGTGGAGGCTTTCGCGGACGTTTTCCCGCACGCGAGGAACAAGGCAGAGTGCGCTCGATGGGATAGAGCAACGTTCGTGCCAGTCATTCTGTCGCTGCTTACGGTGGGCTCAAAGTACTGCGAGAAGGTGCCTGTCGTTCCCGTGCTCCAGCTGCAGGACTTCCTGAGTCAGTTGCCCGCATGTTTGGATTCGGTGAGGTACCTCAGCCGGAAGTTCAGCCATCTATGACATGATCTTGAGCAGCGGCTTCTTGGAGAACTTGACGGCGGGGTAAAGGCTCACGAGGAACATGGCTGTCAACGCCAGCAGCAGCAACCCCGCAATCTGGAGGAGCGTGAAGCCTGTGACAAGCGGGTTCTTCATGAGAATGAGCAGCGTTATCATCGTTCCCAATGAGATGCCGACGGCAAAGCTGGAACCCAGGACGATGAGGCTCTGCATACCAAGAACCGACACGACGGTTTTCGGTTTCATGCCGGTGGCGCGGAGGACAGCGAACTCTTGATGCTGTTCCTCGATAGACAGCATGAGGTAGCTGACAAGGCTTATGGCTGCCGCGGTCAGGCAGAACAAAGGCAAGAACAGGACTTTAGACCAGAGGTCGCCGAGAAAATTCTGATTTCTCTCCGTCACAGCGCTCAGGTCGGTGACCGTCAGGTCTGGGCTGAAGCTTTTCAACTGCTCCCGGAGTTCAGCTATGGCGTCTGCGTAGCTGGCTGAGGGGTTCAGTTTGACGAGGGCGACGTTGGCGCCTAACGCTTGGGTTCTGTTGATGAGTCGGTTGAGGGGGACGTAGATTACGATGCCGTTGTTCAGAGGCTCCGTGCATATGCCCACGTTGGCGAATGTGGCGTTCAGCATCCTAAAGCTCTGTGACAGCGGCTCGTCGAACAATAGAAGCGCCGCCGAATCACCCAAGACCGCTTCCGCCTCGTCGCCCGATACGAAGAAGCGTCCGCGCATGTACCACGACGAGACAGCGTCGTCAGGGTTCACGCCTATAACCGTGAGATCGGCTTCGCGGTGGTCGCCCACGGGAAGCGTTGCCATCGTCTGGGGGTCTATGGTGAAGTTGCTCAGCTCCTGCACATGTTGCTCGGTGACTAGCCGAGCGTCAACAGACGCAGCCGTGGGTAGGCTGCGCAGTTGCTGGAGGAGTCCGTCGGGTAGAGCGAGTGTCGGGTTGAGGTAGTTGAAGTCGTCATTCGCTTGGGTTCCTGAGAACTTCAGTAAAAGTGCTGTATATTGAGCGCTCATCTCGGCGTTCGCCACTAGAACCACGTTCTGCCCCGCGGCTCTTTCGACCCAGGAATCGGTTGTGTCGCGGGCGATTATGCTCCCCGCGATGGACACTGTCAGCAGAATGAAGACAAGCGAGAGGAAGATGACTATGCGGACGGTGGCGTTTTGGCGTCGGAACAGACTTCTGGACGCTATGTGGAGCGTGAGCCCTGACTTGGAGAGCGTTTTGAGCTTCTTTCCCTTGCCCAGCCCGAAGTACTGCATGGGCGACAGCGCCTTCACCGGCGACATCCTCGCCGCCTCGAACATGGGTTTGGCTCCGAAGACCACGGCGAAAATGAAGAAGGCAACGAAGACCACGGGCGCGAACCAGAAGTTTGGCGTCTTCTGGTAGACCTGGAAGGCGCCTGTGTTTATGACGGCGTAGTCGACGCCGAACCCGACCGCGACGCCGAGGATGCAGCCCGCCACGGTTACGAGGAGGAGTTCAGTGAAGAAGTAGCCAAACACGAGGCTGTTGGGGCAGCCTGTGGCTTTCATCAGGCCGAAGTCTCGGGTTCTCTGCGCCATCATCAGGAACACGACGAAGGAGACGACGACGGCGCCGACGGCGAAGACCAGGATGCCTACGAACAGGAGGAACTGGGAGAAGACTTGCGCGTAGCCGATGGTGAGCGTTCTCCGCGCTGTTGCGGATATGCCTGAGCCTACTTGGTCGCCGAGCAGTAGGAGGAAGAGGGTTGCCGCAACGCATGCGGTCACGCTTGTCAGCGTCAGGCCTGTCTGGAGTCTTCTTCGGAGGAGGTCGTTGACTGGGAAGGCGGTTTCACTCATTCTTTCTCGCCAGTTGCCCGTCTTCTATGCAGAACGTCTGGTCAGCCAGATGCACAATGTCTACATCGTGAGTCGAGACGACGACCGTTTTTCCCTCACTCTTCAACGCTTGGAGAATCTCGATGACTTTCAGCCCGTTCTTCGTGTCCAGGTTTCCCGTGGGTTCATCCGCCAGAAGCAGAGGCGGGTCGTTGGCGAGGGCGCGTGCAAAGGCTACGCGTTGCTGTTCGCCGCCGCTGAGTTGGGCTGGGAAGTGGTTCGCTCTGTGCTTCATGCCCAACTTCTCGAGGAGTTGGTTGACGCGTTTCTCGATTTCCTTGGGCGACTGCCGCTTCCACTCCATGGGGAAAGCGACGTTCTCCGCCACGGTCAAGGTTGAGACGAGATTGTAGGATTGGAAGACGAAGCCGACCTTGTTGCATCGGAAGTCTGCGAGGAAATCCTCATCCTTGGACGCGAGGTCTTCGTTGAAGACGCGCATCTCTCCAGTTGTGGGTTTGTCTATACCGCTGATTATGTTGAGCAGGGTGGTTTTTCCAGAGCCGCTGGGTCCGCAGAGCGCCACGAACTGGCCAGCCTGAATGGTGAAGTCTACGTTTTTGAGGACGGGGACTTGTGTATCTTCGATCTGGTAGGCTTTGCCGAGTTTTGCGGCAGAGATGACGATGTTGCTTTCTGCTGACATGGCTGAATAATGGGTGCAGGCGGAATAATAGCGTTGAGGTACGTTTGCTTACGCGCTTCGGTGGCCCTTTTCGAGGTTTAGGTTTCCTCTGTCGCGCTTGAGAATCCGCACCTTGTCGGGAAGCTTTTCCTTCTCCCAGTCCGTCCAGTTGATTTCTCGGAAGGTCCACTTCTTTCCCAGGTGGGCAGCGACGACGGCGTGCTTGTGTTCCTTGTCTCCGGGCACGAGTTCGTTGAGGAACCTGAAGAGCTTGTCGACCTGCTGTT
Source organism: Bathyarchaeia archaeon (assembly GCA_041946875.1). Taxonomy (GTDB): domain Archaea; phylum Thermoproteota; class Bathyarchaeia; order Bathyarchaeales; family Bathycorpusculaceae; genus JADGNF01. The sequence continues at coordinate 26,452 of JBHGBG010000014.1, forward strand.
TAGGGAAGTATGCATAGTAGCTGGCGTTCTTGACTTCGAAGGCGTAGGCGTGCTCGTTCCTTCTGGCGATGATGTCGGGCAGGGGGCTGAGGCTTGGGTTACTGACCGGGACGCGGACGGCGTTGTAGCCGTTCTTCCGGAGGAGCTTGACAAGTACGTTCTCGCTGTAGAAGCCTCTCTTGCGCCATCGGCGGAGCGCGACTTTGTCCACTTGCTTGGGCACGTGTTTATCCTCGGTTGGCTGGTTCTTGTTTGGGCGGTGGGATAGAAATATCTATTGCCGCATGCCTCGCGGAGGGTGTTTGGTTGATGCTTCTGTATACGCCTCTGCCGTTTGGTGCCTCTGGAATGTGATGGTGATACATGAGAACGCAACGTATTATCGCTATAACCAGCACCACTGAAGGAGAAAACAGCAACGTGCACTTTGCGCAGAAATCTCCGACATGGGCTACATCTGCAGTCGCCGAAACCAAGGCTTATGTAGAACAAGCCAGATTTAGCCTGCTTTCCGGTCCGGAGTTTCCTAAGCTCGGAGGCTGGTGAGGCGTAAAAGAGAAGCATGCTCCAAACCTGCATATGGGTTTAAGCACGGTGTGAAGCGTGAATCCAAACTTCTCGGAAGACTGCTGGCGTGCCACACTTGAAAAACTGTCTTACAACTTCACATTGCAGCTTCCCTCGCACGGCGGAAAGACGGTCGATACTACGTAAACACCCCTCAACCATTTACGTGGTAAAACTATTCCTCGACGAAGAGGCGAGGCGATCGGTCTGACCCGGTGTGGACAGCTGTTCCCGCGCGTCCAGGTGCATGTCTTGCCGAGTTGGCTAGGTGAGCAGCCGAACGCACACCGCACACACGAGCAGCCTTCAGAATGTTGTGCGACAGCTCGTCAATCCCTTTTTTCGCCTTTTCTCGAAGCCACGTCGAAGTCTTGCAGGCTTCGGTTTGCATGGAGATTTTCGCAGGTTCCTATATGAGGCGCTAGTAATCCATGTATCTGCGCTCTAAAGGAGAGGCTAAATCGTTCAATTTAGACTCCTTTCGCGGAAATCGCCGCAAAAGACGGTGTTTCTATTTTGTCTCTGACGTGGAAAAGTTGTCCGTTTTTAGGGGAAGTTCTGTACGATTGGAAATCGCTCAGTTTTGAGGTTATTTTCACCAGTTTATGTCATAAATTAGGCGTTTTAGGAGAAATGGTTTGTTCGCTTTTCGAAATTTTTCAAGATCAGGATGGGCGGATTTTGTAGTGGAGAGTTCTCTTCGTTCTTGCGAGAATGCAAGTTAAACTTGGCGGGGTACTTTGACTGTTATTGCGCCATGACAGTCACAATTCTTTATACCTTCTCGTCATCTCCCCTTCATTGGGAGAAAAGATTGATCGCATCTGGCAAATCCCGCGAGTTTCTACTTTTGGTTGTAGGTGTCCTTACTTCATGTTTTGTTCTATCAGGGGTTTTTGTGCTTCCTGTAGCTTCTCAAGGTTTCGTGCTACCCTGCACAATCACGACCAGCGGAAATGCTTGGAACGGTGAAGTCGCTTTCGGGCTTTGGCAAGCAACCGCGGCAAACGGTTCAATCGGGTCTTATCTTATCGTTATGAAAACGGATGGCACCGTAGAATATGTGCGCCAGAGCAACTACCCAGCTCCAAACTATGAAGTGGCAAAAAACATCGCCCAGAACACTCTGCTCTACCAAGGCGACCCCCCAGTCGGCGGGTCTGACACGTCGGTCTTGCTCACAACGCACATCTGGAGCTACGTAACAAACACGACAGTAGATTTCCCCAGCGTCATAGGACACCACGACATCGAATACAACCCCATAAACAACACGTTCCTCACTCTGCAAGAATACCTGAACCCCGTAAACGGCACGCCAACTCTGTTTGACACAATCGTGGAACTGGACGCGCAAGGCAATATACTCTGGAGCTGGGACGTCGGCGCCCATATACCGCTCAGCGAAGCCGACCCGTATGGCCCAACCACCATTTTCAACGGCACGACTGTGAGTGACTTCACGCACTCAAACGCTCTGCAATGGGACTACAACAACAACATCGTCTACTTGAACTGCCGCCACATCAACACGTTCTATAAGATAAATATGACAACGGGCAACCTCATCTGGGCTTGCGGCGAGTATGGCAACTTCACGCTTCTCTCCGAAAATGGCACTCAGGTCAAAAGCTTGTGGTACCACAGTCACGGCACCTTCCAAATCGCGCCTGACATCTTCGAAATGTTCGACAACGATTTTGCCAACGAAACCAACCCCAACGACTGCCGCAGTCGAATGATTGAACTTGCCTTGAACGAGACAAGTATGACCGCGTACGTCAACTGGGAATGGGATGCGCCACCCCCTTACTGGTCCTATGCCCTCGGAAATACTGCTGTCTTGCCCAACGGCGACAGGATGGGTGTCTTCGGTGTGCCATCACATCAGCGTCCTGAAAATGCTCCGTGGAGCTTTAACGACACCGGCGCCGTCATAGTCGAAGTTGACCCAGCGGGAAACGTCGTTAGAACATACACCTTCCCAGTAGGCTGGGCAATATATCGCGTTCAACCGCTAATCCATCCCACAATGGCTCCCTCACCTGCCCCGACAACCACGCCGACTGCTTCTCCCACATTTTCCCCATCGCCTACCCAAGTCCCACCTATACCTGCCTTCCCCAAAGAAACAGCCTTCTGGATGCTGCTTGCGACTGGCATAGCTACAGTAGCGGTGGCTGTTGGCTTCCGCGGAAAAGCAAAGAACCGCTTGAAGCCCTCTTGCCCGGCGTAATTCTGGTTGGACGACCGCATTCTTGGCAAGTTCAATGCTCCGTTTGCTGCCAATCCATCCTCACGGCAAAAAGCCACCTTGGTCTATTCTCCGACGACTGCGTTTCAATGCGCAAGGAGATGCCTACCCTGCCCAAGTTTGCGAAGATTGCATGATGGCTTCGTAGCCATCAGTTGGCTGGGTGAGGCATGTATTATGTGAACCAGATTCCATCACCAACACCTCACCCGCAGCTGTACAGCCCAAACCGTATACAAAAGCATCAACGAAATCCAGAAAAATAAAGAGTCTTCAGAAACCGACAATGAACATCCGTCCGCAAGCCCTCTGACGAGCGAACTAGGCAGAACGCTATCGTAGGTCATAGGTGGCTGCTTCTCATGCACCTTGAAGTGGTGCGTATCCTGCGCCAGAAGCGTGCTGGAGACGTAGCTGCATTCTTTGCAACGGTACCTCACATCTGGCCATTGTTTAAACCTAAGTGACTGCCCGCACACACCATCAGAAACGCTGTCAGAACCCAACTGCGCATCCTTTGGCATTTAGAAGCCATCAATTCTGCTGCGAAGTCAAGCACCAAAGACGGATGAAAGAAAACCACAGCGCAAATAATGACAACCGTACGCAGACAGACTGAACACGAGCAGGCAAACATCAGTCCGTCTATAAATAGAAGGGGCTAGACTGTTCCAAGCACTAGAATCCGTTCATGGAAGAAGCGGAGATGCGCGAACAGCACACAGACATAGCAGGCACGGAAAGCAATAAAACGCTTCCTCTCTAAACACAATTGTGGTGACCTGACCTGTCCAACTTCAAAGTAGCCACTATCAGCCTCAGCCTGCGAACAAAAGGTGAAATCCAATTCATAGACCTCTCCAACAGCATCCAAGACGCGGTAACGCAGTCAAACATCCGCAACGGCGTCGTCCACGTCTTCGCACCCCACGCCACCGGAATCCTCATCCTAACCGAAAACGACCCAGCCCTCCTCAGCGACATCAAACAGATGCTGGAAGAACTCGCGCCGAAACGTGGATCCTACAGCCACCCCTTCAACGCCCACGCGCACCTGAGGTCCGTGCTGCTTCCTCCTGACAAAACCCTCCCAGTCGTCGAAGGCAGGGTGGAGTTCGGAACGTGGCAGTCGCTGCTCTTCGTGGAAACAGACGTTTACCCGCGTGACAGAACCGTGCGCATTCAGGTAATGGGCGAAACCTAAACTTTCTCAGTCGCTTCCGCCTCCGCTCCCCGCCCGTTCCCAAAGAACGTGGCTCTTCGCCCACTTCAGCGACAAATGAATACTCTCGATACGTGAAACCGTAACCAAACCAGCATAATTGAGGTCATCTAGCCAGACCGTTTTAACGGTTTATTGTAAATTGCAACCGTTCGAAAAACTTTCGCAGCCCAAAAGAAGACGCAAACAAAAGCACACAGCTCCCGCAAGACTGTGTCTCCCCGAAAAACAGAAGAATAACCACAATCAAGGAGCCCAAACAAGCAGGATGCGACAGAAAAGCCTCAAATTCAACGTTTCAGCAGCATCAGCCCATCGTCAAGCACATGCCACGAAGCAGCCTGCGCCATGTATATTTAAACTTCGCCCAGCTTCGAAAAGACAATGACACGAACAGCTACGCGGCATGCTCATAAACGCATTACGCGCTCAAAATACATGGTTGCTTCCGCTGCTCAGCGTAACTCTCCTCTTCCGTGTGTTGCGACGAAAGGTTTGAGGAAAGCGCCTTTGCTACTTAGTCTTAGGTCTCTGACCCCTTGCCTTGTACTCCCGCGAGATAATCATCGTCGAAGTGACGAGCACGTTAGGCACATTCCTCACATGGTCCGACACAAAATCCTCTAGCGCATCCAAATCATTCGTCGTCATCTTGGCGACGACGTCGTACTCGCCGAAGACAACAGCCGCTTCCTGAACTTCCTCGAATTCGATGAGCTTCTGAGCGACTTCTCTCTCCGTGCCAGAACTGACCTTGAACATGACGTAAGCTAAGACAGTCATGCGTTCACCAGAACGTAAAAAGGCTGCAGGACTTAATTACCTTTCCATCCGCAACACCCGCGTGGAAAACGTTTATCCACAACTGGCACCTAACTTATCCAACGAAGCCAGCTCCACCACATCTGACTTCAGCTGAATTGTCAAGGTGAAACCCATGAAGAAAAACCTAAATCTTACTCCCACAAGCCAAGACGCCCTAATAGTCACGGACATCCAGCTGGATTTTCTTCCCGGCGGTGCCTTGCCCGTTGCCGAGGGTGACCTACTCGTTCCCGTCATCAACGACTACGTGCGAATCTTCGAGAAAGCAAAATCAAAAGTTATCGCCTCACGAGACTGGCATCCGGCGAACCACATGTCCTTCACGGCGCAGGGTGGTCCCTGGCCTTCCCACTGCGTCCAAGATTCTGACGGCGCCAAGTTCCATCCAGACTTGAAGTTGCCCAAAGACGTGCTGGTGGTTTCGAAGGCTACTGACCCTGCCAAGGAAGCCTATTCGGTGTTCGACGGCACGGGGCTGGCAGAGACGCTGAGGTCGCTGGGCGTGACGCGTCTGTTCTTCTGTGGGTTGGCGACTGATTACTGCGTCGTGAACTCAGTCCTCGATGCACGCAGGCTGGGCTTGGATACTTTCGTGTTGGTCGACGCCACACGCGGCATTAATGTTAAGCCGGGTGACGTTGAGAGGGCGCTTGACGCCATGGTCAAGAATGGCGCCGTGCTCGTCAGCCTGGCAGACTTTCCCGAGCCCGAAGTCTTGGTCGGAGACGAGAGTCCCGTAGAGGTTGCTGGCGACAGGCCTCTGCTGAAAGTGGAAACGAAGAAGAAGGCGCGGATGCGTCCGAAGGGTTCGTACAAGCGGGTTCGTAGAGAACGCGGCTAAGGCATGGCTTGAGTTGCAGGCTTTCGGTGGATAGGCTTATTTCCCGAAGCCAGCAAATAATTCTCGAGGGTTTCCTGTGCGAGCATGTTGCATAGCGAGCAGAGATATGCGTGCTTTAGAGGTCAACGCTGAGTACTTTGGCGTTTCGCTGTTGCAGTTGATGGAAAACGCCGGTTGCAACGTGGCAGCTGAAGTTGACTCAAGGTTCACAAAGGACCAAAAGGTTGCGATTTTCTGCGGCTTGGGCGGAAACGGCGGCGACGGATTCGTCGCTGCCAGACACCTTCTGGCACTAGGATTCAGCAAAATCACCGTAGTTCTTGCGGGCAGAGGCAAGGATATTGCTCACGAGGCGACCGCGGCGAACTGGCTGGCTCTTCAGCCTTTGCGCAACAGCATCTCGGTGCATGAGGTTCGGGACAGCTCCGTCTTGCCAGCGGTTGATGCGGATGTGGCGGTTGACGCTTTACTGGGAACTGGAAGCAAAGGAAAGCTTAAGCCGCCAATGAAGCAGTTGGTGGAGTACATCAACTCGTCGAAGGCGTCGGTCATGGCTGTAGACGTTCCCACGGGAGTCGATTCGGACACTGGAAAGGTGTTGGAAAACGCCGTGGAAGCGGACGTTACGGTGACTTTTCACAAGGCGAAGAAAGGGTTGGAGAAGGCGAAGAAGTACGTTGGCGAGCTGGTTGTGCGGGACATAGGTTTGCCGTCTGTGCTTGAAACGTTTGCTGGTCCCGGCGACGTTTTGCTCGTGGCAAAGCCTCGTGCTTCGAGTGCTCATAAGGGTGATTTCGGGCGTTTGCTTGTTGTTGGGGGAAGCGAGGTGTTTTCGGGTGCGCCGACCTTGGTTTCTATGGCTGCGCTGCGGACTGGTGTGGATATCGTGTACGTGGCTGCTCCGGAGAAAACGGCGCATGATATCGCTTCGCTGTCGCCTGATTTGATTGCTGTCAAGCTTTCGGGTGCTCATTTGATGGTTGGGAATGTGGCTGAGCTTGAGGCTTACTTGCGGGTGGTTGATGCGGTGGTTCTGGGTCCTGGTTTGGGGTTGCACGAGGAGACGAGGGCGTTTGTGAAGGCTTTTGTTGGGGCTGTTGAGAGGGCTGGGAAGCCGCTGCTGTTGGATGCGGATGGATTGAAGGCGTTTGCGGAGTTCAAGCGACCCTTGAAAGTGCCATTGGTTTTGACTCCGCACGCTGGCGAGTACGCCATGCTTACTGGCGGGAATCTGCCCGAGGACCTGGACGGAAAAGTTGCTGAGATTCATCGGACTGCTGCCGCGTTGGGAGCTGTTGTGCTGCTTAAAGGTCAGGTGGATTTGGTTTCTGATGGGAAACGGTTGAAGCTGAATTTCACCGGTAACCCGGGCATGACGGTTGGCGGGACCGGCGATGTGCTGTCCGGAGTTGTTGGCGGGTTGCTGGCGCAGAAGGCGGATGCGTTTGAGGCTGCGGTTGCTGGAGCGTTCGTGAACGGGGCTGCGGGCGATTTTGTGGCGGCTGAGGTTGGTCATCACATGCTGGCTACGGATTTGCTTGATTTCATCCCTGCGATTCTGAATGACCCTATGACTCATGTGAAGGTGCGAAGGTTCGGTGCAGAGAGCGCTTGACGTGAAGATTACGGTTTACCATGCGAACCAGTGCGACCCCAAGAAGTGCACGGGGTTGAAGCTGAAGCGTCATGGATTGGCTAGGATTGTGACGAGGACTCGTTTTCTGCCCAAGCGTGCGATTGTGCTTAATCCTTTCAGCGAGATTGCGTTCTCGGCTGCTGACCGTGAAAGGATTGCCAAGTTCGGGGTGGTGGCGTTGGACTGCAGTTGGGAGCACGCTGAGAAAGTTCTGTCGACGCACGTTAGGGGAACCTCGCGTTGCTTGCCCGTTCTGCTTGCTGGGAATCCTGTGAACTTCGGGAAGGCTACGAAGTTGACGACAGCGGAAGCGTTGGCGGCTGCGCTGTACATTGCTGGTTTCAGGGAGGAAGCGCAGCAGTTGATGTCCGTTTTTTCGTGGGGGCACGCGTTTTTCGAGTTGAATAATGACTTGTTGGAGATGTATGCCGGTGCCAAAGACAGCTCAGAAGTGGTGTCGCTGATGCAGAGCAGGTTCAGCGTTAAGCGTTAACTCTCTAGGAACGTTTTTGAGTCTGTTTATCGGTTGCTCTTGTATATGCGGGGCTAGAGTGGGTTGGCTGTAATCACCGATTTCTACCTGTTTCTCGCGTCGGTGGCGGTTATTTCCCTGTCAGGGGTCTTGTTGCCGGGTCCACTTTTTGCCGTGACGCTTGAGAAGGGCGCGAAGCGCAAATCTGCTGGTGCGCTCATCGCGTTGGGGCATGGTGTGGTGGAGTTTCCGTTGATGTTCCTGATTTTCTTCGTCCTGAGCGAGTTTGAGATTCCGTGGTACGTGCAGGTTGGGGTGGGACTGGTTGGGGGTTTGCTGATGGTGTTCATGGGTGTGCAGGCCTTTAGGAACCGAAACAAAGAGGACGAGAGAGTTGTTGGCTCCAAGCAGGATTCGTTGTTGGCTGGGGTTCGCACGACGGCGATTAATCCGGGTTTCATTCTGTGGTGGTTGACGATTGGAACCACGTTAATTTTGAACGCGAAGCTGTTTGCGCTGCCTGGTTTCACGGTTTTCGCTGGGTTGCACTGGTTCTGCGATTTTGCGTGGTACACTGTGGTGGCGTTTTTGATTTTCAAGTCGCATCGGTTCTGGACTCCGAAGGTGCATCTTGCGATTTCGTTGTTCTGCGTGGCTGTGTTCGTAGGTTTTGGAGCGTTCTTTTTTGGTTCTGCGTTGTGGCAGGCAATCACGACGTTAATGTAGGCTGAGGTGAAAGCATGGAAGCTGAATTTCGGGTGGACGATGCCGTGGTGCGTCTGGTGAAGGGCGACATCACGGAGATGGCCACGGATGCGATTGTGAGCGCTGCGAATTCCACTCTGCTCGGTGGCGGCGGTGTGGACGGTGCTATCCATCGCAAGGGTGGTCCGATAATTCTTGAGGAGTGCAAGCGGATTCGTGAGACTCTGTGGCGTGAGGGTCTTCCCGTTGGGCAGGCAGTTTCCACTTCTGGGGGGAACCTAAAGGCTAGGCGTGTGATTCACACGGTTGGTCCTGTTTGGCGAGATGGGAATCGGGATGAGGCTGATCTTCTGCGTCGAGCCTACGTGAATTCGCTTAGGGTTGCGGTGAGTGAGGGATTGCGGAGTGTTGCGTTTCCCTCCATAAGCACGGGTGCTTTTGGTTATCCTGTGGAGAAGGCAAGCCGCGTTGCTCTGAAGGCTGTGAAAGATTTCCTCGAAGCTGAGGATGGGCTGGATGAAGTTGTGTTTGTGTTATTTTCTGAGAGAGATTTGTCTGTCTATCATGGTGCGGCAAAGGGTCTTTTGGAGTAGTTTTGCGGTTTGTGACTGTCTGGTGGCTATCACAGCATTTTATAGCGTCGAACATCGAATCTATCAGCGTAGGAAGTGATTTTGTGCCAACATACATCGTGAATTCCGCCATTCTGCGACCAGCGATGGATCCGAAGGCTTGCGCCGTGGGAGCACCGAAGACGCTCATGCAGGCGGGAATCAGGGACGTCTGTTTGCGTTCGTGCTACTGCTGCAGTGTCGAAGGTAGAGTTGTCTTCGTCGTGGAGGGAGGTAGCAGTGAATCGGTTCTTGAGGCGTTTAACCGAATTAACGTGCCAGTAGCATCTATCGTGGAAGCAGAAGAAGTGGCGGTTCAGAAAGCGACAGCTCCTGTTTCATCGTGAACTGAGAGTTCTTTCCGCAGTTTTTCTCTTTCTGTTCGGATATTGATGGAAAATGTTTTATGTGGTACGCTACATAACGTTGGGTGGGAGGGAAAGACATGGCTAAGTGCCCTGATTGCGGGAAGGATGTGAAAAACGCGAAGAAAACGTGGAAGATGGCAGGCAAGCCAGACAAGGCAGGAAAACGAACCCAACTCACGATAGGCTTGTTCGAATGCTGTGGAAAAACGTTCCGGCAGGTTCTTGACAAAAAGAAAATCTAAACAGGCTACACCATCACCCTTTTTCTCTCTTTTTCAACCTTGTATGGTCTGTGTTAACTGGTTTCTGGTTTGATGCTCGAAGCAGTTTAGCTCTCCTTGTAATCAGCGCCCATCGATAGTCGGGTGTTCATGTACGGGCAACGGTCGTTTGCCGCGCAGAATTTGCCGTCCACGTTCGTAGTGAGTATTTCTTTGCCGTTGACTTCGAGTGTTTCATTCTTCCCAAAGGAATCTCGGAGGTTCTGGCAATCTCGAAAAACTACGTCAAAACTCACCTATATCCGCAAGTGCTATAGGGATTATCTAAACATTGAAAATCCGCGTGGCTGACAGGAACAACCGCAGTGTCAGGTTTCCGTGACCACGACGGTAAGCTTCGAGTGAACTTTGCCGATGTTCAGCTTCTCGTTTACAATGCGGCTCAGTCTTTCCATGGTGTCCACTTTGATTCGGGCGATGATGTCGTAGACCCCCCAGAGGTTGAACACTTCTTGAATGCCGTCAACCTTCTTCAGGGCCTCCAGCACCTCCGCTTCTGCACCGATCTCCGTGTTCAGCAGCACATAAGCCGACGGCACACATCTTCACTCCTGAGTTGCGGTTGGATTCAAAGGTTTGAAAGTGTCTGCGGCTGGCTGGACGCAACAAAAAAGGGATTGATGTTGCCAAACCTCTTCATCCAACCGACAAAAATCATCTATGCATCCGCTTGCCACCCAGGTGGCTGGCTCATTGAATTGTGTGCTTGAACGGCGGAAGTGAACCCTAAGGAAGCGTGTTTTCGTCGCTCTCAGCTCCCTGCGGACGCACGGTTGCCTCTATCGTCGGGGAAGAGATTTAAGACTATGTGACTGTTGCATGGCAGTCACAGTCTAGGCGACTTGTCGCCTCAAATTCTCCAAGTATGCAGTGAGGCTTTCTACGCACTGGACTTCGCGTCTGAGCAAGCCTGAAAGCGCACGCCAGAAAACCATGTTGGGCTTTATGTTTGCTCTTTCCAAATCGGTTTGGAGTCGCTTTGTTCCCTGTTTTCCTCGCCTGTCGAAATCAAGCAAGAGCACCACTTCTCTTGCGCCCGAGCACTCTATTTCCTGCATCGCGTCGGCGAAGGATTTGCCACCTGTCTTCACGGACAGTATCGGTCCAGCAACTCCGAGAACGCGCAGCGTCTCGATGTCCTTCTTGCCTTCAACGACCACGGGAGTTCCTTTCGCGGATTCCTCGACCAGCCCGTTCAGTATCTCAAGCAGTCTTTCCTCTTTTTCTTTGAGGCGGGTCGACACGGCGGTTACCTTGTGATTTTGGCCTGCCGCACAGTCTCTAAACAGTCTTTGGCTTCCTTGTTGTTCTCGAAGTAGCGTCTAACGGGTTCCAGAATCCGGGCGAGCTGTTCTGTCACTCCGTTCTTCAGGTCCTGCGGGTGCAGTCTGCCCTCGGTGTAAGCCGCGGCGAGCTGGTTAAAACCTTCAAACTGGACGGTGCCGCCGAACTTAGCAGGGCGCTCTATTGTGAAGACCGGCGTCTCTCGATAGATAATGTGCCTGCATATGTCCAGCACAGGGTTGAACTCCACCGTCTTCTCGGGGCAGAAGGCTTTCGACATCTTCTGCTTAATCTCAGCTGGCGAGTCGTAGATGAATATGCACGTTTCGGGCTTGCTCTTGCTCATCTTGGCGCTTGCCACGGCTTCCTTCTCTTGACCGCAGGGGATGGGCCAGACCTTCGGCTTCTCCAATCCCTGGAGCAGGTGATGGTGGACGCAGACGGGCTTCCAGTAGCCGATTTTCTCGCCGATTTCCCTGGCAACAACGTTTGCTTTGCGTTGGTCCATGCCCAACTGACAGATTTTCACCTTGAGGTGGAATATGTCCGCCACCTGCATGGGAGTGTAAAAGTAGTCGCTGACGTAGTGCGCTTCAGTTTCCTTGCGCCCCGCGATTTCCAAGGTCCGCGTGGTTCGGGCGATGGTGAGATTCTTGGCTATCTTCACAGTTTTCGACCAGAACTCGATGTCGTCGTAGAGTTCGTCGCTGAAGACGAACTCCACCTTGTCCGCGGGCACGCCCAACGCGATCCATGAATGGCGAAAAAGGTCCGCCGCCTTGCGAATCAGCTGCAGGTCTCCGCCGAGCTTGTTGTTGAGCCAAGCGTGCCACGTCGCTAGGTAAGCCTTGAAGTGAACTCCTGCCTCGACGAAGTCTTTCATTTTGTAGGCGCATATAACGCCCGTTCCCAAGTGCACAAGCCCAGACGGCTCAAATCCGTCGTACGCGACGGGATGCTCCTCAGTTTCCAGAAGGCGCCGCAGATCTTCGGGTGTCAGGACTTCTTCCGTGGGTGGTCTGCAGATTAACTCGATTCTACGCTCTATGTCCACTGGTATCATGCCCTGTGTGGTTTCCTAGCCTCTAATGGTATGTTAGCCTTAAAAGCCTAGCCACTACGGGCACCGCTACTGGTCCGTGTGGGCTATGGTAATCAGTTTACCACGTAAATAGAGCCTGGTGTCCGCAGTAGTACTGGGTACATACCAGCCTCATGCTTACGCCGTGAACCTTAGTGTCGGAAAAACAATGCGTCACGGTCTGCTGCACTCGTGCTCGGGTGAAGGAAGCACATCTCCTACCGTGCCGCTTCAGCGTCAGATTGCGTTTTCGCACGCATTGCCTTCTCCAAGTAGTCTCGCAGTTCCCTGTCCTTGACTGCCTTCTCGGGCAGCGTCTCCGGCGCATAAGCCAGTGGCAAAACCGCTAGAAACAGGAAAACGCTCGCGAAGGAGAACACGGCTGTCTTGAATACGGCAGACGAAATGCTCGTTCCGATGGAGAGCTGCGTGTAGACCGACAGGACGAACGGCAGATAGCCTAGAGTATAGTACTTCTCGCTGCTCTTCCTCTGAGCTATATCGCCCCAGATGGCCATGAGGAAGATTGCGTAGAAGGCACCCCACGCCACGCCGTCGACGGCGGTGTAGAACCACCATCCGACTATGCTGTCGGTGAACAAGCCCAGGCTGGCGTAGCCTAGACCTAGGAGTGCGAACCCTCCGAGGACGACACGCTTCCTGCCGATGTAGTCGCCGAGGAAACCACAGATGACCGCGCACATCGCAGCCAGAAGATTCTCCACCATCCCAGAGTACTCGAAAAGTTCGGGGAAAATCTCGTTCACGACGGGCAGCGTTACGAAGTTCACAGCTGAAAACATCATCCACGGAACAAAGTAGAGCAGGAAAGCCTTGTTCGTGACGATGTTGCGGTATGAGACTTTGTCCTTTGAGCCTATTTCTCTCTCCTCAAGCTTCATGCCGAACGTGAGCGCAAGAGTCACTGCCTCGCAAGCCGCCAAAACCACTGCGTTTAGGGCGACATCGTCGATTCTCAGTGCTCCCAACAAGAACAAGCTTGCGAAGATGATGAGAAACGCCAGACCGCCCTGTCTCGAGCGATTCTCCGCTTGCGTAGAGGCAGCGAAATAGCCCAGGGAAACGGGCATGCCCAAGCCGAAGTAAACACCCACGAGCGTGAAAAATACCGCCGATGCCGTGAAGCCCGTAACGTCGAACGCCAAAGGCGCCAGCGACAAGGTAATTCCCGCGAGCAGCCAGTACCGAAGAAAACGAATTCTCTGCCTAACCCTGTAGGCAAGGGAGACTCCGAGAACCGCTGCGGTGGCCGTGCCGAGGACGTTGACGCCCCACACTACAGAAGTCTCAAAGGATGAGAACGCGCTGGCGCCCGTGATTTCGGTCAAGAAGCGACCGCTGTACAGATACCAGATGAAAACGTTAGCCACCAAAACTATGTTAGCAGCTGTCTCTCTTGGGTTCGCACCGAACTTTTTAGCGAATGATACCCGAATCGCCGTCATTCTGTACACTTGACTTGACTAGACTGCTGACTTAGCCTTGTAGGTTGTGGTTTACCACCACATGATGACCGAGGTGGGTTGCACGCCTTTGGCTCTAACTGCACGCTTCTTAACCATGAATGCTCACCTCCAACGCTATCCACTCCAAGATTTTGGGAACATCAACTCTGCAGTGGTATGTTTCGCCTGCACAGTTCGAGTTGGTGACGTACGAGTTCAACGCGAGAACCACGTTCGACTGACCCAGGAACACCGGTCCGCCAGAATCCCCATAGGCGATGCCGCCCTTTCCCTGTCCGGCATTGGCTGAGCAGCGGATGAACTCGTCGCTCCAGGCGAAGTTCACGGACAACAGTTTGGACGAAGCAGAATTCCTCGCCAAGACCCCTGCCCAAGTGTTCTCCCCGCCAACTTTCCGAGGCGAAAGGTGAACCTGCGAGCCGTAGCCGACGAGAGTCGCGGGTGTGTTTACGGGCAGCGTGTCGACGAGCCCGGCAGAGGGCAGCACCCCGTAGTTGCTGACCACGCTGGCGGGTACTGGTTGGTCCAGAATGACGACGGCCACATCGTGCGTGCAGAACGCGGGTGAACCCTTCTTGCCCTCGACGTTAATAGCGTAGTTCGGGTTCGGATAGGCGTGTCCGTCGTAGAGCGCAGTAACGCCCTCAAACTGGACTTGGCCGTTCTGTATGCTGAAAGTTATCGGACCCGCGTCGAAGCACACGACGACTGAGGTTGTCACGCAGGCGTGCGCGGCTGTCAAGAGGACTGTTGGCGAGATCAGCACTCCGGAGCAGGCGGTGACTGGAACGCGGTTGCCATTCTGATCCAGGCTGTAGAAGACGACGAGGCCTACGCTGGAGCGCGTAGCGTCTGGCTGGAAGTTGCCAGTTATTGCGCAAGCCGTGCTCGCTGTTAGGGTTGATGCGACAAGGATCGCTAGGGTCGCTATACGTGTCACAAGGGTTCTTTTCATGCCGACGCCTCTGGAAGCGGACATATGTCGATTTCTGGAGTATGTAGAGTTTCGTAACATATAAGTATTGCTAAACAATATTACATGTCATTACCAGTGTTCATCAGATGTACAAAAACAACACTCTCCAAAAAGACGAACCAATATGCCACCGCAAGAAAACACCGACCACATCCGCAAACTAATCGCACAATACGGCCAGAAAGGATACCAAGCTGCTAAAAAAGCTATCCTAACCCAGAGAAACATGCCCAAATCTGTCCAAGAAACCCTGCGCTACTTCATCGAAGAAATCTGGCAGAACACGCACCATCCAGCTCTAATGGCACTTTCCTGCGCAGCCGCCGGCGGAAAACCCGAAGCCCCAAACGAAGTCGCCGCTGCACTAGTGCTCCTCACTGGAGCAGCAGACATGCACGACGACATCGTCGACAAATCAAACACTAAGGGTTCAAAGCCAACGGTCCTTGGGAAATTCGGCCAAGACTTTGCCCTTCTGGCTGGCGACGCGCTCCTGTTCAAGGGACTCTTCCTTCTGCACGCCGCCTGCGAGGACCTGCCGAAACGCCAGCGCAGAGCAGTCATGGATGCGGTTGAGAGTGCATTTTTCGAAATAGGGAACGCCATGGCAAACGAGAAGCAATTCGTGGGCAGACTCGATGCGGATCCGGAGGAGTACCGTAGGATTGTCAACGCGAAGGGCGCTATGTCAGAGTGCTGCACGCGAATCGGCGCCATCCTCGCAGACGCAGAACCCCAGAAAATGGAGGCGCTCAGCCATTTCGGCAGAACCTTGGGCGTTCTGATGACGATGCGGAACGAGTTCGCCGACTTGCTCTACCCTGAAGAACTGCGGAACAGAGTCAGGAACGAGACGTTGCCTCTGCCTCTGATGTATGCTCTGCGGAGTAAAGCAATAAGGAAAGAAATCTTGGACCTGCTAAGTAAACGGCAGACGAACCCCAATATGGAGAAAGTCGCTCGGACTGCGATGAAAACTAAGCAGGTGCAGATTCTGAAAAAGGAAATGGAGGACATGGCGGACATTGAAGCGAGACTGCTCCAAGCTGCTGGCGTGGATATCGGTTCGCTGGTGCTGCTGCTCCGTTTCTCCAATAGCCCTCCCTGAGAGGGCGTTGACACATGTTGTTTGGCTACAGAGGCTCTTGCGTTATGAAGGCAAGCGCTACGGCGATGACTATGAAGCCTACGAAGAAGCTTGCCCAGTTGCTGCGTTTCGGGTTGTTGGGCCAGATGTAAATGTCCATGAGTCCCCGCAGACCGCGCCACATTGAAATGACGGCTACGGCGGCTATGAGCCACAAGATGAAGTTGGATAATGGTCAAGTGTGCCTCCTTTCTCTGCTGAGTGATAGCCTTGGGTAATTAGGACTTCCATTAATCCGCAGCATCAAGCGCTTTTGAGCACTGTAGGCTTTTGCTGTTCGGCTGCTTTCCGAGGTTGTTTTGAGTTTTGGTGAAACTTTTTTAACTAAAAGCCGCTACATTCCACTGGGAAAGAGGGTTGCCTTTGGAAAGAGAGGATGGCGGTTTTGACGCGCTGGAAGATTTGCATTCGGAGATGAAGTCTTTCAAGATGAACTGCTCAGCGCAGATTCTGGGGAACTTTTGCGCTAGGGGAGAGGCGAGGTTCAACAAGACGAGCGAATACATGCACAGGAGAAACCTAAGCTCCACATCTGTGTGCGCCTATGCAGGAGTTGAATTCACCGGCCTCTGGGGTGAAGGCAGGGACAGGAAGTTTGGTTTTGGGAAGACGTTTGACCCGTTAGAGAACTATTGGGATTCAATCGTCGGGGCACTGGCTGATCCTGACGTTTCTGCAATAGAAATTCCTGATGAGTTTTCCGTGTTGAATTCGCTGTCCATACTGAAGGGAATTAAGAACAAAATCGTGGGGAAGGCGGAAGGTCAGACGCTAAAGGGCGAAGACCTAGTCCAGAACATAATCGAAGCGTTGTGCATGCAGTTCATCGATAACCAGTTTGCCTTCGAAGAGCGGGACATTCACCCGTTCATCTACTACAAGTTTCTGAGGGTTTTGGAGGATTGGGCAGACGAACTGGGCGATGAGCTGAAGCAGAGACTCGCAGCCAAGTTGAAAAAGAAATATCCGCCAGTGAAACTGGAGAAGTACACCGACAAAGATGGCAACGTGGACTGTCTGCCGTGGTTTCTCGACAGGATATGTCAGGAGGGCAAGTACGCGATGTACCGGCAGATTGCCATGCACAGCGCGGGCGATAGAACTCTCTTCGACGCAAAGCAGCTGGTCTACAGTCTGCTCACGGTCCTGCGGAGAGAGAGAAACTGGAACAATCTGATTGTCAGCAAGGCTTTGGAGATAATCTTCAAGGAGCAGTTGGACACAGGGCTGCTTCCTGTTGGTCACGTGGTTGACAACGACTTTGTCGTTAAGAATGCAGCTCTTCATCGAAGAGAGGTCAGCGCGAGCCCAATGGTGCTGAGTTTTGAATGTTTCAACGACATGCTTTCCGAGGACTGCATCCAGGAAGAGCTGAAGAAATACGAGAACAATCTGAAGCTGGCGTACGATTGGGCTCGGAAGAGGCTGCGGAAGAATTCTGACGGGAAATATCAGGGCTGGTACTCAGAGTTCGAGAGCGCGCATGTGCCGGAATCGTGGGTTTCAGCGCACATTCTCTTGTTCTACAAAAGATACTGCGAGCTACTATCGGCTCTGATGAGCGACTTGGCGCGGAGAGACCTGCAGGCGAAACGGGTGGAAGGCGACGAGGACGTGCGCGTGTACGAGACGTACGGGATTAACCGCTTCATAGACTACATGGAGCGGAACGAGGACTGCCGCAGCGTGCTCGTTTTCGGTCCGAAGAACACGGAGAAATCGGCGGTGGCTAGGCGCTTGGCGCAAGGGTTGGCGCTGAGGGATCAGGCGGCGAGGCTGCCGTGGGACTACATCGAGCTGGCTTCGTGGCATTTCCTGACTGAGGGTCCAGAGAAGATTATGCAGCGGACCAACTACATTTTCAAGCGGCTGAGACGAGTGAAGAGAGCCGTCGTGTACTTTGACGAGGTGGACCAACTCCTTAACCGACCGCGAGGGGGCGACTCAGACCGAATCTCGACGGCGCTGTTGGTGAAAATCGCCGAACTCGCAAAACGGAAGGACATTCGATTCGTCATGTCGACGGGGCTTGCACACGCGGAGCAGATGATGACAGCTGATTTCTTGCGGCTCGGGATGGACCCGGCGATTCTGATGCTGGGGAAATTCGACTTGATACTGCCGTTGGGAAGCATTTACTGGAGAGAACGCCTGTGCATGCTGAAAAAAGCGGCAGAAAGCATCAGGAACCGGGAAATCAAGGAGAAACCCCTCTGGAAACTCCTCAAAGACGTTGACCTCGAGAAAGTGGACCCCGCCGCCATCAGGGGCCAGCCTCAGTTCAATGAACTTGAGAAGTTTCTGCGTCGAACCAACTACGTCTCGCTTGACCGCGTGAATCAGATTTTGGAGGGAACGTTCGCCAAGGACGATGAAACCGCGTTGGACCTGTATGACATGTTCTTCTGCGGTGATGATGTGGGCTACAAGAATCTTGAGGAGAACGAATTCCGCGAGTTCCAGGTTGCGCTTCAGAATCCGAGGGGCGTGCTCGCCCGATGTGTCAGGTTGCCGGCGAGGCGGACGATGCGCCTGGAAGCTGAGGAAATAATCCGGGAGAACGTGTTCTGACGCTATGTTGTGTCGCGGGCAGGTTGTGCCCCACGTAACCTAACACTCAGCTTCACTGCGGAGCGATGCGCTCCTCTAGGCTAAGCTCTCTCAGCGTGGGAACATTGCGCCCGCGCCCACTGTGTCCCGTGCTTGGGTAAACCCGCCATCACGAGCAGAGCAAGTTTTGTGAGTCTTGCAGCTTCCGTTGGGTCCGTCGGCACGGATTTAGCCAGCGGGATAACCATATAGACTGGGCTAAGGAGTTAAGCCTTGCTGTTAAATCCACCTTGCGCGGCTGGGACCCCGCTTACCTTATGTAAAGATGGTGTTGACGCCGTTATTTTCCGTGAATGATGCCGTTCTCCGACCAATCGAGTGACTTGGGTGAACTGACAATTCAGATTCTCTTTTCATAACCGTTATGTGGATTCTGAAGCACCACCTGAAACCATCCGCAGTCACGCTGAAGGATCAAGGAAGCATGGTAGAGCAGAAACCGATAACTCTGGATGTTGGGTGCGGTCACAAGCCCAAGGGCGACGTAAACATAGACCTCTTCATCCGAGCTACGGGTCATCGATGCGATGACCAGACCGAAAACACCGATGTCCCGCTTAGCTCACACGAGGTGAAGAACCTAATCAACGCTGAATGTTGCCACCTTCCGCTCAAGAGCGAAGCCTTTGACGTAACAGTCTCCAACAGCCTGATTGAGCACAACCGGATGGACGAGCAGTA
>JBHGBG010000015.1:0-44309 GCA_041946875.1 Bathyarchaeia archaeon
CTTCATGCCTCAGCCACCGTAGACTACGCGGTAAGCCAGCGTAAAAAGCGTGTTTGTAAAGATTCCTTGACATGACTTTTGCTTCCTACACAAGAAACGCTTAGCCAACGGCTGCTGCTACCGTTCCGCTTGCCTCGCCGCTACTTCGGCACGTTTTTCCAGTCCTGTATTCTCGAGCCGAGTGCCACATCATCTCAAAATGGTCCTGCACTATGGCGGCGAGACTGGGGTTGTTCGACCACAGGCTCGGCGTTTCACTCGGTATGGGTGTGGGCACGGTGTTGAGGAGCACCTCCCTCTTGTCGACTATCGAGAACACCGCCGAAGGCATCACGGAAATGTACCTAACCTCGTAGTTTCCGTCTTTCCTTAGGCTGTTGATGGTTCGGGAGATTGTCCTTTGACGCTGTGGCTTGCTGATTATGGCGCGAACCTTGACGCCTCTGTTCAGAATCTCTCTCAGATGGTCGCCCCGTTTGGCAAGCCCGTCTATGTAGCCTTCCCAGCGGATGATGTAGTCGAAGCAGGTCTGGGCGTTCTCAGTCATCTTCATCCATTTCCGGAGAGCGACCTGCCTTTCGGGAATGATTACAAACGAATGCTCTTCCTGTAGAGGGACCTGCTGATTCTCGCTCTCGGATTTCTGGATCAGTTGGGCTGTTCTCTTCTTGATTTCGTTGAATTCATCAGTTTTGCGTGCGAGCAGGATTGCTAGTCCGTCCGACATGGGGGTGGACTTGAACATGTTGGGTGTGCTGAGAATTCTCTCCACCAAGCCCAGTTTTTGAAGCTCCAGAATTCCCCTGTAGATTTCAGACCTGTCCAGCTGCGCCATCTTTGAAACCGTGCTCACCGTTGCCTGACCCGTCTTGGCGAGGGCTGAGTAGATTCTAGCCTGAACGCTCGTGAGACCTAATCCGATAAGTGTTTGGGCTTCCTCTTCAAGAGGGGACGTCGGCTTTCCCCCACAGCCTCTCTATATGTGCTGAATGGGGATTTAACAATTTTCATCTCAACGTATTCCGTTTGCCACTGCTAGTGAGTGTCTCAGTCGCAAACTGTTAAAAATACATGCCAAAGAAATCTGAAACACGGAAAGAAGGAGAATTCGTATGAAAACCAAGAGAAATGGAACTTCAACTACTGCTATCGTTTTCGTTACAATGCTGTCTGTTGCAGCTCTGATGTCGAGCATGACTTTCGCCAAAGCGGTCACGAACGTAACCACCTACGCGTATCTGTCTCTGAACCCTAACCCGATATCTCTGGGCGAATACACTGTGGTGAACATGTGGCTGCAGCCTATTCCTCCAACCGCCTCGGACATTTTCCACGGGTTCATGGTGTCCATCACCCGGCCAGACGGAACGACTGAGAGCAGGGGTCCGTTCAGCTCTTCAGCCATCGGCTCTCAGTACTTCGAGTACACGCCAACCACACTGGGAACCTACACGTTCAAGATGACCTATCCGGGAGAGACATTCGCCAACGGCACATTCGTCTACTCACCGAGCGAAACCCCCACCTCATCGCTCGTTGTTCAAGAGCAGCCAGTCCAATCGTGGCCCGAGACACCTGTGCCAAACGACTTCTGGACGCGCCCCATCAACGCAGCTAACCGCCTCTGGAATTCAATCTCGGGCAACTGGCTGATTCGCGGCTACAACACGACTTACGTGCAGGGCGCCAGCGACTCGGGAAAGGGATACAACCCCTACTCTAATGCTCCTCGGTCTCCGCATGTCGTGTGGACGAAGGAACTGGCCTTGGGCGGCATGATTGGAGGCGAATTTGAGGATGCCAGCTTCTACAACGGGCTGACGTACGAGGCTAAGTTGACTCCGCCGATCGTCATGGACGGCAAGCTGTACTACCGAATGTACCCAAGCGACTTCGGATACTACCAAGGCGTGGCAGGAGCATGGCCAGGCGCCATCTGCGTCGATCTCCGAACAGGAACAGAGTTGTGGCGGAACCCGGACATGAATCTGGACGCGGGTCAGATATACAACTTCGTCTCGGGCAACCAGATGGGCGGCATTCCCTACCTTTGGGACATGTCGTCCTTCGGACCCTTCGCCCTGTTCGCGGTCGGCCCATCCATCATGGCGAGACCGAACACCTGGCACTTGTACGATGCAAACACCGGAGCATTGATTGCTAACTTTACGAACGCGGCAGCCTCTGCCTTCGCTGCGCCAGCAGTTGCGGTCTATGGAAGCGACGGAGCTATGTATGTCTACGTCCTCAACGGCCGAGCGGGATGGTTGGCGATGTGGAATTCAACCAAGGCGCTTGCGGCGGCGGGCTTTATCCCGGGCATCACAGGCAGTGAAGTGCCCTTCCTGCGGAACAAACCAGGCACCTACAACTGGCTAAGCGGCATACAATGGAACAAGACGATACCCATAATAACGGTGATGGACGCAACCGGACCGCTGTTTCCAGGTGCGGGAGGCGTAACCGGCAACGTGCTGGTTGCCGCAGTCGAGAGCAGAGCGACATCCTACAAGGAAATCGGCTACAGCATCATAGACGGAACCCAACTGTGGGTGCATGACCTGGACATTGACCACTACACGGCGGCGCGAGCTTACGGACAAGGAGTCTATGCGGGCTTCAACCCCAACAGACGAGTGTGGATAGGCTACGACGTCAACACCGGCACCCAACTATGGACGAGCGACCCCACCGACTACCCGTGGGGCACCTATGGCCTCTCAGGGCTGATAACCTATGGCAAACTCTACGTCCTAAGCTACGACGGCAGCGTGCACGCATTCGACATAGCCAACGGGAAAGAGGTGTTCAAGTACTACAGCGGCGACGACTTGTACCGTGAAACGCCCTACGGCACATTCCCGTTCTACTACGGCCCCATAATCGCTGACGGCGTCGTCTTCGCAGGCAACGGCGAACACTCCCCGAGCATACCGCTGTACCGAGGATACCAGCTTCACGCTTTCAGCGCCACCGACGGCACCAAGGTCTGGACGTTCCCAGGATGGCACGTCATACAAGCGCTAGCCGACGGCTACCTCGTGTCGTACAACGCGGAAGACAATGAAATCTACGTCTTCGGCAAGGGACCCAGCGCCACAACCGTTTCAGTCTCCTCTGAAGTTGTGCCCCTGGGCTCCAGCGTGCTGATAAAGGGAACAGTGACCGACCAGTCTGCAGGACAGCCGGGATCTCCCGCAATCGCTGACAAGGACATGAGCAACTGGATGAACTACCTGAAGCGGCAACAGCCAATCCCCGGAGACGCAGTAGGCGTGCCAGTCACGTTGTCTGCTGTGGGTCCCGACGGAAGTGTCATCTCCATAGGCACCGTGACGAGTGACATGAGCGGCATGTACAAGCAACTCTGGCAGCCACCCGTGCAGGGCGTGTACACCATTATGGCGACATTCGCTGGGTCAGACTCCTACGGCAGTTCGTTCGCAGAAGCGGCGCTCGGCGTAACAGCAGGAGCGGCACCGTCACCGACCACGCCTCCCGCGAACGCGGGCGGTCAGGGTATCGGGACCGAGATGTACGTGCTGATCGCTGCCATCGTAGTTGTCATCATCGTTGTGCTGGCGGCAGTTTTCCTTAGAAGACGGAAACAATGAGAGAAACGAAAGCCTCCTCACTCTCCCCCTTTTTATTGTGCTGCAAGCTTGCCACTGGTGGCGGGTTTTCGAGAACGGATTTATTCAAGAAGTGCACATCACAGATTGACGCGTAAGAGTGACCAGAGACATGCCCCTGTTCATGGCAAGAAAAGAAGTGTTTGAATGGATTAGAGACGGCAGTAAAACCATCGACGTCCGAAAAGGCAAGGCTTGGAAGGGAGACGTTGCGGTCTGTCAATCTGGTCGCCACCATTTGAGGCTGAGGATAGTCAAGAAGGAAACGGGTCAGCTCAGAGATATTGTGCGGCAGAGCAATTTCAGGAGAGTTGTTCCGTCAGCTGAAACGGTTGAAGATGCGCTGAGGTATCTGCGTGACCTTTACGGAACGGATGATGGCTTTTTTACAGCCTATTACTTGCACAAAACCACAAGCTTCGAAATACAATCATGATGCTGGTTTTCATGTAAATTCCGCAAGATTTTTGAGGTCTGACAAGCTTATTATAATAAAACTTAAAAGCATTTTGTGCTAAATACATGACTTGGAGAAAAGGAGGTGTATCCGTTGATGAATTCTTCGAAAATCCCAAATGCTAAAAAGAGGAATGGAAGCAGCATGCATTCTTGGCGTGCCGGCATTAGCGCAACCGTTCTATGTTTGTTCTTGTTAGCAAGTACGGCTGCGTTTTCTTCTGCCCAAATCGGTTTTTCGGATAGCTTTGAAGGCTCAAGATTTGACTCATTCTGGACGCTCCTACAGCAAGGCGGTTCGATTATTCCGTCCACAATACAAGTCCACTCAGGTCTCCAATCCGTTAATTTCAGTTCGCCAAGCGGCATCAATAGAGATGTAAATTTGCAACATACTTTTTCAGATGAGGGCAAAGGAACGATCATAGCTTGGCTTTATGATACGACACCGGGAACTAACAATCTTTATGCACTTCTATATGTTATCAATACAAAGACAACTCCGGGGTTGCCTGGACATGCCTTCACTGTAGGTGTACAGGATGCCGATCCGAATTATTATCATACTTCTGGCGATGGCGTAGGGAACGAACCAGTATATCCAAGATCATTTGGATGGCATGAATTCAGAATGGTCTTTAATCTCGGCGATTTGCAGATTTTTATAGACAACAATCTTGTTAAAACGTACACAGGCAATTACAGATTTGACTTTGTTCAGATAGGAGTTATGGCGCCATCTTGGAGACCTTACGGAGAATTCTATTTCGACGATTTTAACGTGCAATGGATTCCTGGACCCTACTTCACAATCTGGACAGACAAAACCAGCTACCGAGTCGGAGACACCATGAAAGTTTACGTGCACGCTGTTAATCCCAGCGCCATGCTTCCAGTCAGAGCGACAATAATGCTTCAACTACCAAATGGAAACCTCTACGGTCCATTGCTGAACATGACGGCTACGATTCCCTCTGGCTACGATTCAGGCATCACATTGTGGAACCAGTTTACGATTCCTAATGTGCCTCTGGGCAACTACAAATGGATAGCTGAACTATGGAACCCGAGTACTGGGGTGTTGATAAGCCAAAACAAATGGGACTGGCAACTGGTAACTTGAGTGAAAGCAGCATTTCCCATGGTATGAACTTGCCATCAACTTTCCCTCTTTTTCCCTTTTTTGCTAATTGCTGAAAAGCTGCAGTCAATGGTGCTGGCGAGTAGCATGATTCGATAGCTTTTCTTTGGCGTGAAATTGGGTCTTGTGATTCTTTAGGCCTGTACGAATCTCAGTGAGCTACGGAACATACGGCAGTTTCTGAAAATCTTTTCCGAAAAGTAAGAGGGGATGAAAGAATATGTTGATCCCCTAACTGTGGCGCATAGATTTTTCATGCAGCAACTTACAGTTAGCTTACTAAATCCCGTTTTCTTGGGTTATCTAAGTCAACAGAACTATGATGACTCAATAGAGTCGTCTAAACCAGCCACAGTTTGCACTATGCTTGGAGGCATTTGTCAAGTGTATTTTTCGCATTTTCATTTTCATTTAATCGCCTTCATGGCATAAACTAATTTGACTAAACAATAGTAACGTTGGCTTTTTATATTGAAACATGAAGGGAGAAATATCCTACCAACTGCGCAGTACTATCATTGTATTAGTTTTCATTATGCCCTCCACGCGGCGGATTCTCTCGATGCACTCGTTGACCTCCACGACGTTCATGCCGCTGATGACCGCGACTATGTCGTACTCGCCTGTGACCTCGTAGATTGTCTCCACGTTCGGGATTTCCTGGATTCGTTTTGAGACCTCTTGGGTGGGCAGCGACGGGTTCACCGAGAGCAAGGCTACAGCTTCGGCGCCTTCGGCGACGCCGACCTTGACCGTGAACTTCCTTATCACGCCGGCGTCGGTCAGGGCTTTGATTCTTTTCCTGACGGCGCCCTCGGAAAGGCTGATTCTCTTGCCGATGTCTATGTATCCTGCTCTGCCGTCTTCTTTGAGAATGCGGATGATTTCTTTGTCTTTGTCGTCCATTCTGGCACCGAGTTTGCTTTGTTGGCGCAGGAATTTAACGGTTTCTGTACCTGAGCACCGTTTAGAGTGCGGATTTCGTCCCCGAAGGAAGGCAGTTTTTTATTTTTCGGAGAGAAGAAAGCGAGTTGTGTTGTTCCATTTGGAACATCAGAAGCTCAGGATGTTACAAATAAGTCGCAATGTTTAAAAGACGCGCATATAAATCACAATGACATTTCCAATAGAATAAACGTGGTAACACCAAGATGAGTAAACAAACACCAAGTTTGATAACGCAAGAGGTGAAGGCAATGAAAGCTAAGTGCCCCGACTGCGACGCGGACCTTGACGTTCCCACAGACACGACGAAAGGAGAAATCCTGAGCTGTCCTGGCTGCGGACTGGAACTCGAAGTGAAACAGGTAAACAGTGGATGCGTGGACCTTCAAGAACTCACTCTCGAAGGAGAAGACTGGGGCGAATAGACAGTATCCACCAAACCACACACAGTTTGGATACCTGAAACAAACACCCCCCAATATTTGTTCACACTTTCTTTAAGGTGCAACTAACCGATGAGCATCGGACTCCTTTATGAACGCTCGGAAAACGACGAAAACGGCATCAAGCAGACCGCCGAAGAACTCGGCATAGACTTAGCCTATATTCCGTTCCGCAAAATCGCCGTCACCATCAGCAAGGACGGCTACAACGTCGCCAGCAAAGGCAAGAACTTCACAGACACAGTCCGGAACCTAGGCGTCGTCCTAAACCGCGCCCAAAGCAAAAACCGCAGACTCTACGCCGCACACACGATGGAAGCCTTCGGCAAAAAAGTCATCAACCCGTCTAGCATCGAATTCATCTGCTACAGCAAGTTCCGCACACTGCTGCAGTTCTGGGCACTCGGCTTGCCCTTTCCCAAGACGACTTACGTGCCATGCGACCCGTCCGACGCTACAAGAGACGGCAGAGTCATACACAACGAACCCGACATAGCTGACCTCCTCCAGCAGGAAATCGGCAGCGAAGTCGTGGTCAAACCCGACGCGGGCACCCACGGCAAAGGCATAGTCCTGAGCAAGACTCGTGAGGAACTTATAGCCGACATCCAGCAGACCGAGCCCTCAATCATCAACCCCGTGGGAGTCGTGGGTCAAGAGCTCATCGAGAAGTGGTTCTACGACCTCAGAATTATCGTCTACAAGGAGAAACGCAAAGACCCAATCTGCCATCCAGTGGCGATGGCACGCGCCGGGTTGAGCGACTTCCGCACCAACACCTTCTTGGGCAACTTGGTCTTCGACGCAAAGCTCCCCCAGCACATCCGCGAAACCGCGGTGAAGTGCGGCAAGGCACTCAGCAGAGAACACGAAGCCTGGGTCTTCGCATTGGACGCCATGATAGACGTTGGCAAGAACAAGAACGCCGACGACGAAACCCTCAAAACCGAACTCGCCAAAGCCGCAGTCCCGTTCGAGGAGGCCCAGAAAGTCAGGAGGGATGACGCTCGCCTGCGGGACTTCAAGGCGTGGAATGTGGGCTTGGAGGCGGCGTTCAAGGCTTACATGAGCACAGAACCCTACGCCAAGGTCAAGAACATAATCGAAGAAAACGTCGAAGCAAACAGGCTCCACGTTGTCTTCCACGAGGCAAACAGCTGCCCCGAATTCTGGGAGAACACCCGCCTCATCGCGGGCATAAACGTGGCAGTCCCCCTGCTAAAGGGCGCCCAGAGTCTCTTACAGTAACAAGGTGAAAAAACATGATGCGAATAGGAATAATCGGCGGCACAGGATACGTCGGCGGAGAACTCCTGCGCCTACTGCTCCTGCATCCTCAGGCAGAGGTCACGATGGTGACCTCGCGGCAGAGCGCAGGCGAATACATCTTCAACGTCCACCCTAATCTCCGAGGACTGACACAGCTGAAGTTCGTGCCCCAAGATGCAGCGGAGCTGCAGAAGAACTGCGACCTCGTCTTCACCGCCACCCCACACGGCGGCAGCGTCAACCTCGTTCCCAAACTGCTTGAGGCGGGACTGAAGGTGATTGACATGAGCGCCGACTTCCGCCTCAAAAACCCGGCCGACTATGAAACATGGTACGGCTGGAAACACGCCCACCCAGAACTCCTCAAAGAAGCGGCGTACGGCTTGCCCGAACTGCACCGAGAAGAAATCAAGAAAGCTCGCCTCGTCGCCTGCCCTGGCTGCATGGCAACCGCCACCATACTCGCGCTCGTCCCGGTAATCAAGTCAGGCTTGGTGGAAACGAACCGCATCGTCGCCGACCTCAAAGTCGGCTCAAGCGGAGGAGGCAGCAAACCCACCGCCGCCTCGCACCACCCCGAGCGGTTCGGCGGAGTCAGACCCTACAAAGTGGTCATGCACCGCCACATCGGCGAAGTCGAACAAGAGCTGAACGCACTGTCAACCGAACACGTGACTGTGGCGTTCTCGCCCCACGCCGTCAACATGGTCCGCGGCATCCTCGCCACAATCCACACTTTCCCGAAGCAGCCGCTTGCCGCTAAGGACATCTGGAAAGCCCTGCGCGGGACGTATGAGGGTGAACCGTTCATCCGCTTCGTCAAGTACCTGAAGGGCTGCTACCAGTTGCCCGACCCGAAGGTGACGCAGGGCACGAACTACTGCGACATAGGCTTCGAGTTGGACCCGCACGCCAACCGACTGCTCATGTTCTCAGCCATCGACAACATGACTAAAGGCGCTTCAGGTCAGGGCGTCCAGTGCCTGAACTTGATGATGGGCATCGACGAGATGACGGGCCTGAAGAGCACAGGCTTCCACCCGATGTGACCTGCCATGCTGTTAGTCATCAAGATGGGCGGAAGCATACTCAAAGAAGGCGCGTCAACCGACCTCGTCGGCGACTTGAAGACGCTGCTGGGAGAGCACAGAATGGTTCTCGTGCACGGCGGCGGCGCAGAAGTCACCGAAATCGCGGGCAAACTCGGCAAACAGCAACAGTTCATCATGTCGCCCGAAGGTTTTCGCAGCCGCTACACGGACAAGGAAACCATCGAAATCTACAGTATGGTCATGGCAGGCAAAATCAACAAGCAAATCGTCCTGGCACTCCAAGCGCAGGGCGTAAAGGCGGTTGGTCTCAGCGGATTGGACGCCCAAATCCTGCAGGCGGAACGCAAGAAACGCCTCATCGCCGTGGACGAACGCGGACGAAAACGCGTCATAGACGGCGGCTACACTGGAAAAATCAGCCAAGTCAACCCCGACCTGCTACACCTGCTGCTGGACAAAGGCTACGTGCCCATAGTCACGCCCATAGCCATGAGCGAGGAGTTCGAACCGCTAAACGTGGACGGTGACCGAACCGCAGCCATACTCGCGGGCGCCCTCAAAGCCGACCTCCTAGTCTTGCTGACGGATGTGCAGGGCTTGATGCTGAAGGGCGAACGCATCCAGAAAATCGGCGCCTCAGAAGTCAAAGAAGTCCTCAGCAGCATCGGCGCGGGCATGAGCACCAAAGTCCACGCCGCAATGGAAGCGCTGAACCAAGGCGTGGGCGAAGTTCTCATAACCTCGGGCGCGGGCAAAACACCCATATCATCCGCGCTGAAGCATGAAACTGGCACAGTGATAACCCGTGAATGAACAAGAAATCATAGACGCAGAAAACCGGCTGATGGCAAACGTCTTCGCCAAACGCCAAATCGTCATCACCAGCGGCAAAGGAGCGGTCCTCTGGGACATCAACGGCAAGGAGTACGTGGACTGCATGGGAGCCTACGGCGTCGCCCTCCTCGGACACTGCCACCCACGCGTGGTGGCGGCGATTCAACGGCAGGCAGAGACGCTGATTTCCTGCCACGCCAGCCTCTACAACGACAAACGCAGCGAATTCCTCCAGAAACTCACCGCCATCACACCCAAGGGCTTGGACAAGGCGTTTCTGTCGAACAGCGGCGCCGAAGCCGTCGAGTGCGCCATAAAGCTGGCGCGGAAGTTCACGGGCAAACCCGAGATAATCGCCATGATGGGCGCCTTCCACGGCAAGACGCTGGGCGCGCTGTCGGCGACGTGGGACAAGAAGTACCGCGAACCCTTCCTGCCGCTCGTGCCCGAGTTCAAGCATGTGCCGCCTGATAACTTGGAGAAGGTGCGCGAGGCCATCTCGGAAAAGACAGCGGCGGTTTTGTTGGAACCCATCCGAGGGGAGGGCGGAGTCCGCGTGCCCCCCGACGGCTACCTTCAAGGTTTGCGGCAACTCTGCGACGAAAAAGGCGTCCTGCTAATGTTTGATGAGGTGCAAACGGGCTTCGGGAGAACGGGCAAGCTTTTCGCCTGTCAGCATTGGGGCGTCATTCCTGACGCGATGTGCCTGGCGAAACCCTTTGCGGGTGGGCTACCCATCGGCATTACTGTTGCGAAGGAAAGTGTGATGTCGGCGTTCAAGCTGGGCGAGCATTCAACGACGTACAGCGGCAGCCCCCTCGTTTGCGCTGCAGGATGCGCCGCTGTAGACGCCTTGGTTGAGGAGGATTTGGCTGTGCGTGCGGCTTCGATGGGGAAGTACTTCAAGACTCAGTTAGAGACGTTGCAGACTAAGCACAAGATAATCAAGGAAGTCCGCGGAATGGGCTTGATGCTGGGCGTCGAGCTGCGTTTCGACGTGCTCAACATCATACTCAGAGCCGCCGAACGTGGCGTGCTCATTCTGGACGCTGGGCGCAACGTGCTTCGGTTCCTGCCGCCCATCGTTATCACGCAGGAGCAGGTTGACAAAGCCATCGCCGTCTTGGACTGGGCGCTGGAGGAAGAGGAGAATGCAAGAGCAAGCAATCCGCCTGCTAACTAACCTGCTGGGCATCTACAGCCCCTCGGGCAAAGAGCAGGACATCGCCAACTTCCTCGCCGGAGAAATGCAGAAACTCGGCTTCCAAGTGGGCTTAGACTCGATAGGCAACGTCATAGGCGTCGTCGGCGAGGGCGAACCCGTCATCCTGCTCTGCGGGCACATGGACACCGTAGCCGGAGTCCTGCCGCTGCGCATGGAGGAGGGCAAAATCTACGCCCGCGGCGCCGTGGACGCGAAGGGTCCGCTTGCAGCTATAGTTATGGCTGCGGCTGAAGTGGCAAAAGAACCGGCGTTCAAGGGCAAAGGCAAAATCCTGGTCGCCAGCGTCGTCGAAGAAGAAGCCACAAGCCGAGGCGTCAAGCACCTCATCACGCAAGGCATCCAAGCAGACTACGCCATATTCGGCGAACCCAGCGGCGTCGAAAACATAACCATCGGCTACAAAGGACAAATCCAACTCAAAGTCACGGTGAAGACGCAGACAGGACACGCGTCCACGCCGTGGCTCTACGAGAACGCACTGGAGAAAGCGTACGAAATCTGGCTGCACCTCAAGAACAGCTTCCCAACGGACCCAAACGAGAGCCCGTTCAACCTGGTCACCGCCTGCCTCACCAAAGTCACAGGTGGACGAGCGGTTTCGGTGATTCCGTTCGAGAGCGAAATGCACGTGGACGTCCGCATTCCCATCCAGTCCACTTCTGCTCAAGTCTTTGAGAAAATCAAGGAAACCCTCGTCCAGTACCAGGCGGCTAACCCGAAAGTCTCGGTGAAGGCTACGATGGAGGACTCGGTGGAGCCGTTCGAAGTCGACAAGAGCTCGCCGCTGGTGCACGTGCTGTCCTCTTCCATACGGAAGGTGCTGAACAAGCCCGCGACGCTGCTTCGGAAGACAGGCACGGGCGACATGAACATCCTCGGCAAAGCCATGAACCTGCCCATAGTCACCTACGGGCCGGGCGACGGGCACTTGGACCACACGCTGGATGAGCACATCGTCATAAGTGAGTACTTGGACAGCATAAAGGTGTATAAGGAGACTATCCTTCGGTTGGCGGAGCTACACAACAACAAGAACGGAAAAAGTGCTGGCAACGGCGAAAACGCCTCAGCCTAGCGTATTTGCCTTCTCTCTCGAGAGTTGTGACTGAGCCTTCCTCAAACGACCCGCTGCAAGCTCACCGAGAACCGCCAGATCCTCCGTTGGCAGATAGCTACTCGCCGACTCGTCATACAGCACTGTGGCTGAGGCTGGGAACTCGCCCGCCGCCCACACGATGAACACAATCGGAATGCCTACCAGAGCGGGCACCTCAGCCGCGGAGTCGCCGTAACCTTGACGCGTTCCCTTCAGCAATTCCGCTGCCTCAACGAGTTCAGTTGGCTTTGCGCCGAAAGCTTGTGCCACGGACTGCACAGCTCGTTGGAAGAACGCTTGTTCGTAGGCGTGTCCGCCCGGGAGGTCTTTGAATTTCACGAGTCTGCCCGTTCTGGGTGTCGGGTTGGCTGCGGAGTAGTGAGACAGTAGAACGTTTAGCACCGCGGCGTCGTTTCTTTCTAGGCTTCCGTTGTGCGTCAGCAGGTCGTGTATCTCGCCTGTGTCCAAATCAAGAGTGTAGCCCAGAAATGCGTAGGTGTGGCTCTTCTGGTTGGTCAACTGCCTGATTCTCTCAAGCTCCGAAGATTGCAACTTCAGTCTCACCTCAACGAAACCTCGCAGGCCGCGCTTCACTGACGCGCATTGGGAACTCCGCTCGGGCTTAGATTTTGTCGAGTTTGAATTCTTGATGAATCGCTTTGACTACCGCTGGTCCGTCGGTCTCCTTAACCACGAATGAGATGTTCAGCTCCGAGCTGCCCTGGGCAATCATGCGGATGTTTATGCCCGCGTTGGCCACGGTTGTGAATATCCTTGATGCGACGCCTCGGGTGCCTTTCATGTTGGCGCCCATAACGGCGACGACTGCCACGTCGTCTTCTGCAGTGACCTCGCTGACCAACCCTCTGCCCAAGAGCGCAATCTCCAAGGTGCTGAGGGCTCTGCCGACAAGGTTTCTGCGCATCACCAGGGACATGTTTGCCTCTGAAACCGCGGTGGAGACCATCATGATGTTTATGTTGTTCTTGCCGAGCACGTCGAAGACTTTGGCGTAGCTGCCTGGGGCGCCGACCATGCCTGCGCCGCTGACGTTGACCATGGCGACGTCTTTGATGAGGGCGACAGCTTTGACGACTTCGGTGACTGTTGCGTCGGGCTCTTTGGTTATCAGGGTTCCTTGGTTGTCTGGGTGGAAGACGCTGCGTATCCGCACGGGTATGTTCTCTCTGATTACCGGCCCCAATGCCCGTGGGTGCATGGCTTTGGCTCCGAAAATCGCCATTTCCGCTGCTTCTTGATAGCTGAGTTGAGGCAGCTTTCGGGCTGAGGGGACGGTTTTCGGGTCGGTGGTCATGATGCCGTCGACGTCGGTCCATATCCAAACTTCGTCCGCCTGTAGCGCCACGCCTAGGATGGTTGCGGTGTAGTCTGAGCCTCCGCGTCCAATCGTGGTGACGATGCCGTCTTGGTCGGCGGCGATGAAGCCCGTGACGACTGGGATGACGCTTTTTTCGACGAGTGGTTCGAGGCGTTCTCGGATGAGGTGGGTGGTGAAGTTCATGAGCGGTTCGGCTTCGCCGAAGTTTGAGTCGGTGACTATGCCCGCCTCTTTGCCCGTGAACCACTGCGTCTCAACATTGTGGTCTTTTAGGGCGCCCCAGACGATGGGAGCGGAGAGGCGTTCGCCGAAGGAGGCGACATAGTCTTTTGATTTTGGCGTCAGCTCGCCGATGTAGCAGATGCCTGTTAAGACTTTTTCCAATTCCGAGATTGTTTTCTCCGTGGTTTGGGTTACTTCTTTCTGGATTTGTTTGTTGACTATGGCGGTTGCAGCCGCGTCCAGATGTTTTTTGCGTAGTTGGGTTGTGAAGGCTTCGATGCGTTTGGCGTCGCTTTTCTTGGCTTGGCAGGCAACCTCGATGAGGCTGTTGGTGACGCCCGCCAGCGCTGAAACGACGACGGCGACTCTGCAATCGTTCTTAGCGTATTGTGTGACTAGGTCTGCTACGTGGCGTATGTTTTCGCCCGTGCCGACGCTGGTTCCGCCGAACTTCATCACTATCTTCATGCTAATCAGCTCTGTGTGAGTTTGGTTGCCAATTTATGTCTAATGTCTAGGAGGTCCCTTAAAACTGCACTGGCGGTTTCCATGCCGCCCGCGCCTCTGCCGATGAGCGTTTGTTCTCCAGCGTATTCAGTCGAGAAGGTCACCGCGTTCAGGACGCCGCTGACGCACAAGGGGTTGGTTTTCGCTATCTCCGTGGGCTTCACGGATGCCTTGTCGGCGTCGATTGAGCCGATGAGCTTGATTGTGTTGCCCCGTCTTGCCGCGTCCTCAAGCATCTGCAGGGACACGCCGCGGATGCCCGTTCTGTCCACATCTCTCAGGGTGATTTTCTTGTTCATTATCCAATTGGCAAGGATTACCACTTTGGTGGCAGCGTCGAACCCGTCGATGTCCATTGAGGGTTCTCGTTCGGCATAGCCGAGCTTCTGCGCGTTTGCCAGCGCTTCCTCGAAGGTAACGTGGTTTTGAGACATCTCGGTTAGGATGCAGTTGGTTGTGCCGTTGAGTATGCCGCGTATGGCGAGGATTCGGTCTCCTGCGAGGCATCGCTTGGCGAACTCGAGCATGGGTGTGCCGCCGCCGACTGTGCCGCTGAACCGGAAGTAGACGTTGTTGTACTCTGCCAGTTCCGTAAGCGCAGGCATGGCTAAAGCTAAGGGTCCCTTGTTGGTTGTGACAACATGCTTTCGCGTCTTGAACGCTGTGGTGATGTGCGAAAGGGCTGGTTCGGCGTTCTTTATGTTGACCGGCGTGACTTCCACAACAACTTCTGCCTCAACCGACTCGATGACTTCTAGCGCAGGCATCCCTGGGCGGCCAAGCTCGGCGTCTGCGGATATCGGAAAGCCCCGTTGCCTGATCGCTTCCAGCTTCTCGGGGCTTAGACCTCTGGGGTCTATGACGGCGCCGTCTATGTCTGCGATGGCTACGATTTTTGGGTTGAACCCGGTTTCTCTGGTTTTTTCGGCGTACTTGCGTGCGAGAATGGCGGCTACGCTCTTCCCGACTACGCCAAACCCTACTAAGATGATTCTCATGCGTGGTCACCTTGCCGGAATCGGTACTTGACTTTTCAAGCCAAGCGCGTCTTCAATCGCTGACATGTCAGCGTTGACTTCGACGGGTTTCTCGCTCATCTGCACCGCTGTATCCGGATCTTTCAAGCCGTGGCCGGTGGTGACGCAGACGACGCGTTCGTCCTTGTCGATAACGCCCATGTTAACGAGCTTTATTAGACCTGCGATGGATGAGGCGCTTGCGGGTTCCACAAAGATGCCTTCTACACGTGCAAGCAGTTTCTGCGCTGCCAGAATTTCGTCGTCCGTGACAGTTTCAGCGGTTCCACCAGACTCGCGTATGGCGTTCATGGCTTTCTTCCAGCTGACGGGCGCGCCGATTCTGATGGCTGTGGCTACGGTTTCGGGTTTCTTGACGGGCACAATTTTGTCGCTGTTTGTCTTGATGGCTTGCGCGATGGGTGCTGAACCCGCGGCTTGGATGCCTGTCATCTTCGGCAGCGAATCCGCCAGTCCGAGTTCGTGGAATTCGGTGAAGCCTTTCCAGATGGCGCTGATGTTGCCTGCGTTGCCGACGGGCACGATGACGCGGTCGGGTGCTTCGCCCTCGAGTTGGTCGCTGATTTCGAAGCCGAGGCTTTTCTGTCCTTCGACTCTGAAAGGGTTGATTGAGTTGAGGAGGTAGATGCTGCGGTGTTTCTCCGCCAACTTCAGCACGATGTCCAAGGCTTCGTCGAAGTTGCCGCGCACCTGCAGCACTTTAGCGCCGTGTATCATGGCTTGCGAGAGCTTGCCGTAGGCTATCTTGCCCGACGGAATGAGTACGGTGCACTTGAGTCCCGCCTTCGCCGCGTACGCGGCCAGCGAGGCTGAAGTGTTGCCTGTGGAAGCGCAGATGACGCTTTTGGCTCCGAGTTCCAGGGCTTTGGAGACGCCGACGGTCATGCCTCTGTCTTTGAAGGAACCCGTGGGGTTTTCGCCCTCGTTCTTCACGCAGAGCTGCAGAAGCCCCAGCTGTTTCCCCAGACGGTGGCAGCTGTGCAGTCCGGTGCCGCCTTCGTTCAGGGAGACTATCTTGCTGATGTCTTGGATGGGCATGAAGTCGCGGTACCGCCAGACGGACAGGGGCACGTTTCTCCAGTCGCTCTTGGCGAGTTTCCGCGCGAGTTCTTTGAAGTTGTACTTGACCTCGAGGAGGTCGCCACACTTCTTGCAGAAGTAGACTACTTCGTCAAGTTCGTACTTGGTTCCGCAGTTTATGCACTGTTGATGAGTCACGCTTTTCACTTCTCCACTATGGTTGCGCCTCTGCCGGGTTTCGTGGCAAAAGCCGTCGCCTCGTAGCCGGCGGAGTGGAAGCCTGCTTTCATGGCTGACGCCACTCTGCCGGCGTCTGCCGACCTGTTGTTAACTATGGCGATGACTGCGGGTCCGGCGCCGCTGATGTTGACGCCGCAGGCGCCCGCGTTCAGCGCGTTCTC
Source organism: Bathyarchaeia archaeon (assembly GCA_041946875.1). GTDB lineage: Archaea > Thermoproteota > Bathyarchaeia > Bathyarchaeales > Bathycorpusculaceae > JADGNF01. Next base: position 16,620 of record JBHGBG010000015.1, read on the forward strand.
CTTGACCTGCATGTACCCCGGAATGAGGAAGGTTCTTGCTGGCTCCACGATGGCGTCACTCATCGATTTTCCGATGAGGTCTACGTTGCCGCTGGCGAAGCCTGTTGCCATGGCTGCCGCTGCTCCGATGTTGTGCACCAGTTTTTCGAGCGGAATGGTTTTTGGCAGGACGGAGCGGGCTTTTCTTGTCTTGCCGGCTTGCTTCACGTGTGGAAACGCCATGCAGACATCCATGCTGGCTGGTGCTTTCACGCAGACTAACTCCACGGGGCTGTACGACTTCACGATGACGAAGTCTCCGCAGACGGCGGCGGCAACGTTGTCCGCGTGCTCCGAACCAGCCGAAACAACTTCGCCGGCAGCTGCAAATTGGACGAGTTGGGCATTCGTGAGGTTCAGGTTGAACAGGTGGTTCAGGGCGCAGGCTGTAGCTGCGGCTGAAGCGGCGCTGCTGCCCAAGCCTCTTCCGGGCCAGATTCCTTTTTCGACTCTCATCGTCAAGCCAGTGTCGAGGTGGAACTGCTGCATCATTTTAGCCGCGACCACGCCTGAGGTGTTCCGTTCGGGTATTGTGGATATGTGGTCTGCCGAGAAGCCTGTGACTTGGATTCGGATGCCTTTCGCTGAGTCAGCCGTCACGGTCACCTTGTCGCTGGGGTACTCTAAGGCTAGACCGAAGACGTCGTAGCCTGGTCCAAGGTTGGCGCTCGTTGCGGGCGCTTTCACGGTGACTTGGCTTGGCGGCATGGTTTCAACTCTGAGCTTTCAGAGACTATGGTGCTACGATATTAATACTCTTGCGGTTTCGACGGCTGAGTCAGCCTGCGAGGTTGCTTAGGGCTTCATAGGCTTTGAGGCTATCCTTCTTCTCGACGACGATGACGGTCTCGGTCCAGCACGAGATGAACTCAATGATGTTTATGTTCTGCTCCGCCAGCAGCGTCGTCAGGAACGCTACGACTCCGGGCGTGTTTTCAAGCTCTTCGGGCGAGTTGACGACAATCATGGTGCAGTTGTCGTGCTTCACGAGCGTGCTTATGCGTTCGGGCAGGTCGGCACGGTCAAGGAGGTAAACGTACTTGCCTGGCAGGTCCACTTTCATGCCGTCTCTGACGGCGATTTCTCTGGTGGTTATGATGACGCTTTTTCGGTCATAGACGGCTATGCCGCTGCGCTTGAGTATCTGGAGCACTTTTTCCTCGCGTTTCTGCTTGTGTTTCTGGAGTTCGGCGGCGAATCGCCGGAGGGCGGCTTTCGTCGCCGTCGTGTTGCTCGTCTTCAGTTCCGCCTGTATCTGGCGGGCCAGTTCGCTGAGGTTCACGATGCCCTTCTCCAAAGCCTCAAGCAGGTAGGGTTTGTTTCTGAGGTAGACGCGGACGCCCTGAGCGGTTGTCATAGACCACGAATGTATCATTTGGGACATTTAAAGCTTGTTATGTTACAAAGAAGTCGTAAAGTTTAAGAACACGGCTTGGAACGTAAGGGGAAAAATTCACACGAAAAAAACGGGGGAGCAGAAACACGACCGAAAAAATAGTCTTAGCCTATAGCGGCGGACTCGACACGTCCGTCCTCATCAAGTGGCTTCAGGAAAAGTACAACACTGAAGTCATAACCGTAACCGTCGATGTCGGGCAACAGGAAAACCTCAAAGCCGCAGCAGAAAAAGCCAAGAAACTCGGCGTCTTCAAGCACTACGCCATCGACGCCAAGGACGAGTTCGTCACAGACTACATTTTCCCAGCCATCAAGGCGAACGCGCTCTACGAGGGGAAGTACCCCGTCAGCACGAGCCTCAGCCGACCCCTCATCGTCAAGAAGATGGTTGAAATCGCCGAAAAAGAAAACGCAACAGGCTTGGCGCACGGCTGCACTGGCAGGGGCAACGACCAAGTCCGCTTTGACGTCACCCTCGGCTCGTTGGCGCCCGACAAGAAGATCATCGCGCCCGTCCGTGAGTGGGGCATGACCCGCGAGGAGGAAATCGAGTACGCCAAGACGAAGGGCATCCCAGTTTCGACCGCTTCGAAGAAGTATAGCATAGACGCCAGCGTCTGGGGCAGAGCCATCGAATGCGGAGAAATCGAGGACGCAAGCGCCGAACCGCCGGCAGACGCCTACGAATGGACCGTGTCGGCCGAGAAAGCTCCAGACTCCGCCGAGTACGTGACCATCCAATTCGAGAAGGGTATTCCCGTTGCCGTCAACGGCGCGAGAACGAAGCCTCTCGAAATCATCAACACTCTGAACAAGCTCGCTGGCAAGCACGGGGTCGGACGCATAGACCACATCGAGGACCGCTTGGTTGGAATAAAGTCGAGAGAAATCTACGAGTGCCCAGCCGCCAGCATACTTCTCGAGGCACACAAGGACTTGGAGAAGATGGTCATGACGCGACATGAATTCCTGTTCAAGCAGCAGGTCGAAGCGGAATGGGTTTTCCTCGTCTACACGGGCTTGTGGGTTGACCCGCTGAAAGCTGACCTCGACGCGTTCATCGACAAGTCGCAGGAGAACGTGACGGGCGGAGTTCGGCTGAAGCTGTTCAAGGGCAGCCTGCAGGTTGTCGGGCGCTCCTCGCCGATGTCGCTGTACGACAAAAACCTGGCGAACTACAACATCAAGACCACGTTCAACCAGTCGTACTCGAAGGGCTTCATCGAGCTGTGGGGACTTCAGACCCGAATGCACAACGCCCTGAAGCACACTGCGGCGGCGAAGAAAGGCAAGAGAGCCAAGCCGTCCTAAACGCTCAGCAAGTCGTGAGGTGGATGTGACGTCGAAGATACTGCACGGCGGAAGACTGCCGAACATGCGCGAAGACGTTGCCAAGTTCACCTCATCAATCAAGGACGACGCACGCCTCACAGACGCGGTTGTAGCCATAAACAAAGCCCACGTCGTCATGCTCGCGGAGCAGAAAATCATCACAGAGCAGAACGGCGCCAAACTCCTCGCCGCTTTGGCTAAGCTGTCGAACATGAAGCTGGACCCCGACGCAGAAGACGTACACATGGCAGTGGAAGAGGCAGTCCTCACCGACACAGGCGCTGAGGCTGGGGGAAACTTGCACATCGCGAAGAGCCGCAACGACCAAGTCACCACAGCCATCCGCATGGCACTCCGCCAGGAACTCCTCACCCTCATGCGAGCCGTGGCACACGTGCAGGAGCACTTGGCTGAGGTGGCAGAAGAACACCTCGACACAGTCATTCTGGAGTACACGCACCTGCAGCCTGCGCAGCCCGTCACTTTTGCGCATTATCTTCTCTCGCACTTCGACGCGCTGGAACGCGACTTCCAGAGACTCCAAGGTGCCTACGCCAGAACCAACCTGTGCCCCCTAGGCGCGGGAGCACTGGCAACAACGAGTTTTCCGATAGACCGTGACCGAACCGCCCAGCTCCTCGGCTTCGACAGCTTGGTCGAGAACAGCATCGATGCCGTGGGCAGCCGAGACTACATCGCAGAAACTCTGGCGGCGCTCACGTTTATAGCCGTAAACCTGAGCCGCCTCGCGGAAGACTTCATCATCTGGAGTTCACCCGACTTCGGCGTCGTGGAGCTGCCAGACGAGTTCACGAGTACAAGCAGCATTATGCCGCAGAAGAAGAACCCCGAAGTCTTGGAGGTCATCCGCGCCCGAGCCAGCCATGTCCTCGCAGACTTTGTCGCTGTGACAGCGGCGGTGAAGAGTCTACCATCCACTTACAACCTCGACTTTCAGGAGATTACGCCCAAACTCTGGGAGGCGATGGACACGGTGCGCGCCTCGCTGGACATGGTGCACAAGTTCCTGCCCAAGCTAAAGGTGAATGGTGACGTCGCAGCCAAAGCCTCAGCCAGCTTTGTGGCAGCTACCGAACTGGCGAATTTGCTTGTGAGGAAATACGGCGTGCCGTTTCGGACAGCCCACAAGGTAGTTGGCGCGTTCGTGAAGTCCTTGGTTGATGCAAAGCGGACCTTCGCAGATGCCACGCCAAAGCTGCTCCAAGAGGTGGCTGCGGAAGCGGCAGGCTTGAAGCTCACGGTAAAAGAAGAAGATTTGAAGGCACTCTCTGACCCGCTCAAACTCGTGGAGAGCCACGCGGTGAAGGGTGGACCTGCGCCGAACGAGGTCAAACGGGCGCTGGCTGCAAGGGAGAAACAGCTGCTTCACACCAAATCCGATATATCCAAGCTGAACAAGAAACTGGACGAGGCGGAAAACCAGCTGGAATCCACCGTCGAGGCGCATGTTGCGCCGAAAGCGGGCGGGGCAAAACGTTTAAAACGTCAACCTGATAGGTAGATAGGGCTTTGGTGCAAGCACAAAACTCCTGCAAAAACAAAGAAGCGGTTCTGGTCTTACAAGACGGCACCTTTTTCCACGGCAAAGGCTTCGGCGCCCCCAAGAAGGTTACGGGCGAAGTCGTTTTCTCCACCAGCATGGTCGGCTACCCCGAAGCCCTCACAGACCCCTCGTACAAGGGGCAGATTCTCGCGTTGACCTACCCGCTCGTGGGCAACTACGGCGTGCCGCCCTACGACTTGAACTTCGGCATCCCGCTTTACTTTGAATCGGACCGCATTCAAACCACCGGTCTCATCATCCATGAACTGTGCCACGAGCCGTACCATTGGGCTTCTACGCGGACGCTGGACAGGTGGTTGTGGGACGAGGGCATCCCAGGCATCTGCGGCGTCGACACCCGGCATCTTACTAAGAAGCTTCGAACGCACGGCGTCATGCTCGGCATCCAGCAGGTCTGCGCGGAAGGCGAAGAACCCGACCTGGACAAGCTGCTGGAAGAAGCGAAGAACATTCCCGACCCGAATGAGACGGACCTGGTGAAGGAGGTTTCGGTAAAGGAACCCGTTACCTACCGCGCGGACGGCAACCGTAAAGTCGTCCTCATCGACTGCGGGGTCAAGAATAACATTCTGCGGAACCTGCTGCGCCGAGGCATCAGCGTCACCCGCGTGCCCTATGACTTCAGCGCCCAAGAAATCTTGGAGTACCACCCCGACGGCATCTTCCTGAGCAACGGCCCAGGCGACCCGAAGAAATGCGTCCAAACCATAACCGCCACGGCGGAACTCATCGAGAAGAAGCCGCTCATGGGCATCTGTCTAGGCGCGCAGATTCTCGCGCTGGCAGTGGGCGGAGACACCTACAAGCTGAAGTACGGGCACCGCGCCCAGAACCAACCCGCGTTGGACGTGAACACGAACCGCTGCTACATCACGACGCAGAACCACGGGTACGCCATAGACACCGAGTGCTTCTGCCGGATTCCGCTGGAGCCCTGGTTCATAAACCCTAACGACAAAACCATCGAAGGCGTCAGGCACAAGAGCCGGCCAGCGTTTGCGGTGCAGTGGCACCCTGAAGCTTCTCCGGGACCGTACGATACTGAATTCCTTTTCGACGAGTTTGAGAGAAACATGGAGGCTAAAGCGTAGTGCCAAAGTCTGACTGGATAAAAAAAGTCTTAATCTTGGGAAGCGGAGCCATAAAAATCGGCGAAGCAGGCGAATTCGACTATTCAGGGGCACAAGCCATAAAGGCAGTCAAAGAAGAAGGCATAGAAGTTGTCCTCATAAACCCAAACGTCGCCACAATACAGACCGACAAGAAATTCGTAGGCGACAAAGCTTACTTTTTGCCCATAACGCCCGAGTTTGCTGAAAAGGTCATTGAAAAGGAAAGACCAGACGGCATTCTGTTGGGGTTCGGTGGACAAACCGCGCTGAACTGCGGGACAGAATTAGCAGAAACGGGAATACTGGACAAATACGGGGTAAAGGTCTTAGGAACCAGCGTCGAAGCAATTGAAAGAGCAGACAACAGGGATTTGTTCAGAAAAACAATGCTTGATGCAGGAATACCAATCCCCAAAAGCAGAAAAGCAAACACTCTTGAAGAAGCGGTCCAAGCGGCGAAAGAAGTTGGATACCCTGTTATGATTAGGGTCGCTTACACATTAGGCGGTCAGGGAACAGGGGCAGCATTCAACGAAGAAGACCTGCGGAGAATCGCCTCAATCGGCCTAGCGCACAGCAGAATCTCCCAAGTGCTCGTGGAAGAGTACGTTGGAAAATGGAAAGAAATCGAGTACGAAGTTCTGAGGGACCATGATGACAACTGCATGATTGTATGCAGCATGGAAAATTTCGATCCCATGGGGATTCATACCGGAGACAGCATAGTAGTTGCGCCCTCGCAGACAGTCAGCGACGAAGAATACCAAAAACTGAAAGCCACCAGTTTCGCCGTCCTGAGAGCTCTTGGCTTGGTCGGTGAATGCAACATCCAGTTCGCTGTGCACCCCGTAACTGGAGAATACAAAGTCATTGAAGTGAACTCGAGACTATCAAGAAGTTCAGCTTTGGCTTCCAAAGCAACTGGCTACCCCATAGCATATGTTACTGCCAAGATTGCCTTGGGCTACCGACTAAGTGAAATAGGAAACAAAACCACCGGCAAACCCGCAGCCGACTTGGAACCTTATGTTGACTACATAGTTGTCAAAATGCCCAGATGGGACTTTAAAAAATTCAGAAACCCCAACCGTCGCCTCGGGACGCAAATGAAGTCTGTAGGAGAAGTCATGTCTATTGCCAAGACATTCGAAGAAGCGCTTCAAAAAGCAGTACGAATGGTAGGCGGCAGCAAAGAATTAACGGACGAATTGAACGTAACTGATTTAAACGTAATCAGAAAGGAGTTAGCCAATGCCACTGATGAAAGACTCTTCTTTATCCCAGAAGCCATCCGAAAGGGAATAACGATAGAAGAAATTAACAATCTAACTGGAATTGTTCCGCTCTTCTTAAACGGTATAAAAAACATAGTTGACTTCGAAAAAAGCCTGAAAGCGTCAGGACTGTCGCAAGAGAATCTTAAGAAGGCAAAAATGCTCGGATTCTCTGACAAAAAAATCAGCAAGCTCTTCGGAAAGAATGAAGCCACGATAAGAGAACTGCGCGACATCTTTGGAATACGACCGTTTGTGAAACAGATTCTAACCGCGAAAAGGTGGTCAGAGAAGGCGAACTATCTCTACTGCACTTACAACGACACAACCAACGACATCGAATGTCTTGAAACTAACAAGGCTGTTGTTCTCGGTTCAGGCTGCTACCGAATAGGTTCAAGCGTCGAGTTCGACTGGTGTTGCGTCAACACCACTTGGGCTCTGAAGGAAAAAGGAATCAACGAGGTAGTGATGATTAACTGCAACCCGGAAACCGTTTCAACAGATTTTGATGTTTTGGACAAACTGTACTTTGAAGAACTAACTTTGGAGCGAGTGCTGGACATAGTGGCAAGAGAAAAGTTCCCCAGCGTAGTCGTGAGCGTGGGTGGACAAATCCCTAACAACCTCGCCTTGAAGTTGGACATGAACGGCGTGAAAATCCTCGGCACTGCAGCCAGAGACATAGACCGGGCAGAAGACCGCTCAAAATTCAGCGACTTGCTCGACAGTCTGGAGATTGAACAGCCGAAATGGAGCAAACTCGAAAGCGTAGAAAAGTCGAAACTGTTCTCCAGCAAAATCGGCTATCCCGTGCTGATTCGACCGTCCTATGTCTTGTCCGGGTCAGCGATGAGTGTGGTATATGATGAGTCGCAGCTTGAGGACTACCTCAGAAAAGCTACGGAAGTTTCCGAAGAACACCCTGTGGTCATCTCGAAGTTCATACTGAACGCAAGGGAAGTCGAAGTTGACGGCGTCTGCGACGGCTACAACGTCTTCGTGGGCGCCATAATCGAGCACGTGGAGAACGCGGGAGTGCACTCTGGAGACGCTACCATGTCTCTGCCTGCCATGACGATTGACGAAATCACGAAGGAGAAAATCAGGAGAATAACAAGGCAGATTGCCCGGGACCTGTGCATCAAGGGTCCCTTCAACATACAGTACTTAGTGAAAAACCGCGACGTCTACGTCATAGAATGCAATCTCCGAGCCTCAAGAAGCATGCCGTTTGTTTCCAAAGCAATAGGAAAGAACCTCATGGAAATCGCCGCTTGCGCCATGATGGGTGAGAAAATAGAGGATGGCGAAGCGGTCACCGACAGATTCGGAGTCAAATGCCCGCAGTTTTCTTTCATGCGACTAGAAGGAGCAGACCCTGTGACAGGCGTGGAAATGGTCTCTACAGGCGAAGTCGCATGCTTTGGTCGCAGTTTTGAGGAAGCACTGCTAAAAGCGATGATTGCAGGCGGAACAAGAATCCCCAAGAGCGGGGACTCAATACTCATAAGCGTTGGCGGCGAAAAGGAGAAAGCAGTTGAAATCGCCAAGAAGATTGCGAACAATGGCTACCGGATACTAGCAACTGGACACACAGCAGAAACGCTGACAGCGAACGGAATAGCCTGCGAAAAAGTCTACAAAATAAGTGAGGGGATGAAACCGAACGCTCTTGACCTGATCATGGAACGGAAAATAAATTTTGTGTTTAATATTCCCCATCCCAATCGGATTGTGACGCAAGCTATTACAGATGGCTACCAAATCCGAAGAAAAGCTGTCGAATTCGGCGTTCCAGTGTTCACAAACTTAGAGTTGGTCGATAGCTTGGCGAACGCTCTCAGAAACCATATTGATTTCCAGATAAACTGACCTGCTACAAGGCATAACTCTCGGCAGTCATCTATAGAAATGTTGCTTCCAAATGCAGAGACATCAGCGCGATATTCCGTGAGTCAATGCTTATGTCTATACGAAATAAATGCACAAAGTATAAGAACCAGAATCGAAGTTTAGTGGAGGGTTTCAATCCGAAAGTGTGCTTCCGCCAAAAGTCAAAAAGGGTCAACACAGTTGGTCCATTTGGGGGCGTCTGCTTTGGTTCTCAAGGACTGGTTCTAGCGTTGTACCGAGGCACTCGCATGCTTAAGTTTTGTAGCCGCACCCGAAACCATCCACATTCCGACCTAGACAATAGCCGTTGCCACATTGCAGCGCAGAATCGTGGCGATGAGGAGGCTCAATAATGCCCAAGCTTGGGTGGATAAAGAAAGTTCTGGTTCTAGGAAGCGGAGCCATAAAAATCGGCGAAGCAGCTGAATTCGACTACAGCGGCAGTCAATGCCTCAAGGCGCTCAAAGAGGAAGGCATTGAAACCGTTATCGTCAATCCGAACATAGCGACTATCCAAACCGACCCACGCTTATCGGGCAGAGTGTATTTGCTTCCAGTGACTCCTGAATACGTGGAGAAAGTCATCCAGAAAGAGAAGCCTGACGGCATACTCTTGGGTTTTGGCGGGCAAACGGCGCTCAACTGTGGAATTGAATTGCACAGAAATGGCGTTCTGGAACGGTACAACGTCAAAGTCCTCGGCACACCCGTCAGCGCCATCGAAGACACGGGCGACCGACAGCGCTTCCACGACGCCATGCTCAAGGCTGGAGTCCCGCCCTTGAAGAGCAAGGCAGCCACAACTTTGGCGGAGGCGCTTGAAGTGGCGAAGGATATCGGCTACCCGGTCATCGTCCGCGTGGCTTACACGCTGGGCGGCAGAGGCGCAGGCGTGGCCCACAACGCTTGGGAACTCAGGGAAATCGTCACGCGCGGCTTGGCCCAGAGTCGAATTCACCAAGTTCTTGTGGAGGAGTATGTAGGTCACTGGAAGGAAGTCGAGTATGAGGTTATGCGCGACTTCAACGACAACTGCTTGACCGTGTGCAACATGGAGAACTTTGATCCTATGGGCGTCCACACGGGCGACAGCATAGTCGTGGCGCCATCGCAGACGATGACCAACCGCGAGTACCACCTCATCCGCAGCACATCCATCAAAGCCATCCGCGCCCTGGGCATCGTGGGCGAGTGCAACATCCAGTGGGCGCTGCACCCGAAGAGCGAGGAGTACCGCGTCATCGAAGTCAACAGCCGGATGAGCCGCAGCTCCGCCTTGGCGAGCAAGGTTACGGGTTATCCGCTGGCGTACATCGCCACGAAGCTGACAATTGGCTACACGCTGCCTGAGCTCATCAACAAAGTCACTGAAGTCACCACCGCCTGCTTCGAGCCCGCGTTGGACTACATCACCGTGAAGATTCCGCGCTGGGACCTGCAGAAGTTCAAGCTTGCCGACCGGCACATTGGACCCCAGATGCGTAGCGTGGGCGAGGTCATGGCTATAGGTCGCTGCTTCGAGGAGGCGCTGCAGAAAGCCGTGCGGATGCTAGACACGGGCAAGATTGGGTTGGTCTGCAACCCCGAAGACTCGGAGCCCGAGCCGATTGAGCGGATTAAAGATGTTTTGGCGAACCCGACGGACGAGCGGTTGTACAAGATTGTGAAAGCCCTGAAGATGGGCGTTTCCATCGAGGAGATCTACCGCCTGAGCGGCGTGGACCCGTTCTTTCTGTACAAAATTCGGAACATCATCGACATGGAGAATCGGCTCTGCACGTTGCAGCTGACGGATAGCATGGCGCAGGAGACGATGCGCGAAGCCAAACGTCTTGGGTTTTCGGACGAGCAGATTGCGTTCTGCACGGACACGTCGGAGCTTGAGGTGCGACAGTTCCGGAAGACCGCGGGCATTGTTCCAGCCGTCAAGCAGATTGACACGTTAGCGGCTGAGTGGCCTGCGAAGACGAATTACCTGTACCTGACGTATGGCGGTGACGAGGACGACATCGAGTTCAGCAAAGGCAAGAGCAAAATTATGGTTTTGGGCGCGGGAGTGTTCCGCATCGGCTCGAGCGTAGAGTTTGACTGGTGCGGCGTAAACACCATCTGGGCGCTGAAGAAGTACGGCGTCCACGAAGCCATCATGGTCAACTACAACCCTGAGACCGTGAGCACGGACTACGACGTCTCCGACAAACTTTACTTCGAAGAGCTCACGCCCGAAAGAATCCTGGACATCTACGAGAAGGAAAACCCCGACGGCCTAATCGCCAGCGTCGGCGGGCAAATCCCCAACAATCTGGCGATGAAGCTGGCGCGTTCGGGCATCAGGCTGCTGGGCACAACCGCCGAGGACATCGACCGCGCAGAGGACCGATCAAAGTTCAGCGAACTCCTAGACAAACTGGACATTCCACAGCCCGCCTGGAGCAAACTCGCCTCCATCGAAGGGGCGAAGCTGTTCGCGGAGAAAATCGGCTACCCCGTGATTGTGCGCCCCAGCTACGTGCTTTCTGGCTCAGCCATGCGGGTGGCGCAGGACGAGACCTCGCTGGAGAACTTCCTCAAACTGGCGGCGAAAGTTGGCCGCGAACACCCCGTGGTTATCAGCAAATTCGTCGAGGGCGCGAAGGAGGTGGAGGCGGACGGCGTTTCCGACGGCGAAACCTGCCTCATCGGAGCCATCATCGAGCACATCGAGAACGCGGGCGTGCATAGCGGCGACGCCACGATGACAATTCCGCCACACACGCTTTCGGCTGATGTGACTAAGAAAGTTGAGGATGCCACGCAGAAAATCGTCAAAGCGCTGAGAATCCGCGGTCCGTACAACATTCAGTACCTCGTGAAGGACAGCGTGGTCAGCGTCATCGAGTGCAACCTGCGGGCTTCGAGGTCGATGCCGTTCGTGAGCAAAACCCGCGGAGTGAACCTGATTGAACTCGCGACGCTGGCAATGCTGGGCAAAACGTTCGACGAAGCCATAAAGACCTGCGAGTTGCCTCCTGCGCTGCACTTCGGCGTGAAGGTGCCCCAGTTCAGCTTCATGCGCCTAAGCGGCGCCGACCCGGTGCTGGGCGTGGAGATGCTCAGCACGGGCGAGGTGGCGTGTCTGGGCGAGAACTTCGCGGATGCCTTCAGCAAGGCGCTGCAGTCGGCGGAGTTCAGGATGCCGCCCAAAGACGGAGCGGTGCTCATAACGGTCGGCGGCGACGAGCCCAAGCGGCGGGCGGTGGCGTTGGCGAAGGCGTTCGAGGAGATGGGCTTCAAGATTTACGCGACGAAACACACGGCTGACGTGATGCAGGCAGGTGGGGTAAGCGTGACTTCGCTGCACAAGATCAGTGAGGCGGACGCGAACCCGAATATTCTGGACTACTTGCAGGAGCACAAAATTGACTTAGTCATAAACGTGCCCATGCCGAACAAGCGGGCAACCTACACGGATGTGCTGACGGACGGGTACGCGATCCGGCGGCAGGCGGTGGAGTTCAACATCCCAGTCATCACCAACCTTGAGCTGGCGTCCACGCTCGTGAACGTTTTGAAACAGCACAACGGAACCACCATCCGCTCGCTGAACGAGTACATGGATGAGCTGCCCTGGAAACTCTGGTAAACCAAGAAGGCACAACTTATTCCCTGCCTTGTCCGAAATGCATGAAATTCTCACCCAGAAGGCACCGGAGAAACAATCCCTCAAAGCAAAAGCCACAACAAGACAGAACACCAGAGACTGAGAAATTCGGGAAAAGACCTTCAGGTAACTAGAACAAAAAAGAAAATCAATCTTCTCAAGATACCAAATCCACCACTATATACGTGCACATATGGCGTTGGAAGGCAGAAACCCAGCGAAAGCAGCAGGGATAAAGGTCGAAGGCGAAAACAAATGGCTAACCCAATCCAGAACGCGAGCAAACACCGCAAATTATAAGTCAAGTTTTGCCAAATACTGAAAAACGTGACAATGTATGCAACTTGATGGACGACGAATAATTGCAATCATAATTTTCATATGCTACCTGTCTTTTCTGGCAATTTATGGAATATTTTTCATACTTCCAGTAGAGAATGCAATCGCCAAGAAATATGAGGAATTAACGCTATCACCTCAGCCACGAACTTTTCAAGTTCCTATGGCAATAGCCTTGAATAGTTCATCAGGATTCTCTTTTGGAGATAGCGACATTAAGATAAACTTCGAAATCACGTGTCCAAATGGAACACTCGTAACGAATGACCCGATAGACATCGCGGCAACGGTAGTTCTAAGAAATGAAGCTATGTATCAGATTAAGGAAATTGTCATGGTTTTCCAAAACTGGCTTCAGTTTCCACCTGGCAACGATGAACAGAATCTACCCATACAGGGGGGATTTGCTTTCGAAAATCCAATTTCTGCGTATCAAGCACTTAACGTCACACCCCCCTACATTAAACTATTTGGTGAAGGAACGGTTTATTGGTCAATCGAAGGTGATTATAGCCCCAAAATTGAGCTTATTCCTTTTGAAGGTGAAAGCCAGATATTCAATGTAGATACAATTGTATTGCACTTATATCCGCAAGAACAGCTTGCTCAACAAGAGAGTACAAGAATGTCTTTACAAACAAACCAAGCATCATTAAAACTATCTGAAGTTGTTCTCATACTCAGCACCGTAAGCATAGTAGCACTAGCTGTGCAAATTTGGGATTTTAACAAAAAGTAATATGATACCAAGAAACGCTCCAGGTATGCCCACAATATCGAAGAATCATAGTATGGACATAAACGCCAAAATCAGCAGCATCAAAAATTACAGCATTAATCCAGTTATACCACAAAGCCACCCACCATCAAAAGATAATAATTATTTCACTTGGCAATAACCAAATCAGCAGTTATTTCAGAAAGATTTTACAGAATTTTGATATTCATCACTCCCAAACACTGAAAAGTGACAGGAAGTATGGCAAGAAAAGAGACACCGAAGAAGTACGCCCTTTTTGGGTAAAGAACATTCTTTCTGTGAGTAGGTGGCGATTAATTCATCCCATGTCACGAACCCCGAGCCGAGTGACGAAAACTTCAAAGAATCCGTGAGAGTATATGTAAATGGGGCTGTAGTCTGCTTCGGGCACTGGACCACAATAGGCTATAAAGAAACGTGAATGCTCAAACCCTAAGTCTTCTTCATCACAGTTGAAGCTCGCGTGGACAATTCTAGTTTTCCGTCGAATCTTTTTCGGACGTAAACGTTCTCCAACCGAACCTTCTCGCCCATCAGCAACGCTACAGCCGTTTCCGCGTGCTGTCTCCAAGCCGAAACCCAGACGCTGCCACCGTCGTCTTTCAGCTCGAACGCGCAGACCTTCACTTTCTCGCCCTTCGATGTGGTCACTTCTCTGCTCGTGGGCAAGGAAGCAACTTCGCCCTCGACGTTCACTCTGTTCAAACCCTCAGCCAAACCCGAGATTTGCATCTTCTGTTCAGGAACAGCCGAAACCTCAACAAAACTCGCAGCGTCAACGTGAACTTCGATTTCGCCGTTGTCGCCAGCTTTGACCCTTGCACCTAGAACCTGCACCTTGGCATCCTTCCGCAGCGTTTTCTCCAGTTCTTCTGCTTTCTCGTTCCACGCCACCACTTGGATTTCGCCTGTGGCATCGGCAAGCGCGAATCGCATGACTGTGCCTTCAGTCTGGTCTTGCCGCACGAACTTGGACAAAGAAAAAATCTGCTTCACCCTGCCAGCCACGTTCACCACTCGCTGGTTCCGCGAGATTCCCCCGATTTTCACGGCGAAACCACCAATGTCTTTCGGGTAATCCTCAGCCGCAGTATCTTCAGGGTTAACCTCGACTTCGCTCCTGCTGCCCAAGTGCAGTTCTGCAGTGCCGAAACGGTCATCCTTCGTGTAGCCATGCAGAAACCGCACAATCTGCCCACTCTTTAACCCGTCAGATTCCACGAGGTTCGCGTGCTCGTTCCAAAGCACCACACGCGCCATGCCGCGCCCGTCCATGACCATGACGCTGGCGAACTTGCCTGACTTTGCGCCCTCGAACGTTTTCACGGGGTAAACCGCAACGATGCGTCCAGTCACGGTTACGTCGTTCAACCCGCTGACGAGGTGATTCAAGGCGAGTTTGCGGTCGCGCTTCGCTTCCTGATGGGCGATTTCGACGCCGTATTCCGCTGCCACCAGCCGCAGCAGCGTGGTTTCGCCGATTAATCCGCCTGTTTTTTCCCTGGCAACGCGCAGTTTCTCCTGAACCTGTTCGCGTGTGACTTCAGGCGTCTCGGCGAGTATTTGCTGGATTATCTCTTCGGGTGACATTTATCCTCGGTGCGCCACGTTCTACTTGTCTGTGTGGTTTAAAACCGTTTGCAGCCCTCAAGCACGGTTTTTGGCTAGGTTTATTAGCGCAGCGTGGCACACTCACAGAGTGATGGCGAGAACATGCAAGTTTCCGAGGTTGACGCCCTTTACCAACTGGGGTTAGCGTTGCTCTTCGCCGGAGTCTTCGTCCTCATAGTGGCAATCGCCATCGTCATGGTCAGGCACGCGAAGAAGAGCAGACTGAAGGCTGCTGGAGTTGTGGTGGTTGGTCCTGTGCCCATCGTCGTTGGAACCGACACGAAATCCGTGAGGACTGTTTTGTTGCTTTCGATTGTGCTTACGGCTTTGGTTATTACTGGCATGGTTTTGTACTATCTGCTGTTCAGGTGAAGCGAGTCTTGGCTGAAAACGGTGACGAGCGGAATGGGGAAGCGCGTGGGGAAAATTCTCTTTCTCGTGGGCTAAAATGGCTTTTCATCCTGGCTTTCGCCCTCATGTTTGCAGGTGTCCTGCTGGTCGTGGCGTTTGCAGCGTTGGGCAGTGGTGGCTCAGCCAGCGCTGGCATCGTGATTTTCATCGGACCTTTCCCCATCGTGCTCGGTGCTGGTCCTGACGCGGTTTGGCTGATTCTGATCGGTTTGGCTGTTGCAGCGATAAGTCTAGCTCTGTTTGTGTTCAAACGGAGAAAATAAGGTAGAGTGGTTAGTCTTCTTCGGTTTCTTTTTCTTTGCCGTAGTAGCTGTTGAGGAGTATGAGAACGAGGGTTATGAACGTGGCTGTCATGAGGACGGTGATGAGTATCTGGAAGTATCCTCCAAGGTCCATGATGTTTCCTCCTGTGCGTCGCTGTATTCATGCATCGATGGGGTATTTAAGGTGTAGCTTTTTTCCACTCCTGCATGAGCGTTTGGAAGAGGTCGTCGTTTTCCTCGAAGGTCTCGTACCAGCCGAGGTTTCGGGCGATTTTCTGGGCGATGAGGTGGTAGCAGAGGTGGATTTTGCGGTCGAGCACACGGAAGTAGAAGTCGTCGCAGGTGCAGAATTCGGCTTCGGGCATGATGAGGTAGTCGCGTTCGCGTCCGACGACTATCCAGACGGTGCGGTTGCTGGGTTTGAAGGTGTATTTTTTGACGCGGTTTTCTTTGAGGGCTTCGAGGGCTTTGGTGAAGCGTTGTCCGAAGAGTTCGTAGAGTGCGGTTAGGTTTTTGCCTGAGAGTTTGCCTTCTTGTTTTGCGGTTTTGCAGATGGCGTTGAGGATGTCGATTTCGTTGGCATTGTTGTCGTTTGCTGTTGTGGTCATTGGTTGCACTGTCTGGAAGGCTGTTGCCTATTCTATGTCGATTTGTTCGCCCTTCGGCTTCTTGGGTGCTTCGGCTTTGGGCAGGACGACTTCGAGGACTCCGTTCTTGTAGGTGCTGCGAGCTTCTTTCACTTTGATTTTTGCTGGTAGCATGACTTCCTTGTAGTACTTGTACTGTGGCGTGTCGACGCTGATTTCGAGGGATTCTTCGGTGCCGTGGAGTTTGATGTCAGTTTTCTCCACTCCGGGGAGTTCGACGACTACGCGGATTTCGCCGTCAGCTTCAACGACGTCGACGAGGGGTTCGCGTTCTTCTTTGACTTCGGGTCCTTTCAGCGATTTTTTGATGTTGCCGAATTGTTGGATTTCGGGTTTGCCGTCGGGTCCGATTTTCATGCTGTAGCCGTAGACGAAGGGTCCGAATTCTTTGACGGTGCTGCCGTCTGGGAGTTTGCGTTCTTTGACGTAGTCTTTGGGCACTTTCTTCGTGAAGTCCCTGAATTCTTCTTCCATGCGTTTTTCCATTTCTTGGAAGATGCGGTCGATGTCGCCGAAGAAGGGGTCTTTGTCGAATGGGCTGATGCGGCGACGTCTGGTCCATTCGGGGTAATCTTCATCGTCTGAAGACATGACACAAATCACCTTGCGATAGGTTGCGTGGACGAATCCAATAAATTTTGTGTCACGAATGATGCTTTTTCCATGGTGGTTGTTCCGCCATGCTCCCTTTACGGGGTGCAGCCTGCAAGCCCTTATTCATACTCTCGACGCGTGCTGAGATGACGCTTTTTAGGTCCTGCATCTATCTGTGCGGTGGCATGTTTGTCTGCGTTTGCGGAATCTGAATAGAGAGACCCCCTCTATAGGTTTCTGCAATGAACTGCTATTAGGCTCCAGATATGAACGCGGCTTCCTTCCTGTGCTTTGGGCTTTCTCTGAACAGCTCTTGTGGAGGCTTGGTTTGGCTCTGTGATTTTCACCTCCGAAGCGCTGCGTATAGGTGTGCTCCTGCCGAAGAAATGTGGAGTGAGCCTTGGCTATTTGAACCCTCACGAAATCTAGAAATTTCTCAATTTACAAATCTAGAAAAAGGGCTGGAGAAATTACTTTCTTTTCTTCCAGAGGAGCAACGCCGCTGCGGCTGCAGCCACCACGGATATGGCTGTGACTGCGGCTGTGGCAAACGGAAAACCGCTGTCTGACGGTGCTGGGCTGTCGGTTGGTTTTGGCGAGGGTGTCTGCGTGGGCTGCTGGCTGGGCGAGGCTGAGGGCGAAGAAGTGGCTGTTGGCTGTGTTGATTGGACTGGTGTTTCTAAGGAGGCTGCGGTTGGGGACGAGGTTGGTTGAGGCGGAGCGGTTGTCTCGGCTGATGCGGTTGGGGTTTGGGTAGATTCAGGATTGAGGGTGTATGGAGGCGGGGTGTTGAGACTGGAGTCTTCGGGCGGGGTGTTTCCGAGCGTGCTTGACGCTGTCATGTGGCTAATTTCGCCCGTGTCCGCCCACATCATCACGTGAACGGTTGCGACGTTGCCCGGGTAGACGGCGGCGAGGGGGATGTACATTTCCCAGTGAGGATACAGCGCGCCGTTTCTCGGCTCCATGGTCAGCCGCGGATAGAGTGTGACGTTGGCAAGGACTGCTAGACTTCCAACAACATTGTCTCCAACCTGGTATGAAAACGTCTTCATGCGTTCTAGCGCGGTATCGATAGCTTGTTCTTTTCCGACTTTGACGTCGGCGCTGCCAACTGGATACCGATTCACGTCATCTGACAGACTGACGAAGGTTCCGTTGCGTATCGTTAAGAATACCGTGGTGTAGTAGCAGGGGATGCCGTTGACGGTGTTCATCCATACGGTGTTTACGTAGCCATAGTCTTCGAATGTTATGGTCAGTTTCTCATTTGTTTTCTCGATTGTCGTGTTCTTGGACTCTGTTACTGCATCCAGTGCGGTGCGCATTCCTTCGAGATAGGATGCTTTCGAGAAGTCTTGATACCTGGCTATGATGTTCTTGCATGCGTCAAGAGATGTCTTGTACGAGTCCGTCAAGAATGGCGGTCCCGAGATTGGAGTAACAAGGCAACAGACGAGAGTACTGTCTCGGAACTCACAGCTAATGTCCAATTTGCTTTCTTGGGAAATGAAATGATAAAACATTTCTGTTCCATCACCCCGTGTGTCCTCTCTTTGTGAGGCACCAGAATAAGCCAATTCTACTTTGTATTTTGCTATTTCTATGCTAGCTACATTTTCCAAGAACAAGAATAGCTGGTCTTGCTTATTTTGATCTGCCACGTTTGCTTCAATCAGACATATTGTTGGAGACACTAATACACTCACAAACAGCAAAGCAAGACAAACTCTTATGACTTTTTTCATTCATATTCACTCCTATTGCAGGTATATGTATGAGTCACCATAAACTCGCATTCTCCCTGGACATAACCCGTATGGAACTCCTCCGCCACCCCACCAAATATACTCGCTCCACCTCCCAAACGGCAGCGTCCATGGCGTTGTCGTTGAAGTTGTTCACGAGCTCATCTGGGTTCGGCGGATCAGGGTTAGAAAGCACTGCGGGCGTCTGTGCACCTAAGAAGAGGGATAGCAGGATGGACACGCACACACCGCAGCAGCGGACGCCTTCTTCACTTCTTTCCCGCTCCTGACGATTCAATCTAAAACAGTTGAATCTCAGAAGACCACATGAGTATCAACCAAGACGGGAACTAATAAATCTTTGCATGTTCTCGCAGAAGAACACTCCCAAGCAGCATTGTTGCCTGCTACGCTAGAGCGACCTCTCCTCTATAGGTTTCTGCAATGAGTTTCTATTAGGCTCCAACTATGAAGGCAAGTTTTCTCCTTTGAAATGGGCTGAGTGTTAGAGGTTTCTCAGTTGGTTCAGCGTTCCTAGGAAGGTGCCGTCCAGCAGGTACAGCTCCGCGTTCGCAACGTCTACGGCTTCCGACCTAAGCACCGGACCAATCAGCGCCTCACTACGCAGTTCTTTCCGCGGTCGACTCTCGTTCACGGCTCTGCCGCCGAGGAAGTCGTTGAAGCTGGGCATGATGAACAGCTGCATCGTCCGAAGCTTCACTCCGTAGTGCCGCTTCAGCGTCTCCGCTGGTGAACCTTCAACCTTGACGCCGTGCTTCTGCAGCAGCACCCGCGCCAGGGCTTCGGCGTTGCAGTCACAGCGCATCCACGCCTGCCGCGTCAGCTTAAACCCTGCGACATCGCGGAAGACCACGACGGGATGCAGATGCCCCATGACCAAGGTCTTGCAGCCGAGCAGCGCGGGTGAGGGCCACTTGTGCCCATGGAACAAGCCGACGTCGCCCAATGCCACGCCCGACGCTGGGTGCATCGTCACGCCCTCAGGCAGCATAGGCTCCAGATTAGCGTCGTGGTTTCCCCTGACCACTCCGATTTCCTTGACATGCTTTCGTATTTCGCTGAAGAAGTCGGGGATGTCGTGCCACTCGCCCGGCTCCGAAGCGACCACCGTGTATTTCACGTCGCCCAAGATGAGCAGCGCGTCGGGCTTTTTCTCTTTCAGCAGTGCCACCAGCCTGTCCAGCAGCTTCGCCGTCTGGCTGGGCACATGGATGCCCTTCTCCTGCAGTGACATCTCCCAGCCCAAGTGCGGGTCGGCAATCACCAACGTCCGCGCACCCGCCGCCTTCACCAAAGCCGCGGGATGAGGCATCAGAAGCGTAAACATCACAAACCTACTCAGGCTTCACCAGACTCAGGATGAGCTTATGAATCCGCGGGTTCCCCGAAGCCACAAACCTCAGCTTCTGCTGCGGACTCAGCCGAGCCACCAACGGCTGACCATCAGGCGCGGTTACTACGCCGCCAGCCTCCCGCAGGATGAGGAAACTGGCAGCCACATCAGTCGCCCGCAGCTTGTCCCGCATGTCCACGAACGCGTCTGTCAACCCCTCAGCCACGTAACAGAGTTCCAAGGCGTTGGCGCCGAAGTGCCGAATGTGCTTCGCCCGCGAAATCAAACGCGTCAACCTTGGCGCCAAGTCCGCGATTTGAAACGTGTTCAGGTCCAACCCAATGACTGCATCGTCCAGTTCAGCCGTGAGCGAAGGCGAGATTCTGACATCGTCGCGGAAAGCGCCTCCGCCAAGCGTAGCCGTGTACGTCACGCCGTGGAACAGGTCAGCCACCATGCCCGCGAAGACATCGCCCACCATATGCCTCTGGGACACGGCAACGGAACAGCAGTAGAACGGCAAGCCACGCGTGAGGTTCGTCGTGCCGTCAATCGGGTCCGTCGTCACAATAAGCTCCCCAGCCGAGCCGCCGAACTCCTTCACACCCGACTCCTCGCTCACAAGCGTGAACGAGAAGCCATGCTGCAGGAACACCTCAACGATAGCTTTCTCCGCCGCAACGTCCACCAACTTCATGCGGTCTCCGCCCGCGCCCCTGCCCAGGTCGGGCTGTGGCTCCTTCAGGCTCCTGAGCAGCGGTTGAACGTGCGCCTTCACGTTTTCGCGGCATTGCATGAGTATTCGCAACCAATCAGCATCAGACGCCATGCAACTCATCCTTCACGTGGATATGCGCAATCGAACAAATAAAGGCTCAACCCACAAAAGAAAAACGAGGAAAACGAGCAGGAGCTGATGAATGCTTATATTCTGGCAGAAATGCCCTTTCCGACGTGGAAAACATGCTAGCGATACGAAAGGCAACACCGAAGGACTTGGAGGCCATCACGGAAATCTACAACGAAGCCATCCTCCACACCGTCGCCTCATTCGACACCCAACCGAAAACCATGGAGGAGCAGAAAGCCTGGTTCACCAGCCACGACCAGAAACACCCCATCCTCGTCGCCGAAAACGAAGGCGCCGTCGCCGGGTGGGCGTCACTGAGCAAGTGGTCCGACCGATGCGCCTACTCAGACACCGCCGAAGCCTCGCTGTACGTCAGGGAAGGGCACCGGAGCAGAGGCATCGGAAGAAAACTCCTGCACACAATCATCCAAGAAGGCGAGAAGGCGGGTCTGCACACCATAATCGCCCGAATCACGGAAGGCAACGCGGCAAGCCTCCACCTCTTCAAGTCCGAAGGCTTCGAACAGACCGGCATCATGAAAGAGGTTGGCAGAAAATTTGGCAAACGGCTGGACGTGCACATTATGCAGAAAATCTACAACAACTGAGCCTTCAGCTCAGCTTTGGTGCGGGGGGATTCGAGCCCGCGACCTCTGGATAAGTGAAGCAGATGTTTAGACAAAGCACATCGTCTTTAAGGGTCGCAAATCTTCATCGCTAGTGTAAAGTTTAGCCTTAAAGTGTCGTGCAGTAGCATAAACAAGGGCATCTGAGAAATGCAGATTATGTTCAAGACTGTAGTCTGCCGCCTCAAGTGATATAGGTTGGTCAACGGGGACGACTGTGGTCTGGCTTAGAGCGGCAACTGCCAACAGCGCTTCTTCCTCACTCTTAAGTTTCTTTATTTTCCTGTAGACTTCATAGAGCACTACAACCGAAGTGACTATGTCCTTGGGCTTTGCTGACTCAATCACTTGCTTGTACTGCCCTGCTTTCGGTCCTTTAGTGAACCGTTCAATCCAACCAGTACTGTCTATGCTAATCAATTCTGTCAGTCTCATCGCGAAGGTTTTTGGTGTCAAGTCCAGGGATGAATCCTTCAGTTTCTTTTAATGGACGCACGGGAATGTACTGGATAATCCCATGTTTGGTTATGGCAACCATTTTGTCGCCAGGTTTGATTCCTGCTTTTTTGCGCAGTTTTTCAGGAATCACGATTTGATATTTTTTTGAAACCGTGACTGTCTCCATCGTTCATCAAATAGTACAACGATGTGCCTATCGATATAAAACTTGCGTTGGAAATGTAGAGATAAAAACTTGGAAAAAATCCAAGGCCACTTGTGATTTCACGGTGATTCGTGTGGTGCCGGGGGCGGGATTCGAGCCCGCGACCTCTGGACACAGGGCGTTTGGCCACCGTTGTTCTCCAGATTATGAGTCTGGCGCCCTAGCCAGGCTAGGCTACCCCGGCAACCCGGTTTCAGGTATTGTTGATAACGACGGATTCATTTAAGTCTATTCTCACACGCGCTGGGCGGTCTAGGGCAAAGGCGAGCGAGTCTACTTCCGCTTCTCAAGCTTCTCTGTGCCCTTGACTGACCCGAGGTAGACGATGTCCGCCAAGCCGATGAACAGCCCGTTCTCCACCACGCCCGGAATCATCTTGAGGTCGCGCTCCAGGCGCGCGGCGGCGACGATTTCTCCAAAAAACGCGTCCACGACGGCGTTGCCGTTGTCCGTCATCACGGGTCCAAGCTTACCCTTCGTCTCGCGGATGACGACTGTTCCGCCGAGCTTCCGTACGCCCGCCTGAACGGCTGCCAACGCGAAAGGCACAACTTCCACAGGCACCGGGTGATTGCCTTCGCCCAAGACGCGGACGCGCTTCTTGTCGTCTGCGATTATTATGTTCAGCCGCGAGGCAGCGGCGACGATTTTTTCTCGGGTGAGCGCGGCACCCATGCCCTTGATGAGGTTCAGTTGCGGGTCGATTTGGTCTGCGCCGTCGATGTCCACGTCCACTACTGGGTGCTCTTCCAGCGTGGTTATGGGGATTCCGCTCTTGACCGCCAGCTGAAACGCCTGGTAACTCGTCGGGACCCCCAGAACCCTGAGTTTCTCTTTTTTCACGCGCTCACCCAGCGCTTCGATGGCGTAGGCGGCTGTGCTCCCGCTCCCCAAGCCCACCACAAAGCCGTCCTTGACGTGGGCGACGGCGGCGAGCGCCGCGTTCCGTTTCGCTGCTTCAGCGGGTTCAGGCTTCGGTGTCAATTTCGATCTGGTCCAGTTTGGTTAACACTTTCTCCACTTGGCTTTTCATCTCGGCTATGCGCCTCTCCGCCTCAGTCTTCGGAGTGGCTGGCTTCTCGGCTGGAGGTTTCCGCGGCTTCTTGGGTTTGCCCTCGCCTTCAGCCTCGCCTTCCTCGGCTTCTTCCTCTTCGCTTTCCATCTGCTCGGGAACGACTGGAGGTTGAGGCTTGGGCATCTGGATTTTGATTTCCTTCACCGGTTTGATGTCTATGCGGGTGCGGAGCTCCTCCACCTTCGTGTTCAGCTCACCCAGGCGTTCCTTGAAGAGGTTCATGAGGTCTTCCTGCATGCCTTCGAGTTCGTGGAGGGCGACGATGGTTTCGTCCTTCGCCATCGACTCCTTCACCGACATCATCCGCGACTTGTAGCTGCTGGCCAGGCGTTCGCGTTCCTGCTCGCTGATCTTGCCTTCGGCGTGCGCCTCGTACAGCTTCCGTATGGCGTCGCCAAGAATCTCCCGCTCCAAGTCCAGGATGCGCAGCTCGTCCTTGGCGTGCGAAGCCTCGGTGGTCTGCACGCTTTTTGTGATTCTGTATGGTGAGCCTAAAGGTTCAGGCTCAGGCTCCTTCGGCGCCTTGACCACCTTCGCGAAGCGTCTGCGCATGAGAAAAATGACTGCGGCGCTGGCGGCTACGGCGATTGTCACAACTAAGGCTATCAGTGTGATGGCGGTTGCGTCGTCGAGAGCCATGATATCCTCTGTATCTCTGATAGCTTACGACGTATATAAAATTAAACACCAGCATCGCTTTGCGTTCCTCATGTCAAACCCGCCCCTTCCTGCTTAGCTGCGGGGCAGGAGTCGCAGTAGGAGCCCACGGGAACGAGGAAAACAAGGTTAATTACCCGCAACTCCCATAGTCGTCGTTCGAGGCGGCGGAGTCTGCCGCCTGCAGGTTTTTCTTTGGAGTGGACTGCTTGGAATACAAGTGGATCGCCCTGACTGTAACCACCATAGGAATCTTGATGGTGGGCGTAGACGCCCGCATAGTCATCGTCGGCCTGCCCCAAGTAGCGGCGCAACTTCACGCCGACGCCGAACAGGCAATCTGGATAACCCAAGCCTACGTCCTGACCAACACTCTCATGCTGCTCATCATCGGCAGACTCGGCGACATCTTCGGAAGAGTCCGCATCTACACGTACGGGTTCGCCATCTTCACCGTGGGCTCGGCGCTGACCAGTCTGGGGTTGGACCCGACGCAGGTCATCATCTTCCGCGGCATCCAAGGATTCGGCGCAGCACTCGTCTTCACGAACAGCATCGCCATAGTCACCGACGCCGCCCCAAAAAGGCAGCTGGGCTTTTTCCTTGGCATTAACCAGATTGCCTTCCGGGCAGGCGCCATGCTGGGCTTGACGCTCAGTGGTTTGATTCTGTCTTTTCTGGATTGGCGAGCGCTCTTTTACATCAACATCCCCATCGGAATCTTCGGAACCATCTGGGCGAAGAGACAGCTCAGGGAATCCACAGCCACAGACAGGAACGCCAAGATAGACTGGCTGGGCTTCGCCGCCTTCACGACTTTCCTCGCCATGCTGATGACTGGGTTGACGCTGGGAGCCTACGGCACTAGCCAGCTTAACACGAGCTACGCGCTCATGCTTCTGTCCCCGGTTTTCCTTGCGCTATTCATCGCACAGGAGAGGCGAACCAGTAACCCGCTCGTGGACCTGAGCCTGTTCAGGATAAAGGAGATAACTGGCGGGCTCTTCGCGTTGTTCTTCAACATAATCACTTGGACCGCCGTCCTCCTCTTGCTGAGCCTGCAGTTCCAGCTCGTCCTGAACGAAACACCATTGGAGGCGGGAATCCGCATCGTGCCCTTCGAAATCGCCTTCCTCGCCGTCGGACCCCTCAGCGGCAGGCTGGCGGACCGTTTCAACCGCATGCCCTTCATCCTGTCAGGTTTGTCGCTTAGCACGGTCACGCTGTTCCTGTTCTCCACCACGGACCAGTCCACGCCCTACTGGGTTCTGAGCGTGTACATGGTTATGCTTGGCCTCGGCACCGGACTCTTCGTTGCGCCCAACCTGAGGTCGGTCATGGCTTCAGCTCCGGAACGGCGGCGCGGAATAGCTTCAGCGTTGTTCACGCTGTTCCTCAACTTGGGGCTGACGGTGAGCCTGAACCTTGCAATACTGGTCATGTCGCTGACGGCGCCCTACGACCTGATCACGGGTGTGATTTCAGCGGTGAACCCGATGGGCATATCCATGGTGGACAAGATGATCTTCGTTGGCAGCTTGAGGAACACTTACTTGGCGTTCGGCATAGTCAACGCGCTGGCCATCGTTCCATCTGTCCTGCAGATTCGCCGCTCACCCCAGAAAACGGTGGACAAGGATGCAGTTTTCGCGATGGAAGCCTGAAACGCTTCTTGATCCCGCAACCGTTATCTTACCTAAAAACCAACGATGAAGCAGCCTGCCATCACCCGAGGCAGAAGCATTTATGATTCAAGGAATCAAACCTTGTGGGATCTGAACCTGCGACATTGTACTTTACGACGTAGGCACGCTTGGTTGCTGTTGGCACTCGAGGAATCCTTACCAGTTGGCTACGTTTAGTCCCTTCACATTCTTGAAATGCTTGTCGCGTGTCAGGATGGCTTCGCAATTTGTCTTTGCTATTGCAGCGATGAGAACATCAAATTCACCTATCAGGCAACCTCCGCTTCTCATTTCACGGTATATGTCGGATGCTTCTTGGCACGCCTGCAACGTCAAACCCAGAATCTCAATACTAGACAGCAGGTTCTTGGTTTTAGTCAAGTTGCGTTCGGGTTTCGACGATATGTCGGCTCCTTTGAAGAGCTCGTAGGCTGAGATTACGGTTGTGGCGATTCGGTCATTCTTTTCTTCCAAGCACTGCATTGTTTTGTTCGCGTCTTTCTTTCCTTGCATCAGAGCAATCAGCAGGTCGGTGTCTAGAATCAAGGTTAGATGTCAACCTGCCGAGAGCGTGACTGCTCTCTATCCTTCATTAGCTGCGCAAGTACTTCGTCTGCGTCGTCGCCTTCCCAAGTTCCTGAAAACTCCAACAGGGATCTCTTTTTCTTCTCGCCCACAACTCGCAGAACAACGTCTGAAAAAGACTCGCCAGGTCGCTTGGAAGCCTTCAGGGTCTGGTACGCCTTCTCGGACAGCGAAATGACTTTTGTCATGGGCAATGCTATGTGCATATGCATATATATGCATTCGGAGGCTGGAGAGACTTTTGAATGGCAACTTGCTTGGTTCTTGCAGAGGGAATCATTAGAGCCACGAAATTCCAAGCTCACAGGTAAACATGATCATGATGCTCGTATCTTCTTATGGTAACTACTTTCCTTTCCTCGTCGATGTCGTAGACGAGCACATATGAGCCGATGTGGACTCTTCGCATTCGTTGCATTGGACTCTTCAGAGGCTTAAATTGATGCGGATTTTCCAGTATCTCTCTTACCTTCTTGAATAGATAATCGAACTTTGCTGAATCCTTCTTTCGCAGTTTCTTGAATGTCGTATCTACGCTCTCAACAACTTCCAGAGAATACACGCAATCACTTTGAAGAATACCTTTTCTCGAAATCTCTGACTCTTACAGTCCTTTCGCTTTCGGAGGCTTTCAGGCTCTCTATGAACTCTGGTCTTAACTCTGGCTCCATGAGGCACGCCTCGAACTCCTTAGCCATCAGGTTTATCGCTTGGCTTTTGTCCTTCAAGCCATATTTAGCTTTGAGTATGTTGAGTATTCTGTTCGTCCTATCATCGAGCGTGACTATCGCTTTGACCATGTTATCGCCACATTAATATGATATTAATATGGCATATAAAATAATGGCCTCAAAGAAAAGCATCCTGCAGAAGCCCAACATGAGTTCCTTGGAGCCTCGGAACGGATTTAGAACCGACGACCATCACCTCATCATGGTAACGCCCCTTAAACAAAGTGGACAGTGATGCATTAACTTCCAAGTCAATGTTTATATCATGTGGAAACGGTTTCATACTCATTCGGTGACGGAGAACAATGGTGGAAATCAAAGGCAAGAAGTTCACGGTGTTCCTCAGAGAAGAACCGGAGGGCGGTTATTCCGCGCAATGCGTTGAACTGCTCGGTGCTATCAGCCAAGGTGAGACGCGCAAAGAAGCGCTTGCTAACATAAAAGAAGCCATTGAAGGCTACTTGGAGGCGTTTCCCGAGGAAGTGGACCAGCTTAAACGGAAAAGAGAGCTGGTGGAAATAACTGTCTAATAGGCTCCCAACCATTTCTTCGCGCAGACTCATCAAAGTGCTCGGAGAGGCAGGTTTCAAGATCGTTCACCAAAGAGGAAGCCACGTGTTTCTGACCGACGGGACACATAAGCTGACTGTTCCATGTCACGACCCGATAAAGAAGGGCACGCTTCACGCAATCATTCAACAAGCCGGACTAAGTAGAGAAGAATTCTTGAAACTCGTGAAGAAAAAGTAGCAAATTGGAGCCTCGGGCGGGATTTGGACCCGCGACCATTACCTTACCAAGGTAACGCCCCACC
>JBHGBG010000016.1:0-43332 GCA_041946875.1 Bathyarchaeia archaeon
TGGTGCGGGGGGTGGGATTTGAACCCACGAACCTCTGCAGGATAGGCGCCTCAGGCCTACGCCTTTGGCCATGCTGGGCGACCCCCGCACTACTTGGCAGAGTATAGAATCAGGCAGGTTGTTTAAAGGTTTTACCTCACACGGAGCCGTTCCGCGGCGCTACCAACTTGTAAACTATATTAGCTTGGGCGAGGTTTCTTGGTTAGGCGGGCTACGCCCAATCCATCGGCTAGGTTCAGGCAACCCGCCAGAGTGCAAAATTGTAAGGAGTGTGAACCAAACGCCCCACATCTATAATAACGTCCTCGAAACCATCGGCAAAACCCCACTCATAAAACTCAACAAACTAACCGCAGGTTTGCGGTGCACCGTCGTCGCCAAACAGGAGTCACGCAACCCGGGCGGTTCCGTTAAGGACCGCATCTGCCTCAGCATGATAAACGAAGCCGAAAAACAAGGACTCATCAAGCCAGGAACCTCGGTCATCATCGAGCCGACCAGCGGCAACACAGGCATAGGATTAGCCATGGTCGCCGCAGTCAAGGGCTACCGCCTCATCCTCACCATGCCCGAAACGATGAGCGTCGAACGCCGAACTCTGCTCAAGGCTTACGGCGCCGAACTCGTCCTCACCCCAGGACCCGAAGGTATGGGCGGAGCCATCAAGAAAGCCGAAGAACTCGCCGCCAAAACGCCCAACGCATTCATCCCGCAGCAGTTCAAGAACTTAGCAAACCCCAAAATCCACCGAGACACGACAGGACCCGAAATCTGGAACGACACCGATGGGGCAGTCGACATACTCGTCGCAGGCGTCGGCACGGGCGGAACCACAACAGGCATAGCACAGTACATTAAGCCGCTCAAGCCAACGTTCAAAGCAATAGCTGTCGAACCCGCAGCCTCACCCGTCCTCAGCGGCGGCGCAAAGGGTCCGCACAAGATTCAGGGCATCGGCGCAGGCTTCATTCCAGACGTCTTGAAGCTTGACTTGGTGGACGAAATCGTCAAGGTCAAAGACGAAGACGCTATGCAAACCGCCAGGCTCCTCGCCAAGAAAGAAGGCTTGCTAGTCGGCATATCCTCGGGCGCCGCGGCTTGGGCAGCCTTGGAAGTGGCAAAAAGACCCGAGAACAAGGGTAAACTTATCGTTGTCATCCTGCCCGACACGGGAGAACGGTATCTGAGTACGCCGCTGTTCCAGGAAAACGCGGGAGGCTCAACGGTCGCCATATAGCTCAGCGAGAGGCAACGCTTCTCTTATATTTCCCATTTTTCAAATACAACGAAGGTAACCCATATGACCCAGACAAAACAAGAAAAGAAGAAAGATGACCAGATCAAGCAGGAAAAAGTCTACGCTTGGAGCCCAGAAAAAATGGTCAGCGCCCTCCTTGCGGGACAGGAGAAACTCGAGAACAACTGGGTTGAAAAGGGCTTACCTACCCTCGTCGACAAGATGATGCGGAACTACGAGACGTTCGGCGGCATGGACCACCTCGAGGGAAAAGACCTCCCGTCCAAGCAAGCGGTCATAGGAGTCCTGGAGGACCTGTTCACCATCATATTCCCCGGATACCTAGGCAAGTCGGAAGTCACCAAGTCCAACGTAAAGTACGTCCTCGGCAACACGTTGACCTCTGTTTATGACAGGCTCACGGTTGAAATCGAGAAAAGCCTCAAGCACATCTGCCGCCGAATCGAAGAGTGCCCCCAAGACGTGTGCCACCGCAGAGCCGAGATAGTGGTCAAGGAGCTGTTAGAGAAATTGCCCGACATCCGGGCTGTGCTCAGCGGAGATATCGAGGCGGCCTACGACGGAGACCCCGCCGCCATGAGCACGGATGAAGTCATCCTCAGCTACCCTGCGGTCCTGGCGATTACGACTTACAGAATAGCGCACGAACTCTACCTCAGAGCGGTGCCGCTAATCCCTCGCATAATGAGCGAACACGTCCACTCGCTGACAGGCATCGACATTCATCCCGGAGCAAAAATTGGCAGGAACTTCTTCATAGACCACGGCACGGGCGTCGTTATAGGCGAAACCACTGAAATCGGCGATAACGTCAAAATCTACCAGGGCGTCACGCTGGGCGCGTTGAGTTTCCCGAAGGATGAGAAGGGACGCATAATCAAGGGAAGGAAACGCCACCCCACCGTTGGGAACAACGTCGTCATCTACTCGGGCGCCACGCTGCTAGGTGCTGGCGCCGTCATAGGCGACAACGTCGTCATAGGCGGAAACGCCTGGATAACCTCGCCCGTGGCGTCGGGAACCCAAATCTCCATCGCTCCGCCCGAACAAAACGTCAAAAAAGAGAAAACGGGCACGTAGCGCGGCTTGTTATATGAGGCGGAAGTTCTCCTTCATCGTCGTCAACACGACGTGCGTGTTCGTCCGCTCCACGTACGGCAGACTCAGCAGGCGCTTCGTGAACGCGCCCAGGTCTTCGCGGCTCTTGAACTTCGCCACGATGACCGCGTCCGTTAAGCCTGTGACGTCGTAGACGCTGCACACGTTCGGGATTTTGGCTATTTCCGCTTCGGTCTCGACCAGCTTGCCTTTGGAGACGGTGATTTCGGTCACGACCGTCAACTGGTAACCGAGTTTCTCATGGTCGAGGATGGCGGAGTAGCCTTTGATTAAGCCTTCATCCTCCATTTTCTTGATTCTGGACAGCACCGTGCCGACGGAGACGCCCACGTTCTTGGCTATCTGCCTGCTTGAGAAGCGGGCGTCTTCCAGCAGGGCTTTGAGGATTTTGGTGTCGATTTCATTTAACTCCATGCTTCATTACTTCCTGCACGTTTTTTCAGCTATACCAAGTTTTTTGAAACGTTCATCTACTAATCAAACGATTGGGTTAATAAAAGTTTAGTTTTCTAACTGCCCATGCGCTGCTGGAACGGCCATTCTGTCGTTCATCTGCCTCAGTTTTGGCTCAGCTTGGACTTCGCCGGGCAGGACAAACGCGGTTTGCCCTCAGCGCTCTTCGCCTCGTTGAATCCGGCTTTCTCCAAACTATTAAATACCAAAACCAAACAAATAGCGAGCCGAGAGAACATATGGAGGAGAGAAAGTGAAACTCCAGAAAACCAAAACCCTAAACGTAATCACACTGCTTCTGATGTTAACTTTCACCACTTTCATGGCAAGCAGTCAGACTGTCAGTGCTGCAGATATCAAAACCTACGCCTACATGGCAATTGTACCCAACCCCGTCGGTGTCGGCCAGCAAGTTGAAGTCACGATATGGATAGAACCCCTTCCGCTCACGGCGACCGATGTGTTCCACGATTTCACCGTGACAATCACGAAGCCTGATGGAACAACCAAGACCGTTGGACCGTTGACGACTTCCCCTGTCGGCATGCAATACTTCACGCAAGTTCCAGACCAGATCGGCACGTGGTATCTACAGTTTAACTATGCTGGGGAGAAACAGGGCAACTACAACTACCTACCTTGCCAATCGCCCAAGCAAGAGCTCATCGTGCAGCAGGAAAAAGTGGCTGAATGGCCCGCGGCTCAACTGCCAACCGACCTGTGGGACCGCCCAATCAACGCCGAAAACCGGGAGTGGGCGTCGATAGCAGGCAACTGGCTGATGCGCGGCTATAACGCCACCAACAAACCCTGGGTGTCAGGCACAGGCTTCAACCCGTACAGCCAGGCTCCGAGATCAGCCCACGTTGCATGGACCCAAGAGTTCACCGCGGGAGGTCTCGTCGGAGGCGAGTACGGCACAACGAGCTACTATGCTGGACTTTCGTACGAGAACTACATCAACCCGCCGATCATCATGAACGGAAAACTCTACTACAGCACCTACTACGGTCGCTCGGGTAGCGAAGTGCTGCCCGGCACAGTGTGCGTTGACCTGTCTACCGGAGAAGAACTGTGGCGGAACGATGACTCAACCATAATGCTCGGGCAGCTATACAACTATATCTCGGGCAATCAGATGGGTGTCGTCGCGCCATACCTGTGGGGGACAGGCTCCACGTACAAGATGTACGACGCAAACTCGGGAAGACTCATACTCAGCTTCGCTAACGCCTCAACGGGCACGGTCATGTACGGCAACGACGGAACGATGTACGTCTACGTCCTCAACGGACAACGCGACTGGCTGGCAATGTGGAACTCAACCAAAGCATTCATCGCCTACCGCATGGATTCACCCACTCAAGCTGGCTTGGGACAGTGGAGACCTAAGGCAGGAACCTACGACTGGATGAAAGGCGTTCAGTGGAACGTGACGATACCCAACGTCGAAGACACGCCAGACGTGCCTGGGACACCGGTCATCCAAGGCATAACCAGCAACGTCATCATCGCTATTGTAGGTACCCGAGCACTGCCACGGTACTACCTGGGCTACAGCTTGACTACGGGCGAAGAGCTGTGGAGGCAACCCATCAAACAGTGGACTTGGCAGTGCATGGCTTTCGGAGAGGGCATATTCGCCGACAACGACCCAACAACGATGACTTGGCACGGTTACGACGCAAACACCGGAGTGGAACTCTGGGAAAGCGACCCCATGGTGTATCCTTGGGGCACCTTCACGGGCTTCGGACTCATCGCCTACGGCAAGCTCTTCACCACAGCCTACGACGGATACGTACATGCAGTTGACATCAAGACAGGCAAAGAAGTCTGGAAATTCTACAGCGGAGACGCTGGCATCGAGACACCCTACGGCACCTATCCGTTCTACTACGGTCCAATCGCAGCTGGCCACATAGTCTTCGCCGGCACAGGCGAACACTCGCCCACTCAGCCCCTGAAGAGAGGCGAAAAACTGTTCGCCATCGACGAGGCTAGTGGAACGGGCTTGTGGAGCATCTCGGGACACATGGTTCTGCAAGCCATAGCTGACGGCTACCTCGTAGGGTACAACGCGTACAACAACAAGATCTACACCTTCGGCAAGGGACCAAGCAAAACCACCGTCTCAGCCCCGCAAATCGTCGTTCCGCTGGGCACGGGTGTCATGATAACCGGTACAGTCACGGATGAATCCGCAGGTCAGCCAGGCACGCCAGCCATCGCCGACGCAGACATGAGCGCATGGATGGAGTACGTGCACATGCAGAAACCCATTCCAGGCAACGCCAGAGGAGTCCCAGTGACGCTGACCGCCGTAGGTCCAGACGGAGGCACCATCAACATCGGCGAAGTCACCAGCGACATGAGCGGCATGTTCAAGAAGATGTGGACACCCGCGGCACAGGGCGAGTACACCATCATGGCTACATTCGCTGGGTCAGACTCGTACGGCAGCTCCTTCGGAACAACCGCCCTTGGAATAGGCCCAGCCTCTGCCACGCCAGCCCCGATAAACGCGCCCACCAGTTCAGCGCTTTCCCTTCCAGCAGAAGCAGTCTACGCAGCGGCCATCGTCATGGTCCTGCTCGTAATCGCGGTAGCGGTGCTTGCCATCAGGAAGAAGTAGACAGCCCCTAACGACAGCCCGAACCATCTCCCTTTTTTCCTTTTCCGTCAAAAACAAGTTCGCACCCAAACATCGGGCTGAGGACGCAGTTTCAGACAAAAATAGGATGCTTTACAGCGCCAAACCTCAACAAACATCGTGGAGTTTTACACCAACGAGATAGCAATCTTAATTACCAGAGTGAAAACCTCAGTATCCTGAGCCGCAACAAGATGCAGACGAAATACGACACGATTCTCGTACTGGACTTCGGAGGACAGTACTGCCACCTCATCGGCAGAAGAATCAGAGAATACGGCGTCTACTCGGAAATCGTGCCGAGTGACATCACACCCAAAGAAATCCAAGCTCTAAACCAGAAACTCAATGTTAGGGGCTTGATTCTTTCAGGGGGACCCGCCAGCGTCTACGAACCCAACGCCCCACGCATCGACCCGGAGATTCTGGAACTGAACCTCCCAGTCCTGGGCTTGTGCTATGGACACCAGCTCATAGCCCAAATCGTCGGCGGAAGAGTCGAGCCCGCCGCTCGTCGAGAATACGGAATCGCCGAAGTCACCGTCGACAAACCCGTGGGTGTCCTGAAGGGCTTGAACCCGAGGGAGACAGTTTGGATGAGTCACGGAGACACCGTTTTCACACTTCCAGCCGAGTATGAGACGTTGGCGCACACGGACAGCTGCCCCATCGCTGCATTCCGGCACAAGGCAAAGCCCATCTATGGCTTGCAGTGGCACCCCGAGGTCATCCACACGAGAAACGGGACGCAGATGCTCAGCAACTTCGTCTTCGAGGTCTGCAAGTGCCAAGCCAACTGGCAGATGGAAGACCTCATCGCTAAGATGATTAGGGAAATCAAACAGGAGGTGGGTGACGCAGAAGCCATTATCGGCTTGAGCGGAGGCATAGACTCCAGCGTCGCCACGGCGCTCGCGGCGCAAGCCCTCGGCGACAAGCTTACCGCGGTTTTTGTGGACCACGGCTTTATGCGGTTGGGCGAGCCTGAAGCTATCCAAGCAACGTTCCGGAAGTTCAACCTCAAATTTGTCATGGCGAACGCGCAGAGCCGATTCATGGACAAGCTGAAGGGCGTGGTTGACCCTGAGAAGAAGCGCAAAATCATCGGCGAAGAGTTCATCCGCGTCTTCGAGGAGATAGCCGACGAGTCAGGCGCACAGTACCTGATTCAGGGAACCATATACCCCGACAGAATCGAGTCGGGCTTCAGGAAGCACTCGGACAAAATCAAGACCCACCACAACGTGGCGGGGCTGCCTCAGAAAATCAAGTTTAAGAAAATCGTGGAACCCCTCCGCGACCTGTACAAGGACGAAGTCCGCAGAGTCGCCAAGATGCTTGGACTCCCCATGGAACTCGTCAACAGGCAACCCTTCCCAGGACCAGGCTTGGCAGTCAGGATAATCGGCGAACTCACGGAGGACAAGGTCAACGTCGCCAAGAAAGCCGACGCCATCGTACGCGAAGAAATTGAGCGAAATGGTTTGGCGGAGAACCTGTGGCAGTACTTCGCCGTTTTGACAGACACCAAAGCCACGGGCGTCAAGGGCGACGCCAGAGCCTACGGCTACGTCGTGGCAGTCCGCGCTGCAGAGAGCCGAGAAGCCATGACTGCCAATTTTGCAGCAATCCCCTACCCCGTACTCGAGAAGATTTCGACGAGGATAACGAACGAGATTCCAGAAGTCACCCGCGTGGTTTATGACATCACGCACAAGCCGCCGGCAACAATAGAGTGGGAGTAAGGAGTTCGGCTTCTCAAACGGTTTATATGCTGAAGTCGGTGAATAGTAGATTCACCACTAGAGGGTGGAACGTCAACGAAAGCTCTGATGCTCATAGGCGGATTCGGGACACGGCTGAGACCCCTAACCTGCACTCGACCCAAAGTTCTCTTTCCAATCCTCAACAAGCCCCTGCTCCAATGGACCTACGAGCGGCTGGCAGCGAACGGCATCCGAGAAGTCATCTTAGCCGTCAACGGCCTGACGGAATTCTACATAAGACAAGCAGGCGTGCCAAAATGCGGCTTGACTGTCAAGTACTCTCGGGACCCGCCCAAGACGCCCTTGGGCACGGGAGGCCCCATTAAAAAAGCCGAAAGACTCCTCGGCTATGAGGAACCGTTTCTCGTTTTGAACGGCGACATCTTCGCCGACCTGGGCTACCGAGAAATGATTGAAAGTCATCGGGAAGGGAAAGCTCTGGCAACAATCGCCTTGCATGAGGCAGAGGACCCGAGCAGGTACGGCGTTGCAGTCTTGGCGGAGAACAACCATATCACGCGGTTCGTGGAGAAACCGCCCAAGGGAACAGCGCCTACGAACCTCATAAACGCGGGCGTCTACGTCCTGAGCCCGCAAATCTTCAAGTACATTCCAGCGGGAAGAGCCGTGTCCATGGAGCGCGAAGTCTTCCCGAGACTGGTGGAAAACGGCACGCTCTACGGGCACAGGGTCAGCGGCTTGTGGATAGACATAGGCAAGCCAGAAGAGTACCTGCAGACGAACATGACGCTCCTCGACATCCATGCCAGCGAACAGCGGCAGCAAGGAAGGGGCAAGTTTAGACTAGAAGAACCCGTCGCCATCGACAAAGGCGTCGCTATCGGAGAAGGCTCGGTCATCGGACCGCACGCCATTTTGGGGAAGAATGTCTGCGTGGGCAAGGACGTGCAGATATGGAACTCTGTGGTTTTCTCAGGCGCAAAGGTTGACGACGCAGCAGTCGTGCGCGGTGCCCTCGTGGGCGAATGCGCGACGATAGGGAGAAACGCTAAAGTCACCGAAGGCTGCATCGTCTCAGACCAAGCCAAAATCGCAGAAGGCATCGTTCTTCCCAAGAAAACTGCTGTCTGCCCAGCCAAAGAAGTAACGCAAGACATGCTGAAAGCCAAGAGCAGGAGCATTTGCTGAAACCTTCTTAGAAAAGTTGGAAAACCGGCCCTCATTAAAACTGTGCGGCAATCGTCCAACAAAAACAGCAACTGCCACGCAAGCAGCAGCCGAGATATCAAGAAGATGAAAGAACCCCTACAGTCACACATGCCGCAACAGCAAGCGTCGATATTCTGTAAAGTCTTCGTTGAAGTATGAGGTTTGGGTTGGACTGTAAGACATCGATTGATAGGTTCAGATGTCATAGAACAAAAAACTGACTATTTGTTGGTTAACTTAACCCTATCCGCAGTTACAAAAACTCAAATACTTAGTGAACTAAAAGGTGATTATGGCTAGTCATGAGAGAATTGATTTAGCGGTCAAACCTCTTTTCACTTACATTTGCAGTCCAGACCATTTGAGTTCAGCGATTGAATGTGCAAATTTTCTAAGCATTTTTACAGAACTTAAACCTTGGAAGGCTCAATATCCTGCTGATAAAAGGCATAGTGTGTGGTATGTTAGCTTCACTGGCGAAGTTGAAGAGCCGTACATTTTAAACCTGAACATTCGACCTAAACATTTCCAACTTGAGTTTAGGCATCCGCAATTTCTACCCCAAAACATAGCAACAAAACTCAAGGTAAACCAGAAATGGCTTTGTGCAAACTCTAATAGGTTCTCAGAGACAGCACTCAAAGAAATGTTAAGTTCATACAGCAAGAACACTAAAGACAGCTTTGACAAAAACCAAATAAAGTTTGTAAAATGGCATCCACGAATATCCCACGATTGTTAACATGGAGAAAAATCACCCTAAGACATCCCACAACAAGCATCCCACACAACAAGCTACTAGAACAAACGTCGACAGTACAAGTAAGGGGACCGTAGTCTCCGCCGAGCACAAAACAAACTCCAAACCACTCAGGTCAGTCAGTCCTGAGCAAATCTTAATAGCCTAATAAACCGATACTCTCTCCAAGTGAACCTCAATGAAACGGAAACTCATGGACATCCTCGCGTGCCCCATCGACAAATATCACCCACTAGAGCTTCACGTGTTTGAGGAAAAGGACGAAGTCGTCGAAGGCCTAATCGTCTGCCCCAAATGCCTCCGATGGTACCCCATCCGCGAAGAAATCCCCGAAATGCTCCCAGACGAACTCAGGAAAGAAACCGAAGACTTGCCTTTCCTGAAGAAGTGGAAAGACAAAATTCCCGAAAAAATCGCAACCCAAGGCAAACCGTTCACACTGAAGCGCTAAGCCATCTTAATCGCCTTGTTCTTGGCTGAAGACAATAGAGCAGCTTCAGCCACACGCAACGCCCTGAACCCATCCTCACCCGTCACAAGCGGCTTCCGCTTCTCCAGCACGCACTCGGCGAAGTGCTGAAGCTCCAGCTTTAAGGGTTCTTGAACAGGAAGTCTCGGCTGAACCGTCTCCTTCTTGCTCTCAAACCAAACCTCCTGCGTTATATAGTCCAGCCGCATGATGGCATCGGTTCCAGTCACGGAAAGCGTTCGCGTCTTGTACGGCGTAAGCCAATTCGACTCGATGAACGCGCTCTGTCCACTCTCGTAGGTTAGCATAATCTGCGCGTAATCCTCGAACTTCCGGTGCCGCATGCTCCCAGTCTTCGCATAAACGCTGATCGGATCAGCGTTCGAAATGAAACGCATGACATCTATGTCGTGAATGGCAGTGTCCTTGACCACACCCACATCGCCAATTCGCTCCGGCCACTCAGAAACCCGCTTCGCAGTCGAAGAAACAAGGTCCCCAATCCGCTTCGCCGCAATCGCCTCTCGAATGTGCTGCAGCCCAGGAATGAACCGCATCAGGAAACCCACCGACAAGTGTAATCCGTTCTCCTCAGCAGCCTTCAGGAGCTTGGCAGCCTGCTTGGTGTTCGTGGCCATGGGCTTCTCCACCAGAACGTGCTTCCCAGCGCGAAGAGCCTTCGAAGACTCTTTAGCCAGCATAGTCGACCAAGTGCAAACGCTGACCGCCTCAATTTCCTTGTTCTTCAGCATCCGCGAACTGCTCGTGTAAGCCTTCGCGCCGAACTGTTCCGCAATCGCCTTCGCCCTTCCCGCATCGGTGTCGCAGACCGCAACCAGTTGCGTGGAAACCAGTTCCTTGTAGACTCTCGCGTGATTCTTGCCCCAGAAACCCGTCCCAACCACAGCCACACCCAGCTTCTTCACTTCTTCCATCCTCCTCTTCCCAGACCTCGATAAACGAAACCTTCCTCCACCACAGCCAACGGCTCCAACACTCCAACCAAGTCAACGAACGCTGCAGGTGACCGCATCAACGCTCTCATCTTGTTGAGGCTCAACCGACGAAAAACGTCATGATAGGACAAGAAAACAACACAGTCAGTTCCCTCAACAGCCTCGTTCAACGTCTTCCGAACCGAACGCCCAGCCTCCTCAACTTCATGCACAGAACCATCAGGGTCAAAAACCGCAACTTTCGCGCCCTTAGCTTCCAAGGCTTCAGATAGGGCAGCTGCAGCCGTCTCAGACCTAAAAGCGCCCAGAAGCGAGATTCTGGCTCTTCTGAGAGGCTTTCCACACCCCCGCAGCGCTTCCTGCGTCATGCTTACGGCGTGTTTAACCATGTCCTCATTAACCTGCCTCGCCTTTGCCAGAAGCCGTAGTTTTGCCTCGAAGTTCTCGGCACTCTCCAACAAGAGGTATGCTTCCACCCCGTTCGCCTCCTCCTCAATCGACGGTAAACCGAGTCCACAAGCATCAGAATTCAAGAGCGCCAGCGCATCCGCGTAGTCCACACCGACGTTCTCGCAGAATACAGCCAACTCATTCGACAGAGCCATGCTTGCATCACGCTGAGCGGCAGCAAAAAGCACACCCAGCTCCGCCAACTTGACGTTAGAAGTCTGCTTTACGCGCTCTTTGGCTAAGGTTGCCAGAAAAGTCGAAGCCGAATTCAGACTGGTGTTGTCTGCGGCAGCAACAATCAAGCCGTGCTCGTCCAGTGGCTTCAGCCCCACAGCCAAAGGTTGCAGCGTTGAGGCATAAGCCAAGCCGAAGCCGTTGCCCATCTTGAGACCGGACGTGTTCTCGAGCGTTTCTTTGACCACGCCTTCGGTGAAGCCGAATGCTGCCAGTCCTCCGAAAACAACGAGGCTTTCTGGGCGAAGCGCGGACCCCGTCTGCTTGCATATATTCTCAATCTCGCTACAGTCTGGCTTCTTTTTGGCGTCGAATCTCGCGCTTGTAGCAATGACAATAACATTGCTCTGCGAGACGGCAGTTTTCAAGTCATTCGTCGCACTCAACCGTCCAGTGCGCACTAGTGCCCTCAGCTTGGCTTCGGCTTCGCGACCAAAAACCTGCAGGGTTCCCCTCGATAAACGTTTCACCACGCTTTGGTCAGCGTCAGCGCAGATGACTTTGAACCCGGCTTCGGCGAAAGCCAAGGCGAACAGAATTCCCCGCTGCCCGCAGCCGATTACGCTGACGGTGAGCGTTACCCGTTTCTCGGGCGTGTCCACTTCTTCGGGTTTGATTCGCAGGGCAGTAGGCAAGTTGTTCGCCACTTTTAGTGAATACGCTGTCTTTCTTAAATGGTTTCAAGCAACTTTTCGAGCTTCGCGGTGTACTCTTTGACGAGTTGAACTGCTCTTTCCTGTGTCTTCGCTTCAGCGTACATTCTGAAGGCTGGTTCGGTTCCGCTGGGTCTCAGCAGGATGGCGCTTTTGTCGTTGAACCAGATTTTCACGCCGTCAAGCGTGTTGATGTTCATTCCCTCAGCCTGCGTGAGCAACTTGTCCAGCAGCCTTTGTTTCTTCTCCTCTGGGCATTCGACTTTACCTTTCTCGATGAAGTATTGAGGCTGCTCAGCCACGAGCTGCGAGAGTTTCTTGCCGGTCTCCGCCATGGTGGCGAGGATTAAGGCCGTGGTCATGGCTCCGTCGCGAACAGCCTGATGCGGACCGTAGAAGACTCCGCCGTTCTCTTCCCCGCCCAGCTTGGTGCCGATTTCCTTCATCTTCTGTGAGACCGTGACGCTTCCGACCTTGGTCCAGACTATCTCGCCCTTGTAGGCATCCGCTATGTCTTTGATTAGCGTAGAAGAACTCACGGGCGTGACAATCTGTGCGTGGGGATTCCTGATTAGGAACTGCTTTTCGATGACTGCGAACGTTTTGTCGCCCATGTGAATCTGTCCTGTTTCATCGACGAATATAGATCTGTCGGCGTCACCGTCGAACGCCACGCCTAAGTCCGCGCCCAAGGCTTTCACGGTTTTGGCGAGTTCCAGAAGATTCTCGGGTCTGGGTTCGGGCAGCCTTCCTGGGAACGTGCCGTCGATGTTCGCGTTCAGGCTGGTGATCTTGCAGCCCAAGTCTCTGAGGAGGATGGGTGCGGTAAGCCCGGCGACGCTGTTTGCGGCGTCGATGACGACGTTGAAGTGTTTCTGGGCGATTTTGGCTGTGTCGACGTGTTTCTTTATGGCTTCTATGTATTCGTCGTTGACTCCTGGCAGTTCGTGGACTTCGCCGAGTTCTTTCCAGTCTGCGAACTTAATCTTATCTTGGAAGTAGATATTCTCGATGGTGGTTTCCTGTTCGTGGCTGGTTTCGATGCCGTCGCTCCAGATGACTTTGATGCCGTTGTACTCCGGCGGGTTGTGCGAGGCGGTTATGATGACTCCGCCATCCATTTTGTGATTCTTGACTGCGAATTGGAGGGCTGGCGTGGGCGCCATCCCCGCGAAGTGGACGTTGCAGCCTGTGGCGGTTAAGCCTGACATGACTGCTTTGGCGAGCATGGGTCCGCTCGTTCTTGCGTCATGTCCGATGAGCAGGTTTCCGTCTTTGCCGAAGAATGTGCCTATGGCTTGGCCTGCTTTGATTGCCATTTCTGGGGTTAGTTCTTTGTTGACTACTCCGCGGATGCCGTTGGTTCCGAAGAGCTTGTTCTGCGTCATGGTCTCTCAGTCTCCGTTGGTAGTTTGTGTGGGTGGTGGTTTTTTTACGTTTGCTTGGTTGGCGTGAGTCTTGGAAGGCTGTAGAGTAGACTGGCAACAGTCTGTCACCAAAACACGCGGAAAGCTACTGAGGCGGCGACTGCTCGAAGCCATTACCATCTCCTTCAAGCAGAATGGACCCATCTGCGAGTCTGATCCTTGTCGCAAGCCATCTCGTCTCCAAACACATTAAAGGTGAGAGCCACATGGTAGACAGCAAGAGGGGTGAAAATCTGGACCCGCACAAACTGCTGAAGTCTCTGAAGAGGAGATTGTCAAGCTCCGCGAGCAGTGGGATAGATGGAACAGACAGGATCAAGATGGCGGAGGCGGCACGGAGTTCTCAGACGAACGCTAACCGCGGCGGTGCTTGGCAACAGGTGAAGGGATACAGTGCCTTCCTAATCCTCAGCATAATCTGGGGCTTGGCGTTTGTGGCGATTCGGAGGGCGGATTTTGAGCTATCACCGGTAGACTTGGCTTTGCTGCGATGGTTTGTTGCCAGCGCCGGCTTCTTGGCCATTGTGCCCTTCATGCTGAAACCCAAGACAAGGCTCGAACGGCGGGACCTTCCGAGGCTGCTGGCTCTCTCAGCTTTGAATGTTCCAATCTATCATTTGTCTTTGAATTTCGCAGAAACGACCGTATCAGCGGGACTTGCCGGCTTCTTGATCTCGCTTTCACCCGTTGTAGTCGCCGTTCTGTCGACCTTCTTGCTGAAAGAAAAGATAGGAAGGAGACTGATGCTCGCGTTGTTGGTGGGAATCGTTGGCGCACTGGTCCTTTCCATCCCGAGCCTGGACCTCGGTTCCGGGTCGATTATCGGGCCGTTGGAGGTCATCGTTGCGATGCTGGCGTACGCCACGTTCTCGGTACTTTCCAAGCCGCTTGTCCACAAGTACGGTCCAGCAACAGTCACCATTTGGGCTGGACTCATAGGCACGGTCATGCTCTTGCCCCTGCTCTCTTCGGGTTTCGGCGTGGCAGTGGCTGCGTTGTCGGTGGAGGGGTGGGTTTCGGTGCTGTTTCTCTCATTCTTCAGCACGGTCATCGGCTACACGATGTTCTACGTCCTCGTTGGCCGAGGAGCCGTCTCGAAACTGTCGATTCAGCTGTACCTCATCCCAGTCGTGAGCGTCGTCGGAGGCATCGTTCTGCTGCAGGAGGGGCTAAACGCCTACACGATTGCGGGTGGAGCAATTCTGCTGCTCTCCGTCGGGCTGGCTACGAAATCAAAGAGCTGAAGACGGCAACAAGTGAATGTCGACGACTATGTGGAACTGTCTGGGACCCACGCTCCTGACCTCGCGAATCCTGTCAAACTGGAAACTAACGTTCAAAGAACTCAAGGCTTCAGCAATTCTTCGCTCAACCATTCTCACCGCAGTCTGGGCTTTGTCCGCACGTTCAAAAATGTGGACATGTATCCATCCACCCGACGGTTTGAGCGCTGACACGGCTGAGGGCAGATATGCGAAGACTTTCTCGGGCAACGGCATCAAAACGCGATCTGCACAGCCCTGCAGTTGTTTCTGGACGATTTCCCCTGCATCACCGAGTAAGGGCACAACACTGCCGAATACTCGGTTGAGCCTGACGTTCTCCTCCATGAACTTGACGGCAGCTGGGTTTATGTCGAT
Organism: Bathyarchaeia archaeon; assembly: GCA_041946875.1. Lineage (GTDB taxonomy): Archaea > Thermoproteota > Bathyarchaeia > Bathyarchaeales > Bathycorpusculaceae > JADGNF01. The sequence continues at coordinate 15,009 of JBHGBG010000016.1, forward strand.
GCTGTAGACCTTGGCTGTCGGCTGCTGCTTGGCTATAAGAATCGAAAAGCAGCCGACGCCTGCAAACATATTCACCACGGTCTCTTCAGGCTGGACCAAGTTCGCAATGCGCAGTCGCTCACCTGAAAGCCGAGGGGAGAAGTAGCATTTCTCTACGTCTACCTTGAACTGGCAGCCCGATTCCTTGTGGACGGCGAGGGTTCGGTTTTCGCCAGCTATGTGCCTTAGGCTGCGCAGCCTGAAGTCTCCAGCCACTGCGGTTTCTTGGAGAAAGATGCCTTTGACGTTTTTGTGCATTTTCACTATGGCTTCCGCGACTTCCCCAGTGCTAACTGACGAGTGGCTGGGCATTTTGGTAATGGCTATGTCGCCCACGATGTCGAAGCTGCTGTAGACTCCTGTGGAGTCTTGGGCTGCGAACTGTTTTCTCAGTGTTTTCCTCAAGCTGCGTCCTTCACTCAGTCTGAATGTGCTGGAAACGTTTAAAAGCAATACGCTTCCATGGTTAGGAAGAGGCAACTTCATGGAGAAAACCGGAATTGTCTACGAGTGCATGCGATGCGGCGCCAGAGTCCCTTCTGAAGAGCTGGAGATGAGGGGCGGAGAGATAAAATGCACTATATGCGGTTACCGAATCCTGAAAAAGGTGAAGCCGCCAGTAGTTAAACGCGTCCAAGCCAAATAAGATGGCCAGCGCGGTTCCAGCTGGACCGCGTGAGGCTTTTGTTTCTTAGGTTTCTGCGTGTTTCTTTAGTAGAGTTCTCTTTCTCCGAACTTGCGAAGTGCCTTTCCTTTGAGCCTGACTGGTTCGTCGATGTCGTCTTCAAAGTCTCTCTCGACAGTTTGGCGCCTGACTGTTTCTCCGCAGACGCCCTTCGGAAGGAGGCGCCTCTTCACACAGAGGGAATAAGTGCAGTTTGCGACATTGCACATCTCCTCAGTCCATCGGCACCATACGGCGTCGCGGCGGTAGAAAGCGGAGTTTTTGGCGCATTTGAAAGCTTGGCACATGGGAGAACAAGGTTTTGCTTGAGCCAACACTTAACACCTCTAGTGTTCACTTGATAGAACTTAACGTTGCGTTGACATTCGGTATTTGGATATCCAGCAAATTCCATATAAACCTTGTTGCTTGAAACTCCTCAATGCGCGTTTCAACTTTCACTATGGCGCCGCAGCTTGAAGCCTCTTCTTCGGAAAACCTCCAAGATGACGAACAGAAGAACCACAACGATGATGATAATGATTGAGGCCAGCGCGCCCAGGTCAACGAGCATGCCGCCTAGGCTGACATAGTTTGCCATCTGCAGCTGCACCGTAGTTGGTGACTCAACCCTGAGGTATCTTGCGACAAAGGCTTTCTCGTTTCCAGCTGGGAAAGCAGTTATCTCAACGTTTCCGCCGATTACCCTGCTGAACGTCCACGTTCCATCACCCTGCGTGGTGGCTGTCTGAGTGCTCATGCCAGTTCTGCTCAGTTGGACGGTTACGCCGGAGACTGGGTTTCCGAAGTAGTCCACAACTTTAACGGTGATGTCGAGGTTGTACAGGGCGCAGCGGACTTCGCGCTGGGTGTTGCTTATGACGTTGATGATGCTCTCGTCAAGAAGGATATTGTCCGAGGTGTAGACTCGCAGCCTGTACTGCCCAAAGGTCACCTGAACGGTGGCTTTTCCGTTGCTGTCGGTTGTGGCGCCGTAGAATATGCCGCTTGCCTGTTCGATGAGCTCTATACGGGCGTTCGGCAGAGTAGCCCTGTCGTAATCCACCGTGGTTAGCGTAAGAGTCTCGTCTGGGCACAGAATCGTCACCTGGACGGTGGGCTGAGCAGGCAAGTTGCTGACTGTGTTGTTGCCCATGTTGAAGACGACGCCGAACTTGGAGGCGTTGATTGTGTAAGTAATTCCTGGAAGGGTCGAGTTGAACGAGGTTGTGCCCGTGAGGTCTGTCTGTCCGGATACGTTGCCGGTCTGCGCTATGCCCGTCCTAGTGGCCGTGTACTGGTAGAATATGTTCAGATTGGCGAATGGAATAACCACTCCGTTCTTGTCCTGAACAACTATCTTCAGGTTAGCTAACTTGCACGATATATCTCGAGTGGCGTTTCCGCTAACCGTTAGTTGAAGTCTGCCAACTTCTACGTCATTCCAGTAGGCTATCAGAGTGCTATTGCCCTTTTCGAGGCCTATTGTGGTCTCGCCGAAGACGTCCGTTGTACCGTTGTAAGTTCTTCCTGTTGCCTGGTCCAACGCTGCGACGAATATGTCTGGAACTATTTCTTCCGCCAGATTCAGCGCGCGCAGGTTTACGAGGTAACCGGGGATGGTGAACTGCGCCGAGTCAGGTACCGCCTTGGGATTAGCGTGGGCCGTTATGTTTACCGTGTAGCTGCCGATGGCAGCATCGTCTGGAATAGTCCAAGCGTACGTTATGACTCCCTGGTCGTCTGCTGTAACGGACTGAGTCATTGGGCTGCTTGCTCCGTATTCAGCGGTCAGAGTGGCTGTTTGGCTGGGCTGGTAGCCGACGGCGCGGATTTTCATCGTTTCGCCCCTGTGGTACGAGTTGAATTCCGTGAAGCCTATGAGGAACCCGTCTTGGGCGATGTTCTCGGTCTCGTTGAAGTACACGTCGTAGGAGCCTGCGTAGATTGTAGTCGGGCTTCGGATTTCACCGCTCAAGGGCTGGAAGCTTGGGTCTGGGAAAGTGAGTTGACTCTGCGCCGTTCCCAGAGGCGAAGTCGTGAGTGTGATGATTCGCTCGAAGATTGTAGCCGCAGGTTCGGGTAGCTTCACGGTTACGTTCGCGGTGTAGGCTGTGTTCGGTGTGCCGGCGGTGACTGTTATGTTCAAGACCACGTTGTCTCCTTCCTGTAGGAGGGCGGGCGCAAGGGGAACGAGGATTTGGAGCCCGTAATGGGTTTCAACGGTGAACGGTGCGGTCGTGTTAATGTTCAGCGTGACGTCCATAAGCGTTAGGTTGTAATCGCCTGCGGGCATCTGTGGAATGGAGAAATTTGAGCTTATGTAGTACCCAGCTGAGGTGCCGCTGTCGACGAGCTCATCTGCGAACCACATCTTGTAGCCGCCGTTGTAGGTGTTTATGGTGGCTATGACGCTGATTGGTTGACCCACGATGCCAGAGGTTATGGCTGAGTAGCCGCCCTGTTCGGTGACTTGAAGTATGGTGAACCCCGTGGGTGCTTGCCCCGAAACTCGGGTGAGCGGCAGAGACAGGAGGGCTGTGCTCAGAAGGGCGAGTATCATGACTGTGAGTGCTTTCTGTTTCAACTCGGACGTCTCCTCATGTGGTCGATTTTCTCTTCGCGGTTGAACATCTACTATAGGGAGAACATTTTAAACTTTGCCTTTCAGGTCATAGACTGTCTTCTGAGGGGTGAATGCGGAAAAACAGCCTTCGAATTGGGACAAAAAAAAGGAAAAGGGGAGGGTTGATGGCTGCTTTCCAATCTATTTTCGTCTCTTGAGAACGACAGCTGACGCTACCACAACCGCGACTATCACGACGGCTGCGACGGCAACGTACAACGCGGTGTTCGACGGCTCTGCTGGCGGTGGTGCTTGCGTGGGCGAAGGCGAAGCTGTCGTTGGAGGCGGAGTCGGAGTTGTCGGAGGTGGAGTGAGTGTAGGCGTCGAGGTGGGCGGCGGCACGGTTGCGGAGGGTGAGGGCGCTGCTGGGTCAACGGCTAAATAAGCTGTGGAGTAGGATGGCCAGTACGAGTTCGAGCCCTCGAACGACGCGATGATGGTGTACTGTCCGGGCACTGGCGGTTTCCACATCTTTCCGAAGTTGCCCTTCAGGTCCGTGGTGACTTGCCCGATGTCTTGCGTGTTGCCGTTGGGGTCGATTGCGGTCAGTTTCACCGTGACGCCTTCGGCGTTTCCGGGTATTGGCTGCTGTTCGTACAGGTACTCCATCCACTTAGTCATCCATTCGTCCGAGATGGCGGCTTTACCCTCGGCACCGGGTGACTGGTCGGTGACTGAGCCGGTGATCATCACGCTGGAGCCCACGTTTGCTGCGGTTTGCGGGGCTGAAACGGTGGTTTCGCTCGGTCCTTTGCCGATGCAGTAGAGTTGGCTGTCGTAGCAGTTGTAGAACACTAGGTAGCCGTCTGCAACGTACATGTTTGCGGCTGCTTCACCCAAGCCTGAGGACGACCAAGCTGTTAGGTTCCAGAGTTCCTTTCCGGTGAAGGCGTCGATGGCGTAGAGGCGTTCGTTCTTGTACAGCGGAACGTTGGGCGAGTGCTCACCGCCGATTGCGAAGACTTTTCCGTCAGCCATCATCGAGGGGAACGTGGGGATCATGCCCCAGTTCGATTCGACGCCGTGGTTGGTGTCGTTGAAGTTCCAGAGCTTGTTGCCTGTTTTCGTGTCGTAGGCGAAGACTTCTCCGCCGTAGCCGCCGACGATGAGTTCACCGTAGGCGTTCTGTCCCGCTCTGCTGCTGAAGTACTGGAAGGCGTGGTCCACTTGGTAGGGCGTTCCGACTGGACCCCACATCTTTTGACCTGTGTCGAGGTTGTAGCCTAGGCGTTCGCCTGTTTCGAAGTAGGTCATGGTGATTACGCGGTTGACTTTGTCTATGGGCATGTATGTCAGCATCTGCGATATGTTGCCAGGTGGCGCGGGGTAGCTTTGTTTCCACACAAGTGATCCTCGGTTGCTTGATTTGTCGCTGATTGTCCACATCGCCCAGGGGTCTTCGGTGCCTCTCCAGACTGAGGTGATGCCGATGTTACTGCTTCTGCCCAAGATGATATCATCTGGAAGCACGGCCACGATGGCGGGAGCAGTTGAGCCGGTCAAGTCAGCGGTTATGGTTACGTTCCATTCGTAATTGTTGCGCATGTCGGCGTTCTTTCCCACTGGTCGGTACTGATAGGCGTCGGTGGTGGTTCCGGGAGTCAGCACTAGTGGTCCATTCGGCAGAGCGGCTGTCGTCCATTTCGCAAGCCATCCTGACCTTCGGGTGGTGTTGTAGTTGAGCACGTATCGAGCTATGGTGCCGTCCTTCTGCAAGACTTGCGTCCCTGAAGGAACGTTAGTTAGGTTGTATGCCCAAGCGCCGGTGAAGGCATCGTAGGCAATCCAAGTGGTGCCTACTGCTTGGTATAGCGCTCCGCTCGGTATGACCCCGTGCTGGTTGGGTGACTCATAGTCGTAGAGTGAGGCAAAGGTCGGTCGGATTCCTTGTCTCTGCCACAGAATCGTGCCAGTAGCCAGGTCGACGCACGTATATGGACCCGCTGAGGGGTCATCGTGCAGTGGCATGGTGAAGTAGAGTCTTCCCTGCAAAATGAGCGCATCCCCGAACCTGATTTCATATGACATGCCCGTGTAATAGCCCGCCTCGTTGTTGCTGTTGCCTCCGACGATGCCGCCGAACTCGATAGGCATCGTCCACATAACGTGCGCACTGTTGGGCGCTAATCCGTCATCTTGAACGCGGTAGGTCTGGAAGAGACCCAGCCAGTTAGATGCTACGCTAGCCCAGTTAGAGTTTTCCTGATTGATCGGCCGAGTCCAGTATTCCGTCGGCAATGGAGAAGCGGGAATCTTCTGAATGGACTCCTGTTGCACCGTTAGAGTCGCTGATGCATCGCTGGGCAGGAAGGTGTCGTTGACGTAGACGCTGGGCGAGCCAGGTACGCCTGTGTCGGGATTGTTTAGGGCTGCCACTTGTCCTGGGAAGTGCACATCAAACTTGTACACACCAACTTGCTGCGGAGTGTACAGCGCGTACGTTCCGCCCGTAGGGTCAGAAGTGTACGGGCCGAGGCTTTCGGTGGTTCCATCGGGTCTGGTGACCTTTATCGTAAAGCCCTTCCACCTGTCTCCACCAACGCCCGCTGCGGTTGGCGGCGGCAGGTCGAGCCAGAACACGAGGAAAGCCTGTTGACCGACGCCGACGGGGTTAGGCTGGGCGGTGATGTAGGCGTAGGTTGGAATCTGCCATGGGGGGGTGTGCGCGGCAGTAAGCTGTATGCCTGCCATCAGAGTTGTCACCGTAAGAATAGCCATCAGAGCGATTGCAGTCACTACTTTCCGTAGAGTTTTCATCCGTTTCTCTCCTGGTTTGCGTATGCAGCCTTAATCCGAGGTTTGCTTATATTGTTTTTGCCATACGCCGCTCAAGGCTCAGGCTCTCAGCGGTGCATCATATCTCAGCTAAAAGTACGGTTTATGCAGATTAAAATAATTCTAAAGTGTTGCATGCATGATATGCAACTAAACCAGCGCTATTATGATGCTCGCCTATGAAATTTGCGGATAAAGACTCCTGTTGCCTCTTCGTCGACTGCGGTTTACCCCATACATATGGGGTTACTACGTAAACGTGGGGTTGGTATTCACGTAGTATAGGCTACGTTTGGCCACATTATCGCATGCATGAGACCTGAATCTACGCAGTAAATCAATGACATGGGTGCGACAGAAATGGACACTGCCTGCCCGGAACGGATTAGGCTTCGTCCTCAGGCTATCCTCACCGTTCCGGCGGAGGAGCATAACGAAAGCGCTTCAGGGCTGCGACTACTTTTATAGCACGCCCTCTACTACTTCCCAAAACACAACAAATGGAACTGAACCAGATTGGACAACTCCGTTCCGTTGCCGCTGCTGCAAGCGCTGAAGAAGCATAGATACCACTTGGTCGGCGCTCACTCCGCCGTAAAACGCTGCAAATGGTTCTATGAAGCGCTGACCAGCGGCAGAGCCTGCTACAAGCAGAAGTTTTACGGCATCAAATCGCACCAGTGCATCCAGATGTCGCCCGCCGCGTTCTACTGCACGCAACAGTGCTTGTTCTGCTGGAGAGCCCAAAACGGAGACCTGCAAATCGCTTGGGACGAAATGAAGCTGCCCGCATGGGACTCACCTGAAAAAATCGCCCAAGGCATCGTGAAGGCACAGGAGAGAATCCTCAGCGGCTACAAGGGACACCCCGACACGAACCCGCAGCGGTTCAGAGAAGCCCTGAGACCCAAACACGTGGCTATTAGCTTGACCGGGGAACCAACCCTGTATGAGCCTCTGGGCGAGCTGATTCGCACGCTCCATCAAGAGGGACTCACGACTTTCCTTGTTTCTAACGGCACGGTGCCCTCCAGACTCGCAAACCTGTGCACGGAACCCTCGCAGCTGTACGTTTCCGTCTGCGCTCCAGACGAGACAACGTTCAAGCGCATCTGCCGCCCCCAAATCCCTGACGCTTGGACGTATCTGAACGAGACGCTTACCTTGCTGCCCAGTTTCCGTTGCCCCACGGCGATACGCATGACGTTGGTGAAGGGGCACAACATGGAGAACTTGGATGGCTACGCAAGACTCGTGGAAAAAGCCGCCCCCACGTACATCGAAGCCAAGGCGTACATGCACGTCGGGTTTTCGAGCCTCCGCTTAGGCTTCGACAACATGCCCTCGCACCAGCAAGTCTGCGACTTCGCCGCTGAACTGGCTGAGAAGACGGGATACCGAATCATCGACGAATCGCAGGAAAGTCGGGTCGTGCTGCTGAGCAAGAGAAAAAAAGCCATCCAGTTCAGGACGATGTGAACCTGCAGACAGGATGTGCCGTTGGCAATTCATTCAGGACTCCAGTTTCTGCTTGGAAAACCAGAATTCTGTCAAGCCACGGTGAGTGTAAGCCTTAATAACTATGCTACACGTACCTGTTCTTTAACCGAGAATTTAATCGGTAGGGAGAAGAATATGGTTAGTGATGGAAGAGGACGCCTCTTTAGAAGAAAAGATGGAAAGTATCTGGTCTATCTGCCCAAAGACTTGGCCGAAGACAGCATGTTTCCCTTCAAAGGAGCCGACAGCATTTTTGTAAAAGTGAGCTTCAAGCTGGGTGACATGAAGCTGCTGGTTGAGAAATGGACAGAGCCCGATCAGCCGGACGCTTGAAAGAAAACTTTTAAGCACTTTCCCTTTCTATTTTTTTGTGACAAATGAACCTCAAGAAAATGGTTACTTTCGGAGTCCGAAGGTGAACAAAACGATCGCCCCACCTCTAAGAACGTTACTCAAAGAAGTGAAAAAAAACCTCGCCCAGAAAGAGAAACTCCGCGAAGACGCACACGAACGAATGCGAAAAACCACAAGCCTCTCCAAACAATCTATATTGCTCACCCACCAAAAAAGGCTGGAGGAGGCAAAGAAACAGCTGGAGAAAGCTGCAGGACTCCTTGCAAGCCTCAGAACACTGTCGAAGGAACAACCCGAAATCGTCTACGGAGGCATGTTCAGCGCAGCGCTCCAGGAGTACGCGGAAGCCAACATCTTCGTCCACCTCATCGAGGAATCGAGGTTTGTGACCCCCATGGAAATCGATGTCCCGCCAGTGGATTTCGTTTTGGGCCTGGGCGACGTGGTTGGCGAACTCAGACGCTCCGCCTTGGACGCCCTGCGTAACGGAGACGTCAAGGGAGGAGAGAAGTGCTTGGCGCTCATGGACGAGATTTACATCGAGTTGATGGCTCTGGACGAAGCCTACATGCTCGTGCCCGGACTCAGAAGAAAATCTGACGTCGCCAGACGAGTGATCGAAGCCACCCGAGGCGACATAACGCAGGAAGCCCGCAGAGCCTCGCTGGAGAAGTACCTCAAGCGATTCGAAAAGCAAATGAAAGCCGCAAAGCGCAGCAAAGGCTAAGCCCATGCGCAAAGCCGACGCTGCCGAGTTCTCCATCCAGAAAGCCAAAAAGGCACAGGAGCGCATGGCTGAGAGAATTATAAGCCAAGACCAGCTTTCAGGGGACATCCGCCTGGTGGCGGGCGTGGATGCAGCATACACCGCGGATCTCGCTATAGGCGCAGCAGCGGTTTTAGACTACAATTCTCTTGAACTCTTGGAAGTTCAAACAGCCATATGCCACGTGAAGTTTCCTTATGTGCCCACGCTGCTTTCCTTCAGAGAACTCCCAGCCGCAGTGGCATGCATCAGAAAACTGCAGCTGCAGCCTGATGTTTTCCTTGTCGACGGTCATGGGAAAGCCCATCCCCGCGGATGCGGCTTTGCCAGTCATCTCGGGCTCGCCTTGGGCAGACCAACTGTGGGCGTGGCGAAGAATCGACTCGTCGGCGACCTTAAACAAGTGGGAGAAGAGACGTTCTTGGTCTACAACGGCGAAATCGTGGGAGCTGTGCTTTCTACCCGGAGAGGCGCCAAGCCAGTCTACGTTAGCGTCGGCCACCTGGTTTCCTTGGAGACCGCAGTCAAAATCGTGAAGCACTGCCTGTGCAACGACAGAATCCCGGAGCCTGTTCTCCAAGCGCACCGGATAGCCTCGGAGAGAAGAAAGACAGAAATTGCCAAGGCAACAAACACCTTGTGAAGGCAAATACCATGCTGAACCCCAAGCTGAAGGAACTCACAGCCAGAATCCACGACAAGAAACTCCAGAAAAAAGTGACGGAATTCCTGAGAAACCCAACGTTCGAGCTGAACGGCAAAGTCTATTCGGGGGTGCCGCTTGAGGTTTCGCCCGGCGGTTTGGCTCATCACCACACGTATAGGGGTGGGTATCTCGAGCACGTTGTATCCACGGCGAAACTTGCTTTGGTGCTCTGCGACATCGTCGAAGAAGTCTACGGCGGCAGAGTGGATAGAGACCTCGTGATGGCGGGGGTTCTGCTGCACGACATCTTCAAGCCCGTAACCTACACGATAGATGACAAGGGCGTGTTCGCGTCGTCAGATGTCGCGGAGTATCTGGACCACGTTTCCCTCGCCACTTCGGAGCTCGTCCGCAGAGACTTCCCCCTTAACTTGGTGCACATGGTCACCGCCCACTACGGCAGTTACGGGCCCATGAAGCCCCGAACGATTGAAGCCTTGATCCTGCACCTCGCGGACAACGCGGATTCACAGCTCAACGGCCAAGTCCTCAACGCCGCGGGCTGGATGACGCGAAAAGTGACGGGCGAGTACATGCCCAACCTAACTTCGAAAGAGGCTTTCGAAATCGTCCGGTCGAAGGCAACCGAAGGCTGGCAGGGCGTGGAAAAAGCCGTAGAAAAAATAAGCCAAGCCAGAGCCACACAAAAGACTTAAAAGACGTGCCGCACGAAGAACACACCAGTGACCAGCATGGAAGCGCCAGAAATACCGTTCGCAGAATTCCAGAAACTCGACCTCCGCATCGGAAAAGTAACCGAAGCAACTCAGATTCCGGGCTCAAAAAAACTCATAAAACTCATCGTCGACTTCGGAACGGAGAAGCGGCAGGCAGTGGCGGGGCTCCTGCAGTGGTACAAGCCCGAGGAATTCGTGGGCAAAAAATACGCGTTCGTGCTCAACCTGCAGCGGCGCACGCTGATGGGGATCGAGTCGCAGTGCATGATTTTCGCGGCTGAAGACGGCAAAGGCAACGTCGTAGCGCTGCAGCCCGAAAAAGACATCGCTGAAGGAAGCAAAATCCACTGAGCCAAGCAACCGCGTGACCTACCCTCTATAGGTTTCTGCATGCTATTTCTAATAGGCTCCAAATAGGTTCGTGGCGGCTTCCTTTTCTCCAGTTTTCTCTTGGCGAGGTAGACCCCTCTATAGGTTTCCTGCATCGATTGGCTATTAGGCTCCAAATATGATGACTGCGGAATTCGGGCAAGCTTCTGGTCAAGGGACCCTTACAACAACGAATTTTCATATCCACATGGTTGGCGCTATTCAGATTCTTCCAGCACTTTTTCGAATTGAGGCTTAAGGTTCAGCAAATCGCGCGTAGCGGTCGTCCAGAGAGCGGTGGTGCTCATGGCAAAATACTGGTGGGTGAGGTCTGTTCTCATGCCTGCGAGTTTCCTGTACGGTACGCGGTATTGATAGAACAGGTTTCTGATTCTTCTGTTTTTTGCGAGAACACGCACCGCTTCACCGATGTTCCGTACGTTTGCGTCTACAGCATCTATTACCTGTCTGTTCTTTACAAAGTCTGTGTAGCTCATTCCTTGAGTGTACTCTCGTATTCTTTCGATGAATTCGAGAATCTCTGACAAGTAGAGCCGCGGGTTTCTTTCCAAGTGGTTCTTGCTCACACGGGAACAGCTTCCTCTAACACCTGTTCTCTTATGTGTTTATTCAGAAATTCTTTGGCTATTATGTCCACCTTTACGCCGAGTTTTCTCCTGAGGTATTGTCGTAAGTCGTATATGAGGAACAAGTCTTCTGGCACAGACCACGTCACAAGAAGGTCTAAGTCGCTGTTTTCCGTCTGGCTTCCCCGCGCATAAGACCCAAATATGTCTATCGTTTCCACTTTGAAGCGCTTCTTAAGCATCGGCTTCACAGTCTGAAGCTGCTGTTTCACTTCTTCAAGAGACTTCGGCATCACGCTGTCGTTCCTAGTTGAACCGCTCTTGGCTCTAGTGGGACAGGTTTATTTTAAAACGTTTTCATTTTTCAGTTCGGTCTCTGTATGGAAAGGTAAATTAATCCAGCGGAACACGTAACAGTCACCTAGTTTGAGGGTTACTTATGGCAGTTGATGAAGAAGCAGTCATGTGGGTCGAGAAATACCGCCCCAAAGTCTTAGACGAAGTCGTGGACCTGAAGGACATCGTGGAAAGCCTCAAAGCGTTCATGCGCAACCCGAAGACCATGCCTCATCTGCTGTTCGCGGGAATTCCGGGCACGGGAAAAACCACCATCGCCCTCTGCATCGCCCACGAACTCTTCGGGCAGAACTGGCGGACTTTCACGCTGGAGTTGAACGCTTCAGACGAGAGGGGCATAGATACGGTACGCGACCGGGTCAAGGATTTCTCGCGGTATAGCCGAGCAGCCTTCGGCAACGTGCCCTTTGCCCTGATTATCCTGGACGAAAGCGACCAGATGACTGGGCCAGCGCAGACGGCGCTGAGGCGTATAATGGAGACGAGCAGCCGAACCAGCAGGTTCATCCTCATATGCAACCAGTCGGGCAAAATAATCGAGCCGATTCAGAGCCGATGCGCCATATTCCGCTTCAGCAAACTCGACCGCAAAGCCATGGTCGACCACCTGTGTTGCATCGCGGGAAAGGAAAACGTCACGCTGGCGCCCGAGGCTGCCGAGAAAATCGTCGACTACGCAGAAGGCGACCTGAGACATGCGATAAACGCGCTGCAGGCAGCCGCTGCCTACAAGGAAGGCGTGGTGGATGAGAAGGTTGTCAGCCAAGTCATCGGCGAAGCCAGCCCCAAACAGGTGCAGCTTATGATTAACAAGGCGCTGAACGGCGACTTCGTCGAAGCCAGAAAGATGATGTACGACCTCATGGGCTCCTACGGCTTTTCAGGTCCCGAGATAGTGCGGCAGATGCAGCGGGAACTCATGAAACTCTCCTACATAACCCCAGAGCAGAAGGCGGAGCTGTCAGACATCATCGGCGAATACGACTACCGCCTGACCCAAGGAGCCAACAGCGACATCCAACTCAGCGCCCTGCTCGCCCAGTTCGCCAAGGCTGGCAAGTCGAAAGGGGAGAGCAGTTGAGCGGGGACCTGCTGTGGGTTGAGAAGTACCGCCCGAAAAAGGTAGTCGACATCATAGGCAACGACGAAGCCAAAGCCGCCTTCGTGGATTGGCTCAAAAGCAAGCGCCGAGGGAAAAAAGCAGTCCTCCTCTACGGTCCGCCGGGCGTCGGAAAAACCACGCTGGTCCATGCCGCGGCGAACGACCTCGGCTTCCGCATAGTCGAGATGAACGCCAGCGACACCCGCTCAGAGAAAGCCATAAACAAAATCGCAAGACCAGCCACCGCATTCGTGGCGCTGGACACTTTCTCCACACAGAGCAAGGGCAACGTCATTTTCATGGACGAGGTCGACGGCATCGCGGGCAACGAGGACCGAGGCGGCGTCAGCGCCATCATAAAAATCGTCGAGGAGTCACGCGTGCCCATCGTCATGGCAGCGAACGACCCGGACTTGGACAAGCTGAGACCGCTGAAGAAGGTCGCCTCGCTCATAAGGTTCCAGCAGGTACGTATCCCGTTGATAATCACTATGCTGCGCAAAATCTGCGACAAAGAAGGCATCCAAGCCGATTTTGAAGCGCTGGAACGCATCGCCCAGAACAGCCGCGGCGACGTGCGCTCCGCCATAAACGACCTGCAGAGCCTCGCCGAAGCAACGCGGAAGCTCACGCTGCAGGACACGATGATGCTGACGTACCGAAACAAGGACATCAGCATGGACGAGACGCTGCGCGGGTTCTTCTCAGCCAAGTCCATATCCGAAGCATCAACGTTGCTTTCGCGGTCAAGCGTGGATTACGATGAGTTGTTGATGACCGTGGGCGACAACCTGCCCCTCAGGCACGCCGACCCAGACGCGCTTGCGGAAGCGTATGACTTCGTCTCGCAAGCCGACGTATACAGGGGCAGAGTGGGCACGGAGAACTGGCACCTGCTGAAGTACTTCTACAACTACATGGCGCAAGCCGCAGCCGTCCAGCCTGAAACCTACAAACCATTCGCGTTCATCTCGCCACCAATAAGAATCATGACTCTCTGGTGGACGAAGGGCAAGAGAACCGCACTGGACACGATTTGCGCTAAGATAGGCAGTCGATGCCACATCTCCAAGGCAACGGCCAAAGAAGACTTCATTCCAATCCTCAAACTCTTAATGCAAAAACAGAAAGCTGCGCCCGTCATCGCGTGGCTTGAGCTGACACCCGAAGAGGTTGACTTCCTAGCGAGGATGAACAAGTTCTGACGGAGGCGCAAGAGAAAGATGACTGTGTTAAATCCGAAGGCATTCAGGCTTCCCCGCGTGGAGAAAGAGAAGTTTATCCTTCTGCTACGGCTGGGGCTCGACTACAACCGAGCGCAGGGCACTTTCTGCATAAGCAACTACAACAACATCGAGAAACTAATCGACACCCTCTCAGAAATCCTCCAGGACGACGTGAGCTTCATGCAGACCTGCCTCGTCTGCGGTAAAGACTTCCCCTGCCAGGACTGCAGGTACGTAGACACTTGCGACACGAAGAACCTTCCCTTCCGCTGCGTCTGCTCCGAGTGCCTAAAGACGGGAAAATCGCCCCGTGAATCATCCTGATTGGGCAAAGGTTCAAACGGGTATGGTGGTTTTTGGGATTCGTCTTTTCGTCCACGTACACTGTTAGACATATGTTTCATTTATCGCGAAAAAAATTCGTTTTCTTGCATACAAATAATGATGAGTACCGTTAAATAGAAAACAAGTGTACAGAACTCCGAGCAAAATCTCAGCAAAACATGTGCAATTGTAAAAAGGAGACATGAATATGAGTGAACGAGTACACAAAAACGGTTCTTACCTCAACGGGAAATCAACCGTCGGAACAAACACACGCGTAAAAGACACCAGCACCATAAGCGGCATGTGCCCCATCTGCATCCGCGACTGCCCAGTCGTCTGTGAAATCAGCCTCTCAGCCTTCCGCGGCAGAGAAGCGCTCTACCCTGAGCCAGTGCAGTTCGGAACAAGCACCGCAGGCGCGCTGAAGAACTTCGGCTTAGACTGGAGCCACTTCAGCATCCAAGCAGGACTCTTCGACGCTCAAGGCATCAAAGAAAGCAGCGAAGAAGCCATCTTCCCCAACGTCAACATCGAAACCAAAGTCGGCGGCATGCCCCTGAAACTGCCCATCCTCACAGGCGCCTTCGGCTCAACCGACGTGGCGCGCCTCAACTGGGAAGGATTGGCGACCGGCGCAGCCCTCTCAGGAGTCTCCATAACCGTCGGCGAAAACGTCGTCGGCATGGACGTAGAAGCCAAAATCCAGAACGGCAAAGTCATGGCGTCGCCCGAACTGAAGCGCAGAGTCGACCTCTTCCGCAGGTTCTGGGATGGAAAATACGGAGACATCATCATACAGACGAACGTGGAGGACCAGAAGCTCGGCATAGACGTCTACGCGCTCAGCCAGCTCGAGGTCAACATCATCGAACGCAAGTGGGGACAGGGCGCCAAAGCCATCGGCGGCGAAGTGCGCCTCAGAGACCTGCAGAAAGCCATCCTGCTCAAGAAACGCGGCTACATCGTCATCCCAGACCCCGAAGACCCGGTAGTCCAGCAAGCCTTCAAAGAAGGCGTCTTCAACACGTTCGAACGCCACAGCAGAGTCGGCATACCCAAAGAGAAAGGCTTCCTCGAAGACATCGAATGGCTCCGCAAACAGGGCGCCAAAAAAGTTTTCCTCAAGACAGGCGCCTACAGACCCAGCGCAGTCGCTTACACGATGAAGTTCGCCTCAGAAGCCAAAATCGACGCCCTAAGCTTCGACGGCGCAGGCGGCGGCACAGGCATGAGCCCGGTGCCCATGATGGACGAGATGAGTATCCCAACCATATACCTGCAAGCCATAGTCCTACGCTGCGCGCAAATCTTGAAGAAGAAGGGCAAGCACGTGCCTGACCTCGTCATGGCAGGCGGATTCATCGAGGAAACCAGCATATTCAAGACCATAGCCATGAGCAACTTCGGACAAGGACCACTCGTGAAAGCGGTGCTGATGGGTCGCTCGCCCATAACTGCAGCCATGAAGTCCAGCTACTTCAAGCAACTCGCCGCAGAAGGCAAGTTGCCCAAGCAGTTCGCGGATCGCTTCGGAGCCACGCCAGACAAGTTCTTCATAGCCACACCTGAGCTGAAGGCGAAGTACGGCAAACGCTTCGGCGACATCCCGCTGGAAGCCATAGGCGTCCACACCTATCTAACGGACCGCGTCGGCACAGGACTGAAGCAGCTCATGGCGGGCAACCGCAAGTGGAAGCTGGACCTGCTCGGCAGAAACGACCTCATGAGCCTGACTGAGATAGCGACGAAAGTCACGGGCATCCCGCTGGCGGACGAAGTCGAGAAAGATGCGGTCGAGAAAATCCTCGAGTAAGTAAACAGCCACAAAAATCTCTTTTTTCTTTTGTTTTCTTTCTATTCAGCGCTTGTTCTGCGTGAGGGCAACTCTTAAATGGCTCTTCCAGTGCTTGTCTCTTAGCTTTTGAGGTCAGTTTTATGACAGGCGAATGTCTCACTTCAGGCGGCGAACACACACCATTATCAGTCGCGCTCGCGCAACTCAAACTCGCCGCGGAAAAACTGAACCTGGACGACGGAATCCACAACATGCTCACCCAGCCCAAACGCTCCATCATCGTCAGCCTGGACGTGCGGATGGACAAGGGCAACATCGGCGTGTTCAAGGGCGTGCGAGTGCAGCACTGGGACGTGCGCGGCCCCTTCAAAGGCGGAATCCGCTACTACCCGAACATCACGCTGGACGAGGTCACGGCACTGGCGATGCTGATGACCTGGAAGTGCGCCGTAGCCGACATTCCCTACGGCGGAGCCAAGGGCGGTGTCTGCGTTGACTCCAAGAAACTCAGCCGAGGCGAACTCGAGCGATTGACGCGGAGGTACGTCAGCCTCGTCTTCGACTACCTCGGTCCACACAGGGATATCCCGGCGCCGGACATGTACACGGACGCGCAGACGATGGCGTGGATAATGGACACCTACAGTCAACTCAAGGGCTACAGCGTGCCCGAATCCGTCACCGGCAAGCCCGTGGAAATCGGCGGCTCCGAAGGACGCACCGAAGCCACAGGACGCGGCGTCGTGCACTGCGTGAAGGAAGCGGCTGCAGCCATGAACCTGAAGCTTAGAAATGCGACGGTGGCGATCCAGGGGTTCGGCAACGTGGGCTACCACGCCGCTGAAGCAGCAATAGAAGCAGGCTGCAAAGTTGTCGCCGTGAGCGACTCGACGGGTGGCATCTGCTGCGCGAAAGGGCTCAACCCCGCTAAGGTGCTGGAGCACAAGGAGAAGACGGGGTCAGTCCAGAACTTCAAGGGCTGCATCAACGTATCCAACGAGGAACTGCTGGAAACCGACTGTGACATACTCATCCCTGCAGCGCTGGAGAACCAGATAACGCAGAAGAACGCGGGCAAAATCCGCGCCCGCATGGTCGCCGAAGCCGCCAACGGACCGACTACGCCCGAGGCGGACAAAATTCTAAGCGAGAAGCGCATCTGCCTTATTCCGGATATTCTTGCCAACTGCGGCGGCGTGACCGTCAGCTACTTCGAGTGGGTGCAGAATCTCACGCGGGAGCACTGGACGCTGCAGGAAGTGAACAGGAAGCTGGAGACGAAGATGACCAAGGCGTTCGACGACGTCTACGCTCTGAGCCGCAAGGAGGAGAGCGACATGCGCACGGCGGCGTTGATGCTGGGCGTCGGAAGAGTAGCTAACGCCATCAAGACACTAGGACTCTGGCCATAGCCCTCACGTTTACGCAACAGAAACGCATCAACCGCAACCCCCTCAAACGCAGGTAACCACAGACCATTCCGTTCCCGACATACCAATCAAAAGGTTTATGTCGCACTACAGAATCATTCAAGTGTACTCGCTCAGCGAGCATCACCATCGCTTATACGCAGCCAAAGGGAAAACGCCATGACCTTAAAACCCGAACAAAAAAGCGGACACTTGGTTTTGCCCGGCGAACGCTTAGGCGTCATCGAAGAATTCATCCCGGACTCAGGAACCTACGTCAAAGACGGCATAATCTACAGCAAAATCGTTGGCCGAGCACTCATGGACCTCCTGAACAAACGCGTCTCAGTCTACCCACTCATCGAAGGCGCAGTTGTCCCCAAAGTCGGCGTAACCGTCGTGGGACAGGTTGGAAACGCACAGTCCGACAACGTCCTCGTCCGCATCTTCGAGGTTGGCGCCAAGAAGAAGATGTCAGGAGTGTTCTCGGGCATCCTCCACATCTCCGACGTATCCGACCGGTACGTCAACTCGATGAACGAGGTCTGCAAGCCGGGCGACATCGTACGTGCCAAGGTCATAAGCGAAAAGAACCAGATCTTCCACTTATCGACATCTGACAAGAGCCTAGGCGTGATTTACGGTTTCTGCTCGCTGTGCGGAGAAATGCTCGAGCAGAGGCGGCACGAGATGCGCTGCGTCAAATGTGGAAACATCGAAAAGCGCAAGACAGCCATTGACTACGGAAAAGAAGACCTATAACAGAAAGGAATAGTGTAGAGATTGAAAGTCAAAGTCGTAAAACGAACCGAGAAAGAACTCAAAATAGAAATCGAGGGCGCAGGACACGGACTCTGCAACCTGCTCCAGAAGAAGCTGCTGGAAGACAGGAGCGTGGACCTTGCAGGGTACGATGTTCCTCATCCGTTGGCTTCGAACCCAGTCATCTACGTGAGAATGAAGGGCACTGCCAAGCCCGAAGAAGCCCTAGCTGAAGCAGCCGAGAAAGCGCGAGAAGCCAACGAGGCGTTCGGCAAAGCGCTGGACGAAGCGCTCAAAGCATAGCCATTTTTTCAGTAACAGCCGCGCAGTCTCGGCGTAGCCTGCTTGCTGGAGAGCAGTTCATGGAACAAGCTCAGCGGCCACCTGGGGTAAATCCTACCCAAGTAGATTTCCGTCGTTTCGATGCCGCTGATCTTGCGGATTCTCTCCGATGACTCGAAAAGTTCCTTGAAATCTGCCACCGCCACCGTGGCGAAGATGTCGTAGGGTCCTATGTATCTGATGGCCACTATGAGGTTGGGTATCGAAAGGAGATTGTTGAATATCTCCGGCATCTTGCTTCTGTTTGCCACTTTTACTAGGGCGAATGCCCAGGCCTTGTAGCCGAGCTTATTGAGGTCTATTCTTATGGTGGACGTGGTAAGCAGCGGTCCGCGGAGCTTCTTGTACCGCTGTATCACGTTCTTGGTTGAGATGCCCAACTGTTCGGCGATTCTTCGGAAGGGCATACGGCTATTCTCAGCGAGTATCTGGGCAATTCGCCTGTCAGTATCGTCGATTTCTGTTCTTTCAGTGTTCATGTTCCCTTGAGCCGGTGTCTGAACGCCCTTAGTTTCTAAGTCTAGGGGCTTGATAATCAGGTTCTCCACGTGTTCCAAGTTGATTGCCTCGACCCACATCATGGCATCTACATGCTTGACGCGTGAGTCGGATTCCAAATCTTCCAAGATTCCTGCCAGCTTCTGGTGGTCGAGGAGCACCACTTTTGCCCAGAAGTTGTATTTGCCAAAGGGACCGATTATGTGGGATAGGTAGGGCTTGCTTTCCAAGAATGCCTTAACGTCTTTTTCGTTCTCTGTTGCCGTTTTGATGCCCAGGTCGCAGATGCATTTGTACCCCAGACTCAGTGGGTTGACCTGCATCATTTCACCCGTGATTATGCCCGCCTTCTTCAGCTGGGCGAACCGCATCCGGACCGCACCTATGGAGATGCCGCATTCCTTGGCAAGTTGGGTAAAACTAGTGCGAGACTCGTGCATGAGCGCCCTGATTATCCTCGCATCAGTCGCGTCGATTTCGGTTTGCTTCGCCAATCTCCCACACCTCATAATCCGCGATAAACTCACGAGTGGCTGCCTTCTTTAAGATGAACGTATAGTTAAAGCTTTTCCCATTTCAGCCAATCCTCTTTTTGTATCGTTTACTAGCAGTATTTGTTTTTTGTGTCTTTCTTATGCTCGAAATAGGAAAAAACTATATACCCAAAGAACAACTATTAATGCGTGGGAGAGAAAAAGGCTGAAAGGCTCTGACGGGATAGCAACAACCAATTCACGGGGGCTTCATTCTTCTCTCACAAACCTGTCAGGGCTCCAGCATACTTCTCCCACACTGAACTCTGTGTGCCAAACCTTATAACTCCAGCCAGTCATAGCCTCTCACAGCCAGCGAGGAGAGTTTTTGAACCGCAAACCCCTCAGGGTCGTCAAGTCTGAAATCCGCGTGCTGGGCATCGACGACGGCAAGTTTACGCCTCACTCCAAGGAACAAGTGCTTGTGGTAGGGGTCGTGTTCAGAGGGGGATACTGGCTCGACGGCGTCATGCACACCACTGTTGGAGTCGATGCTTTCGACGCCACTTCCAGAATAACAGACATGGTGACGAGTTCTCCGCATTGCAAGCAGCTCCGCGTGCTCATCCTAAATGGAATCACCCTCGCAGGTTTTAACATCGTTAACATAAAGGCTCTCAACGAAGAGATGACGCTTCCAGTCATCGCCGTTACTCAGAAGAAGCCCAACCTCGCCAGAGTCCGCCAGGCACTGAACCACTTGCCATTAAGTGAGGCTCGTTGGCAGGCGGTTCTGGACGCGGGCGAAATGTACCCTGTCAGAGTCGGCAGGGGAAAGCGGGAAGTATTCATGGAGACTGCGGGAATCTCGAGAGAAGTTGCAGAACGAGTGCTGCGTGTGACATCGACTAGGAGCAACATTCCTGAGGCTTTGCGCGTCGCTCACCTTGTTGCCTCAGGAGTGAGCCCGTTCTAACCCTGAATTCTTGGATTATGAAAAAGTTTAAAAGAGACCACGTAGAGGGAGAAGAAACGGAAACTGGAGTACAGAGCTATGGAATTCTGTCCGAAGTGCGGCACCCGTCTCGAACCGAAAAAATCCAAGAGCGGTAAGGAGACTTCGCTTGTTCTTGCCTGCCCGAAGTGCGGCTACAAGAAATCTGAGTCAGCGAAGAAAGTTGAACCCACGTTGGGCAAGGTGATTCAGCACAACCCCCAGCAGTTCGTTGCCGTGATTGGGAAGGAAGAGCAGAAGCTGCGGACGCTGCCAACCGTGAGAATTGAGTGCCCGAAGTGCGGCAACAACACGGCTTACGTGTGGCAGGTCCAGACGAGGGGCGCGGACGAATCTTCTACTCAGTTTCTGCGCTGCACTAAGTGCAATTACACCTTCAGGGAATACAGCTAGGCCATATTGGAAACTACGGTGCAGTGTTCGTTGTACTCAGATAATCAATCCGAGACGTCGGTATGGGACTCTTCGGCATCTTTGGGAGAGTACGCGTAGTCCAATCTGAGGCCGCCAGCGATAGTATGCTCTGAACGACTTTTGTGGTTTTTGGACCCCGTGAAGTCGGGTAGGAGGAGACGCTGAAGACATAAAGGAGCAAATATTCTGCTGCAGCAATGTTAGGACGCTGAATCCGTCTTTACCACGTAGATACTCGCTCTCATGTACGTGGTGAAATGCTCGATACTCCGTGTATGGCAGCTCTGGATCTGCGCAGCAAACCCCGACCAGTTACAGCCTACTTCTTGCTGTCTCCTACAATTCCCGCGTAGGTTTCAGCACTCTTCCTGCATGCCCGTGCTTTTGTTTCTAAATCGACCGAGCACAGTCCGAACTTCGGCGCGAAGCCTTTGGCCCATTCGTAGTTGTCAGTTAAAGCCCAGTGGAAGTATCCGCGGACATCAGTTTTCTCCTCATTCAACGCCCTTTCCAAGACTTTCAGGTGCTCGACTATGAAGGTAGGTCTGAGCATGTCTGTTCTGTCTGCAAGTCCGTTTTCCGTGACGTAGAGCGGTTTCCCGTAGGCTTTCATCGAGTTCAAAGCATCAAGCAACCCCTCTGGGTATATCTCCCAGCCCACGTCGGTGGTCTGCCGTCCATCAGCTGATCTTGCGTTGGGTTGGCAGGCGAAGCCGTAGTTTGGAACTATCTGCGGAATGGCGGGGATTCCTGCAAAAGTCTTCGCCAGAAGGGAGGCTCTTCCTTTCACCACGAACCGGGTGTAGTAGTTGACGCCCAGCCAGTCTAGCCGTTGCCCCAAGTAGCTCTTCACTTCTTCTTTCTCCTTTATTCCGTTGAGGTTTTCGTCCAACCAGCCATCGCACACAGACTGCACGTAGAAACGATTGTGCATATTGTCCATGAGCTCAGCGGCTTTCATGTCCGATTCGCCTTTCGGCGAGAACGGAGTGGCCGGAATCACGTTGTGTACCAATCCCACCGAAGCACCGCTGCAGACAGCCTTTATGGCGTCGTAGGCACGAGCATGAGCGATGACCAAATGCCGAGCCACCTTCCTTGATGTTTTAAAGTCGTTTAGCCCGGGTGGAAACCCGGACTCGCGCATCAGGTACCCGGTCTCGGGGACTACCGAAGGCTCGTTGAAGGTTACCCATTCGTCGACCACATCTCCTAGCTTCCAAGCCAAGTATGCAGCGTACTTCACGAACTCAACCACGGTGTTTTCATCCATCCATCCTCTGGGGCCCCTGCGGAGTCGGGTTTGGCGGGTAGCCAATGGGTCATGAATCCAAAGAGGCAGGGTAAAATGGTTCAGGCATACGAATGCCTTCAAATCGTTAGCTCGCAGGTCTTCTATCACATCTCGATAGTGAGTGACTGCTTTCTTTTCGGCTGTTCCTTCGAGGTTTTCGAGGGCAGACTCATCAACCTCAATCTTAGCGATATTGCCATCCGTTGTCTTTTCAATGCCAACTTCAATGCTGGACGTGCTTCGGGGAAAAATCCTGCTCCATTCAATGCCGATTCTGAAAGCATTCAAGCCGAGACTCTTGGCGAGGGCGTGGTCCTGCTTGTAGAGGTTCCAGTAGTTCACGCCCTTTTCCGGCAGGTCACCACTGACGATGCCTTTTTGTCGGTTGAAGGAGTCATGCACCCAAGCATACCAGTCCGTGTTTACGTCGATGTCCCTTCCAGCTGAGTCACCCATCTCGAACTGGAAACCGCTGTTCGCCGCTCCCCACAAGAAACTTTCCCGAAAGACCAACCTCTCACCCACACGATACCACGAGGGTGTGAGTAAATAAGCTTAACGACTTAGCAGCAGCAACCACAGAGTGAACTCGAAGCTCACGGCTGGTTTCAATCTACAAACAGAGGGGCTATGGACTGCGCCGATCACCAGAGCCACAGTTAGTCCTTGAAGACGTAATCCATGACTTCCAAGGCGAACCGCGCAGAAACCGTCGCGCGCCCACCGCCAAGCTCCATTCCGACCTCCACGGCTTCAAGGACTTCGCGCAGGGTTGCGCCAGCCGCAGCAGCCTGCGTTATGTGCCATTCCATGCAGGATTCACAGTCTGTAACCACGGAAACTCCGACCGCAATCAGCTCCTTCTGTTTCTTCGTTAAAGCGCCGTCAGCGTAAGTAGCCTCCTCCATCCGCAGGAACCGCTCGTAAACCTTCGACTTCAACGAAAGCAGTTTGGCGTGCGCTGCCTTTCTCTTCGCCTGAATCTCCTCAACCTTATCCATCCGCATATCTCCTTTAGTTGAAAGGTGGCGCCGGGGAAGGGACTCGAACCCCTGCGAGCCAAAGGCCCACTGGCTGGCTTGCCCACTTCTATGCAACATTGGATCTCGACTCTGGTCCTCACAAAGTTACTGCGAGGATGGCCAGCGCGATAACCACTCCGCCACCCCGGCTCAATTTTGCACTTGCAAAGAAGGTCTTTGCATGCACGCCGCTGGCTTGATAATTGAATTGAGACCTCTCTTCTAAAAGCGTTTTGCATCGCACCCGCATCGGTCATGCTTCACGCAAATCAACTCGCCACAAACCTTGGAGAATTCAGATTTGTTAAGGCGAACATAATATGTTGCCTTCTTGCTTAACGATGTTGAAGAAGGGTGTGCTTTAACAACTTTGGGCTTCAGACCCATGCGACTGAACAAGTCCACCAGTTGTCCAACCAATCGCGTATTCACAGTCGTGATGTCGGCACCAAAATGCCCTGAACGTCGTTTATTCCTATACACATGCCCATCAGCGTCGATCAAACCGCCAAGAAAGCCAAATGAAAAGTCACAGGACCAGTCGAATGGACGTGTAAGCACCTTTTTGGTTTGTCCACCGATGTCTTCATAGCTAACGAACCGTTCCAGAAATGTAAGAAATTTCTTGGAGTAAACCCTCATCACCAACCAGTTTCCTTCTGAGTATAGCGTGACCCTCTTGCCAGATTTTTCAAAGAGCTTACGAAGAAAAGAAGTAATTTCAGAGTCTCTTCTGGCGTCTAGTCCAAATTGCGCGCCATAGTGCCCAGTTCGTTTATCGCAAACTCGGCTGCCGTCGCCGACAAAGAAACCGACAATGTACCCGATCTCACGTTCGCTCAAGAAATCAAAATCAATTGACGACTGCTTTTTGGAAAACTGACTTGCACATCTGTGCGCAGTTGTGTAGCTGATTCCTGTTTGCTTGGCAACTTTTCTTAGCGACATGCCGTTTTTAACTAGGCGCTGAACGAATTCAGCTTTGTTTGCAGCCAGTCGGCTTGATCCTCCTGGCCTAGATTGGGGTTCTACTCCCTCAGTGGGCTGTTTCATGATTTGTTTCGATTAGGGATAGATGCTAGCATCTTCATAAATTCTGTGACTAGGAAGTGCGATAACCACTCCGCCACCCCGGCTCGGATAGAACATTCGCGCCAGCGGTCTAAAAACGTTTCCAGCAGACTGACCTATGCAGTCTCGCGCCGCAGTCGCCGGCAGACGCACAAGGCGACTAACAGGCTCTCTACGAACCTCAAACGCTCTGGGAAGAACGCACGAACCCGCAGCATGCAACCTCAGCAAACGATAACGATTTGAGCATAAGTAAATGGGGCTATAGGCAGTACCGAGTAATCGAGGTTCAGGCTCTTAGGCAACGAGGTCTGCCAAGTCCACGCTGTGCTCGAAAATCTGCTTCAGAAAAGCCGTCGCTGCCAGAGTTTGAGGCATAACTTCCAGCGGTTGACTCCGCGCTGCAGCCTCGATGCTCACGGACAACGCCTCAACTTTCTTGCGGTTCAACCTCACACTCTCAGCCAAAGCTATGTCCTTGCTCAAGAAAGACTTCAGCGCCCGCTCGTGCGCCTCGTAACAAGCCGACTGCAACTCCAAGAACAGCTTCCTCACCTCTTCGGAGGGTCTGGCATTCCGCATCTCCAGAGTTTTGGATGCAATCTGCACGCAGGAGTCACCCATGGTTTCCACCAGACTCGCAGCCAAACGGTAATCCAAGCATTCAATCGTCGTCAGCCCCAGCTTCTCGCCCAACCTTGGGTTCTGAATTATGGTGCGCAGAATCCGAACTAGCAGAAAATAGAGCCTGTTGTTCTCGTCATCACGCGCAATGACACTCTTCGCAAGATGCGAATCAGCATCCAAGAAAGAACTAACCGCGTCACGATGCATCCCAGCGACAATCGCATAGTTACGCCTCAGAATCTTCTCAGGCGGAAACCCCGAAGGCTCCAGCAAACACTGCAGAACTATCTGACTATAGTTCTCCTCAACAATCTCCAGTCCAACCAGAGAGCCCACAGTAGCCTTAACCCCGTTCCGAACGTCAACGTCAATCCGCTCTTTGGCTTCTACGCGAATAATATCCGAACCCAACAAGTACTGACCAACGATTTCACGACTCAGATATGGCCCAACGCTCAGCTTCGCAACTTTGGGTGCTTGCTCCTCACCGTGCTTCGGATCTATGAAAAGCTTCCCATCGCTCGTTTCATCAAGCGCCACAAGCGCACCTTTCTTCAATCCGTGTGCTTCAGACCATTCTCGGGGCAAGCAGACGAAGAAAGTGCCTGTGCGTGTACGTTGCACCTTACGCAGTTCGGGTATGAAAACGCACTCCCCATCAAGACACTGGTTTAAGGAATAGAATAGCTAATGGCAGATATAAACTTGAACCACTCTATTAGGATTTCAAGTTCAAAGTATAATTGACACACAACTAGCGCAACAGCGAACCCTGCCAAAACAGGTTGGGCAGAGAATCAGAAAGCTGGCTGCCCCAACAAGCCCGTCACAGCAGCCTTGCCCGAGAACACGGAAGTAAGCGAATAGACTAATTAGAGGAAAAGACACAATACGCAGATGAAGACACCAGCCAAGGACACTCTTAACGATGAGCGAGAAAGAAAGACTCCGGAAAGCCATCGAGGCAACAATCGCCGCAGGATTCCAAATGGAGAAAGAAGCCTTCGAATTCCTGAGCGCCCTTGCACCCCCGGACGACCCTGCGGAAGTTGTGAACAGAGCATTGCAGAGAATGGAAGAACTCGATGAGAAGCCGATGTTCATAAACAGGGAATTCTTGGAGAAACTCACAGCAAACGAGCCGAACCAAGACCTTACTGAGGGACAGCTGCAAACTACGCAAGTGGAGATGCAAACTGAAGAAAGAAACGAACCACCGCAGACATCGGAAGGAACCAGCCTCTTTCACCCGTACGCCAAGGACATCGAACCGCAAATAAGCGTCATAGAAGACCCAACGGGCAAAATCAGCTCAAACGGAACCATCGAAGAATACCTCCAGTACTTCCAAGACAGGTTCAAACGCATGGAGAAACTCCTCCGCCAGAGAATGGACGTCAAAGCCGCAACCCCAATCCTCGAAGCATTGAAGTCGCCAGCCAAGACAAAACTCAAGATGATCGGCATGGTGACGGAGAAGAGGGAAGTAAGACAGCAGCTGCTCATCACTATCGAGGATTTACAGGCAACAGCCACGGTCCTCGTACCCCAGAAAGCACCCGAGGAAGTGCAGAAGAAAGCCCAGCAGCTTCTCTCAGACCAAGTTATCTGCGTAGCGGCAACGAAGACAAGAAGCCGCCTCTTTTTGGCTGAAGATATCATTCTACCCGAAATCGGACAAAAACCCCAACGCAGAGCTTCGGAACAAGTCTACGCAGTGCTCACCTCAGACCTCCACGTCGGAAGCAGCAAGTTCAACAAAGAAGCATTCAAACGCTTCGTCCAGTGGCTGAACGGCAGGTACGGAAACGACCAGATGAGAGAAATCGCTAGCAGAGTCAAGTACCTGCTGATAGCTGGAGACTTGGTCGACGGCGTAGGGGTGTTCCCAAACCAAGCCAAAGAACTCGTGGTCAAAGACGTCCACAAGCAGTACAGCATCGTCGCAAGACTACTTCAGAGACTGCCAGAGTACATCGAAATAATAGTTTCACCTGGAAACCACGACACCCCTAGAAAATCCCTCCCCCAACCCGCGATATCGGAGGACTTCCTGAGGACTGACCAGGGCTCAAGAAGAATCCTCTCCTTAGGCAACCCCTGTACCGTCAGCCTGCACAACGTGGAAATCCTGATGTACCATGGCCGAAGCCTAGATGACATAATCGGAGCCGTTCCCGGCACGGATCAAGCGCATCCAGAGAAGTCAATGCGCCTGCTCCTGCAGAGCAGACACTTGGCGCCTGTCTATGGCGGGAAGACAATGGTGTCTCCTGAAAGCAGAGACTTCCTGGTTATCGACCGTGTGCCAGACATTTTTCACGCTGGGCACATCCACGTTTTGGGCTGCTGCAACCACCGAGGAGTTATGGTTGTGAACTCAGGAGGATGGCAAGAACAGACGGAGTACATGCAGAAGCTCGGCTTGGTTCCCACGCCAGGCAAAGTGCCTGTCGTTAACCTGCAGACGCTTGAAACCACCATCCTCTCTTTCGCCTGATAGAAGAAGAAGCGACGGCGCTCTGAGTAGCCTAATTCGATTGTAACTTGGACGGCAAGGCACTTAGGGTCGCGCGGTCGGGTTTTTTGATAGGATTTTGGGAGAGTAGTCGACCAGAGGACCGAGCCTGGGGTCTGCTCCGAAAACGTCTTGGATTAGAGTGCGGGAAATCTCGAGGCGTATCTTCTTCGTGCGACCGTACCGCCCCATGCTAACCACCTTCGAGTTCAGAAGACCCATCACGTCGAGTTCGTTCACCAGTGTGCCCAACCGTCGCTGCGTGAGAAGACTCGTGCCTACTTCGCCGCAAAGCTCGTTATAAATGTCATAAATCTCGCCCGTGCTTGCGCTGCTACCGCCAGCCTTGCCCATGTGGTAAACGCTGAGGAGCACCAGCTTCGAGTGCAAGGTCAAGTTCTTGAGTGCCTCCACCACCTTGTTGTGTTCTATGCGCTTTTCAGCATCACGCACATGCTCCTCCACAATCTGCTGCGCCCCGTTGCGTTCAGCGACTTCACCTGCCACTCGCAGCAAATCCAGCGCACGACGCGCGTCGCCGTGTTCAGCTGCAGCCATGGCGGCGCATACACTCAACGCTGCATCCGAAAGTGAACCGTCATAGAAGGAGAGCTTGGAGCGTTCCAAGAGAATGTTGCGCAGTTCGCTTGCGTCGTAAGGTCTGAAAACCATCTCTTCTTCGCTGAGTGAGCTGAAGACTCGGGGGTCCAGAAACTCCTTTAACCGGAGGTCGTTGGAAATGCCTATCATCGCAACCCTGCTCCTTTGAAGTGCCTCATTAATCCTAGTGAGCTCGTACAGGAGACCGTCACCGCGGTCTTTTATGAGAGCATCTATTTCGTCCAGCACAACGATGAAAACCATCCGCGAGGAATCTAGTCCGCCTCGGAATCTGTCAAAAACCTCGCCCACAGACAAGCCAGTAAATGGAACGGGTAGACCAACGCTTTGACTGAGGCTAGCGTACACGCGGTACTCAGATCCAGCCATCCTGCAATTTTGAAACGTC
>JBHGBG010000017.1:0-43127 GCA_041946875.1 Bathyarchaeia archaeon
GGTTAGGCTCAAAGCGGTAGCAGCTAAGAGTCAAAAGAGTTTCAGTCTCTCTCCAAGTTCCGTCCGCCAGAGCCCCAGCAAACCCAGAAGGTTTTAATTCGTTGCCGCGGTAAACCCATCATCCGCCCTTCGAGGTTTTGTCGGCAATGAAGTTTGAAACCCAACTGAAGGAGACCCTGCCGCGCACGTCTGACTCGACAAGCTTCAGATTCCCCAGGCCCGTAGACTTCATTTATAGACCTGGGCAGTACATGCTCGTCACCATACGCGCAGGCGACAAGGAACTGACGCATCCGTTCAGCTTCTCCAGCAGCCCCACAGAAGCAGACTACGTGGAATTCACGAAGAAATTCACCCAGAACGAGTACTCCACCGCGCTCAAGGCGATGAAGCCGGGCGACTGGGCAAGAATCGACGCGCCCTACGGCAAATTCACCTTCGAAGGCGAATATCCCAAAGTTGGCCTGCTCACGGGCGGCATAGGCATCACGCCTTTCAGGAGCATCTGCAAGTACTGCACCGACAAACGCTTGGAAGCAAGCATAGTGCTTCTCTACGGTTGCCGCAACCCCAACGAAATCCCCTTCCGAAACGAGTTCGAAGTCATGCAGAAGCAGAACAAGAACCTGAAAGTCGTCCTCACAGTCAACGAACCCAACAACGAATGGAGGGGCTACACGGGAAACATAACGGCAGAAATGGTCAGGAAGGAAATGCCAGACTTCGGGGAACGCGTTCTATACGCGTGCGGGCCACCTGGTATGGTTCAGGCGATGACAAACCTTGTCAAGGAATTGGGATTGCCCGAAACCAGCCTGAAGCTGGAATACTTCGCCGGACATACGTAGCCTTGCCTCGGCTCAGTGATGCCCGCGTTTCTTGCAGGAGTTGAGCAGACTCTCGTTCGTTCCCTTAACCGTCGGATAGGCCGTGTCATAGACGTAGCTGAAGTCTAGCTGCCCTACGCTCGGGATTCTCTTGATGCCGTTGACTATGTTGTTTATGTTGTTGAAGTCGTCCACCATCACAATCGCAAGCACGTCGAATTCACCGATGATTTCAACCACGACCACCGCGTTTCTCGTCTTGCTCAATGCCTCAACCGTCTCCGACTTGCTGTGGCCGACGGCGTTGGTTATCATCATGAAAATCTTGCCCTGGTACCCGATTTTAGACAGGTCCGTCTGTATCGAAGCCCGCTCGATTGTTCCCTCTTTTTTCATTCGCTGGTATCTCTTCCTGACGGTCTCGGGTGAAATTCCAAGCTGCTTGGCTATGGTCAGGAATGACGTGCGGGCGTTCTTTAGGAGTTCTTGTACGATGTGGTAGTCAATGTCATCCATGTTTCTCAGCTCGATGAGGTTGGAGGTCCAAGTTGTGCCAGAACTTGTGCACACGCACCCAGATGTTCACCGTCGCTCGGGTGACGCCGGGGCGCCTTCGTATATCCTGCTTGATCTCATCCAGTTCCTGCAGGCTTTCAGCGTAGACATAGGCGCACAGGTTGTACTTTCCGATTGTGGGGGAAAGGTCAACGAGGTTGAGTGTGTTCTGAAGCAGTTTAACTATCTCTTCCTCTTTGGCGCAGTCTAGGTTGATTCCAATCTGAGCCGCAATCGGGCAGCCGAGGATTGCTCGGTCAACGAACAGGGTTGTTCCAACAATGACGCCTGCTCTTTCCAGTCTGCGGACTCGTTTGAAAACGGCGTTTGGGGAGATGCCGCAGTCCTTGGCTATGTTTTTTAGAGTCGTCCGTGCATCAAAGGTCAGCGCGGTCAGGATTTTCGCATCGATGGCGTCGATTCTTTCAGCGGAGCCCATTCTTCACCATCCATGATTCGCTTCAACTGATAATTAAAGTTGATGTTTGGAGTTGGAAAAAATTAGCCTGTGGAAGGCCTTGAGGTTAGATATTTTCGATGCATACAGTTTGCTGTGAAAAAATTTAAATATAAAGCATTCAAAACGATTCCTCTTGTATAAAAGAGGAGAGAAAGAAAATGACTGAAAACTCAAACAACAGCATTATGACTAAACCGAGAAGGACTGCGTTATCCGCAGCAGCTATACTACTGACGCTATCGATGGCGATAATCGCAGCGGTTCCAGCAGTGAACGCCATAGAAGTCCAAACCTACGCCTATCTGAGCGTTGAGCCAAACCCGGTCGGCGTAGGTCAGCCCGTGCTCATAAACGCATGGCTTCTGCCGCTTCAGCCAACAGCTTCAGACGTGTTCCACGGCTTGACGGTGACCGTCACCAAACCTGATGGCGGAGTTGAAACCAGAACGCTGACAACCTCGACTGTGGGGTCACAGTACTTCCAGTATGTTCCTCAAATGGTCGGCAACTACTCCGTCAAGCTGACGTATCCAGGCGAAACCTTCACGCGTGGCGGATACCACTATTCTGCAGCTGAAAGCCCTGTTTTGACGCTTAGTGTTCAGCAGCAACCAATACAGCCTTACCCAGACGTACCCATACCGACTGACTATTGGACGCGCCCCATAAACGGACAGAACAGAGCGTGGGCTCCGATAGCAGGCGATTGGCTCATGTCCGGCTACAACGCGACAGGCAAGACGTTCGATGCTGCCTTCGGGTTCAACCCGTACACCCAAGCTCCGAGGTCAGCCCACATAATGTGGACAAAGCCGCTCGCGTTCGGCGGAATCGTCGGAGGCTACATGGGTGACCAGAGCTACTATCCAGGCCTGTCTTATGAATCCAAGGCAAGCCCAGGCATCATCATGTGCGGGCGACTCTACTACGCCATAAGACCAACTTCAAGCGTCAACCAAGGCTTCGTCTGCGTGGACCTGCGCACTGGTCAAGAGCTGTGGAGGAACACCAACTGGACATACGGCATTACGCTAGGTCAGGAGTTCGAATACACCTCAGGCAACCAAGGAGGAGTTGCAGGCGCATACTTGTGGCAGACAGGCTCGACCTACAGAATGTTCGACGCATTCACAGGCGACCTGTATCTGACCTTTGCCAACGCATCAACTGGAACGAACGTGATGGACAACCACGGCAACTGGTACGTCTACGTCTACAGCGGCGCGGGCAGATGGCTAGCCATGTGGAACTTCAGCAGAGCAATTGACCAAAACAGACTGATAACGTACAACCCCTCCGGCGAAGGAATGTACCGACCCACGCCGAGGAACGTGGCGAACCCTGCAGACAACCCCTACAACTGGCTTCTGGGCATTCAATGGAACCAAACAAACCTGCCGGCGAACAGCATAGTAATTCCCGACATCGCCCCCAACGGCACAATCATTGCAAACAATACGATGTATCCATCGTTGTTCGGAATAACTGGTAGAACGCTTCTGGCTCAGATAGGAACCTCAGCCATGATCTACTACGAAATCGGCTACAGCATGGACGACGGCAGACAAATGTGGGTCGCAGCGAGAAACACGACGACACCGAGCGTTTGGGGAAGCACAGGCGAAGGCAAGTACATCCGAGTATTCCTAGACACTAGGACACACAGAGCATACGACGCCGCCACCGGAAACCAAGTCTGGGTGAGCGACCAAATGGGCTACCCATGGGGAACCTACGGCAGCCAGTACGGAACTGTGGCTTATGGCAAGTTCTACTGGGGAGCGTACGACGGAAAGGAATACGCCTTTGACATGGCCACCGGCAAAATAGTATGGACATTCGCTAGTGCAAACGCAGGCTACGAAACACCCTACGGCAGCTATCCGTTCTGGTACGGTCCAGTCATCGGAGGCGGAGTCGTCTTCGCAGGCACAGGCGAACACTCGCCCACACACCCGTTCATCAGAGGAGAGCGCCTGTTCGCACTCGACGCTGAATCAGGACGGCAACTGTGGAACATAAGCGGCTTGATGGTCACGAGGTCCATCGCTGACGGCTACCTCATCGTGTACAACGCGTACGACAACCAACTCTACTGCTTCGGCAAGGGACCCAGCGCCACAACCGTCCAAGCACCCCTATCCGGCGTGCAGAGAGGCGGTGCCATAACCATAGCCGGAACAGTCGTAGACCAATCCGCTGGTCAAGCAGGCACTCCAGCCATAGCTGACGCAGACATAAGCGTTTGGATGGAATACCTGAAGATGCAGCAGCCAATTCCAAACGGCGTCACCATACATGGGGTTCCAGTGACCGTAACAGCAACGGCTTCGAACGGTCAAGTCACAGAAATCGGCACAGTTCTCAGCGACATGAGCGGGCACTACGGCCTCTCATGGACTCCTCCAGCAGAGGGACTGTACAAGATAACTGCAACGTTCGTGGGCTCCGACTCATACGGCAGCTCGTACGACGAAACGTTCGTTACTGTCGGTCCAGCCGCAGCCGCACCATCACCAGTTACCCCACCGCCAACAGGCACAACTCCACCCACACCGACCCCGCCAGTCGTGACTTCAACCCCGTCAGCTTCACCGCCGCCAGCATCACCGCCAGCTGAGGCTCCGAACACCGCGGTCTACATCGCGGTGGCAGCAGTCGTCATCATGGTAGTCGTTGTTGCTGTTGCAGTAGTCCTGAGAAGACGAAAGTAGTCCACAAAAACAATCCCCATCTTTCCCTTTTTTAGTCTCTGCAGTTGGAAAAGAAAGGGCTGAGTGGGCTCTGACGGTTAGACTCAAGCGGTACAGCAAGTCGCAAAGAGTTTCGTAGGCTCTCTCCAAGTTTCGTCCGTCAGAGCCCCAGCAGATTCAGCTGGTCGAGCTAACCTGTGTTGCAGCGTGGAATAGGCGACCTTTCAGCTGATGCTTTTTTTGTTTCTGACCATTGATCTGAGTTGGCTCGTTTCACTATGGCTATGGAGGATATCTCTGCAAAACTGATTCGGTGCAAGTGTGAGAATAACCTGAAATTCTCTCCTTTTTCCAACGCTAATGGCTAACTTTTTTCGCCCGCTTTCGAAAGCATATATGAGACTCTGTTATACGGAGTCCGCAGATAACATGAGAGAGATGAAAAGAAGCATGAATGAGAATCTTAAGAATAAACAAACACGAGGAACAGTGCAGGCACTCGCTCTGGTACTACTACTAACAATCCCCCTGCTAGTGTCAGCAGCCCCCTTGCTAATGCAGCGATTGTTATGGACATCCCAACGAACTGCTACATCACAGTCTCGCCCAACCCCGTGGGCGTAGGCCAAACGATGAACATTGTGTTCTGGCTTGACCACGACCCGCCACAGCTGAATACCTTCGACTACTATGGATGGAACTACACAGTGAAAATCATAACGCCGGATGGCCAAGTCGTCACGAGAGGACCCATAGAATCTGACCCCGTGGGCGGCGCCTATCTGCTCTACACTCCCGACCAAACTGGCGAATACAAGATTACAGCGACTTTCGTCGAGGCAACAATCAACGTTACGGGAAGAGTAGGCCTAATGACGCTACCCGTCGGTCTATACACCTTTAAGACAAGCACAAGCCGTGAAATAACCTTGAAAGTGCAAAACGAAAAAATAGAGCCATGGCCTGAAGTTCCTCTACCAACAGGATACTGGTCAAACCCCATAAGCGCTGAAAACAGAGACTGGTACCAGATAGCTGGTAACTGGCTCTCTTCAGGCGCCAACTACTACACGACAGGACCGAGCAGTGCACACTTGCTTTGGACGAAGCAGCTGACTTTCGGCGGCATCACAGGCGGCACAGCTGGCTGGGGAACCAACTTCTACCACGGACTACTGTATGAGAACAAGTTCAGTCCGAGAATAATCAGCGGAAGACTCTACTACAACACCTTCGCTGCCGGAGTATCAGGAGTGACGTGCGTTGACCTGCACACCGGAGAAACAATATGGTCCAACGATTCCATGCCACAGCTTTCGTCAGCACAGCTGCTAACATTCAACACCGGCGTCCAGACAGGCACGTTAGCTTATTTGTGGACATCGAGTGGAGGCGCTTGGCAAATGTACGATGCCTTCACAGGAAGATTACTGGCAACTTTTGCCAACTCAACTGGCTCGCCGAGTTCAGTGTTTGGTCCGAATGGCGAAATGCTCGTCTACAGCCTCAACGGAGCAACCAACAGATTCTACCTATGGAACTCAACACTGGCCGTGACATACGGGGCCACGCAATTCAACCTTGAAACCTACAGACCATGGACATCGACACCAATGGCTTGGAGCCGAGGAATACAATGGAACGTGACAGTGCCAGACGTACCTGGAACACAAACCACAGGCTTCACAGACTACGCATCCGGAGTCCTAGTTGCAGAATCAACCATAACGTCAGAAACTACGTCGCCTACATTCGTACACGTCGGCTACAGCCTCAAAGACGGCACGGAGATATGGAGAAGAAACTGGACAAACGTCGGATGGGGCCCAGGTGGACCTTCCTCACCAACGCTGATTACGTCGTGGGCTAGAGCATCAGGCTTAGGCACATACACCTTCTTCCAGAAGGAAACCATGCAGTGGCACGTCATCGACATACAAACCGGAATTGAACGCTTCGTAACCGAACCGCTGAACAAATTCACCGATACCGACTGGTCAGTGTACGACTGGTCTGCCCAAATGGCATACGGAATGCTACTGGTCGACGGGTACTCAGGAGATGTCATCGCTTTCAACCTCACGACAGGACAACAACTCTGGACCTTCAAGCAGGAAAGCAGTGGCCTCATGACCCCGTACGGTGTTTGGCCCACATTTGGAGGCGTAACCGTCGCGGACAACAAAGTCTACTTCGGCGTAACGGAGCACACACCAAACTCGCCCATGCTGAGAGGCTACACACTCTACTGCCTAGACGCAAAAACAGGCGAACTCATTTGGAAGCTTCCCGCGTTTTTCGCATCAATAGCGATAGCTGACGGCATACTAGTCGGGTACAACGCCTACACTAACCAGATTTATGCATTCGGCAAAGGACTCAGCGAGGTCACCGTTGACGCGCCCATGAGCAGCGTAACCGTAGGCTCACCCATCGCGATCAGAGGAACAGTTACCGACCAATCACCTGGACAGACAGCAGTGGGAGTGCCAGCCGCCGGAACACCTGCAATATCCGACGACAACATGACTGCTTGGATGACTTACCTCTACCTGCAGCAGCCGGCACCAAGCGATGCCAAAGGCGTTCCAGTGACGCTGTACATATCCGACCAGAACGACAATGTCATCGACACCATCAAGACAACGAGCGACATGTCAGGACACTACCTAGCCGCTTGGACTCCGAAAAATTCGGGTACCTTCAAGATCACCGCAGTCTTCGACGGCTCAAACAGCTACTATCCATCAGCAGACGAAACAGGAATCGCCGTCGGCGCAGCACCAGCCCCCATCGTGACCTCCCCACCTGCATCCACTCCAACGCCAACCAATGCGCCTGCTACTCCCTCTGCACCGACAGCCACGCCGACGTTGCCTTCGCCTTCTCAGGCAGTAAGCCCCAGTGAGTCGCCCAACACCATTCTCTACGTTGGAGTTGCAGCAGTCGTTGTCGCCGCAGTCGTTGCCGCAACCGCGTTAGTCCTTAAAAGGCGCAGGTAAACCATAAGCAACAAACAACCCTTTTTCCTTTTTTGTTTGTCAAGAAGAAAGAAAGAGGCTGAGAGGGCTCTGACGGTTAGTTCGACTCCAAGCGATTGCAGCTAGAGTCAAAAGGGGTTCATTCTTTCTCTCTCCCCAGCTTCATCCGCCAGAGTCCCAGCAAACCCTCAACCCAATCCCGCTACGGGTAGAACCTGCGCGTGGTCCTCGGAAACGGTATGGCGTCGATGATGTTTTCCAGATCAAGCATCCAGGTCAGCAGCCGTTCCAGGCCCATGCCGAAGCCGACGTGGGGCACGGTGCCGTAGCGGCGGAGGTCCAGGTACCACTCGTAGTCTTCGGGCTTCAGTCCCTGCTCCCTCATGCGTTTTATGAGTATGTCTTTGTCGTCTTCTCTGGCGCCGCCCGTGGAAACCTCACCTATTCGCGGCACCATCATGTCCACCGACAACGCCACTTCGGGGCGGTCGCGGTAGGTTTTGCAGTAGAACGCCTTAATCGCCGTCGGATAATCGTACACGAAAAACGGCTTGCCGAATTCTTCTGCCAGAACCTTTTCGTCGTCGTAGCCGAGGTCATCGCCCCACTTCAGCGCGGGGTTCTTCGGCTTCAGCCTGTCAATCGCTTCGGAGTAGGTGATTCTCGTAAACGGCGGTTTTACCTGCGCGAGTTTACTGATGTCCGCGCCTAACTCGGCGAACTCTTTCTGACAGGTTTCTGCGACGCGCTGGCACACGTACACCATGAGTCCCTCCTCGAAGACCATGAGGTCGTCCATGTCGGCGAAGGGCCACTCGCCCTCGATGTGCCAATACTCTGTCAGGTGCCTGATGGTTCGGCTTTTCTCGGCGCGAAACGAAGGCGCGATGCAGTAGACCTGCTCGAGACTGTAGATGAGAATCTCCAAGTACAGCTGGCTGCTCTGCGTCAAGTACAAGTCTTGGTCGAAGTACTTCAACCCGAACAGCGTGCTGCCGCCCTCGACGGCGGCGGAGATGAACATGGGCGGAGAAACCTCGGTGAAGCCCTGCTGCTTGAAGTATTCGCGGGCGAACTCCAGCACGTTGGCACGCACCTTCATGACGAGGTTCATCTTGCGGCTGCGCAGCCACAGGTGCCGTACATCGCGGATGAATTCTTCGCTCTTGTCCTTGGCTATGGGGAAAACCTCGGCTAAGCCGATGATGCTGATGGCGTCGGTGGCGATTTCGTGTCCGCCCGGCGCGCGCTTGTCCTGCCTCGCCAAGCCCTCAAGCGTAAGAGAGGATTCGATGGTTAGGCGTTCGGCTTCGGTCCAGGCTGGACTGGTTTTCTTCACGGTGCACTGGATGACGCCTGTGGAGTCTCTGACGAGGAGAAAGATGAGTTCTTTGCCTTCGCGCTTGCGGTAGACCCAGCCTCTGACAGCGACCTTCTGGTTCTCGCACTTGCCGTCGAGGATTTCGCGAATCTTCACGATAGCCATGGATGCATCAACTGTTTTTTCTAAGTATAGCCTTCAAACCTAAATGCCTATCTATTCCGAGCTATCGGCAAAACGGCGCAGGGGTTGCTGGAAAAGCAGAAAAAAGCGGGCTGAGGCTGACTCTTTCAGACACGCTACACTTGTTTGACGCTGGGCTCCGAAACCCTGAACACTACGAGCAGTCCGAGCGGTACCGCAGCCGCAGCCAGCAGCACGAACGGCAGCCAAGTCGCCACGTACGAATAGAGGAACCCGACGAGGAGGTAGACGAACGCCTGCGCCAAGTACATGAAGAACTGCACGAACCCCACGGCTTTCCCCCGAAGGTCACGCGGCACCAGGTCACCCAGCAACACCTGGGAGCTGTTTACCCGTAACATGTTCCCCAGTCCGAACAGGAAAAACGACAGCAGAAGCAGGTAAAAGTCCGCAACGACGAAGAGCAGCATCGCGGGAATGTACATTAAGTAGCCTAGCACGAGGAAACGCTTCCGCCCCACGCTGTCCATCCTCAACCCAGCCAAGAATGCAGGCAGCGCCACGCTCAAGTACATGAACGCCATAACGATAGCGTACTGCGCCCCAGAGAGCTTCAAGACCTCGGTGGCGTAGATGACGAAGAAAATCTGGCAGCCCGCGACCAGGCTGTTGATGCCTGTGGTTGTCAGGAATAGGTAGAACGCTGATCTGGGCACTCTGCTCCAAACCTGCCAGCTCTCTTTCACAATCTTAGGGTATTCTCGAAACGCCTGCAGAATGTTTGGGCGACTTCCGTTGCCGTTGGACGGCAGTGTCTCTTTGAGTCTCAACCGCAGGAACGCAGCCACCAGATAAGCCACGAGGACTATGGCGTAGGCGACGCGCATGCCGAAGTCCGACTGGGGCGAAACGTACTCACCATTAACAAGCACGAGCACAGCAGCTATGAGCGGCGCCGGAAGCGCAACCAAGTTCACCAGGACAGTCTGAACGTTGAAACCCGTGCCCCTCTTGCCTGGCTCCAGTGAATCCAGCATAATCGCCAGCAAGGCAGGCTGGTAGATGAGGCAGAGGTTTTGGATGACCATGCCCACGACGACGAAATGCCAGGTTGGCGCAAAGATGAAGAACAGGTACCCCACAGACAGTCCAAAGGACATCGTGGCGATGAGCCACCGGCGACCGTGC
Organism: Bathyarchaeia archaeon; assembly: GCA_041946875.1. GTDB lineage: Archaea > Thermoproteota > Bathyarchaeia > Bathyarchaeales > Bathycorpusculaceae > JADGNF01. Next base: position 10,170 of record JBHGBG010000017.1, read on the forward strand.
TTGTCCGCTAGGTAGCCGCCTGGAAACTGCACGAACGCGATGGCGATGGAGCCTGCGAAAAACATGACGGACAGCAGAAAAGGCGTGGCGCCCAGGTTTACGTAGTATATGCTTGAGAAAGTGTCTGGAATGGGCTGCGTGGCGTACATCAAAACCCAAGTAACCATCAGCAGTAGGAAGTTGCCCGAGAGGACCGCGTTTTCGCCCCGTAGCCGTTCAGAAACCTTCATGCTGCCATGCTCTTGGAGCTTGGTCTTATTTAAGCTGAAAGCAGAAAAAACCGCGTTCCCCAGGGAAATGTGTCTGGGTTAAGGCTTTCGCAATTCTTAAATCCCTCTGGATCCGCGCCTAGTACTACTGATTGTGATGCAAGTTTCCGAGGAAAACGCCTACAAAATCAGGAGTCTCAAGCTGTCCACCTTCGCCATCGGCAGCGTGGTTCTCGTAGAAGTCTCAATCGGCTTGCTCGTGAACAGCTTGGCTGTCCTGAGCGACGGCATGCACGCCATGCTGGACACCGTCACAAGCATACTTCTCTTCTATGCGACTAGGGCAGCGCTGAAACCGCCAGACGAAGACCATCTGTACGGACATGAGAAGTTCGAAACCATCGGTGGCCTGACCGGCGGTCTCGTCGTGATTGGCATCGCCATCCTCGTGGTGTACGAAGCTGCCGTGAGGCTGACGCAGGGTGGAAGCATCGCGCTGGGTTTGGAGCAGGCAGGCTTCTTCGCCATCGGTTTCACATTCACCATGGACTTCACCCGAATTGTCATCTTCAGGAAAGCTGGAAGCGCCCAGAGTGCGACGGTCAAGGTTGGCTTCTATCATGCCATCGCCGACCTGAGCAGCACGGTCATCGCTCTTCTGGGTTTCGCTTTAGCCGCGGTAGCACGAGTTTTCTGGGCGGACTCAATCGCCTCAATCGCCCTTGGTATCCTGCTAACCTACATGAGTCTGAACCTCGTGAGAAGCAGCGTGATGGAGCTGAGCGACGCGGCATCCCGCGACATCGTGCAGAGAATCAGAAGAGAAATCCTCACCCAAGAAGGTGTGCTCCAAGCCCAGAACCTGCGCACCAGAAAAGCAGGTTCAAAAATGTTCGTCGAAGTCACCGTTCAAGTTTCCAACTCCATGAACCTCGAGGAAGCCCACGCCCTTGCCTCAAGAATTGAGAAGCGGCTGGCGGAGGTCTTCGGAATGGTGGACACCACCATCCATATCGAACCGCTGGAGAGGCAGGGGGGAATGGAGCAGTTGGTCGAGCAACTCGCCCGAGTCGAAGGCGTCCAAGAAGTGCATGAGATCTCCACCGTCTACGCCGGCGGCAAGCTCTACATAACGCTGCATGCCCTGGTGAACCCGCAGTTGTCGGTGGATGATGCGCACAGCGTCGCCGAGAAAATTGAAACCCGACTGTACACGTCGATAAAGCAGCTCGAAGACGTGACGGTGCACGTTGAACCGTACGGAGAGAAGGCACCCGACGGCGAAACGTGCGACGAAGAGCTGAAACGCTTCATCCAGGGAATAGCCGAGAAAGCCACGCACAATATAAGAGTCAGGCGAGTGCTGACCTACAACGCAGGAGGCAAACGATACATAAGCATAAAATGTGCCTTCGCAAAACAAGTCTCAATCGCAGAAGCGCACGCGATGGCGTCGGACCTCGAGAAGGAAATCGGCGAGAAATGCACGGACGCAGTCGTCACAGTCCACGTAGAACCCGACACAGCATAGAATCTGTTTCTGCCTGCATATTTGGAGCCTAATAGCCAATGTATGCAGAAAACCAGTAGAGGGGTCTCCTCTGCAGCAGAAAACGTAGAGGATAGGTCTGCTATTGGACGAGGAATCAGCCAAAAAGATGCAGAAAACAGCACACGAACGTATTTGGAGCCTATTAGAAACTCATTGCAGAAACCTATAGAGGGGTCTATCCAGAGCAGAGTGGGCAGAGGCAAACGTATTTGGAGCTGGGTGAACTATGGTGACAGGTGAGTGTCATAGGTAGCGCTTGGCGACTAAAGAGTTAAATCAACAATTTGACAAAACAACCTCTTAGAGTCTCAGGGATTCAGTTGAGCAAAGTAAGCGAAAAATACTTTTCAATCCTACAAGACTACTTTGGCGAGCTTGCAAAATTCGTGGCAAAAAGAGGCATCTCAGGGCTGCAGGAGTCAGTCGATGCCGTTGCGGAACTTTACCCACGCCAGATGGCAAAGCCTGTTCTAACATCCCTGTATGAAGACATTTCAAAACTCGACTGGAACTTTCAGTCAGAAGCATTAGATGACTTGGGTGGTGTACGCTCATCCTACCTCGGTGATGCGTACATGTACCTGAACAAAACAAAGAAGACTTTTAATTTTCTAAAGAAGACTGCACTATATTCAGACACAACGATAATCAATGACCCTATACTTTCGGAACTAATGGCTTTGCAGCTAAGAGGAACAGGTGAGGGACAAGCATTTCATATTGTTGCACAATATGCACTTCAACTTTTGGCAAACAAAGAGCTATTTGACTCCGACGTTAACCCACCAATTTGCTACCTTGCTCCAAGCACTACGCTGATACTGCAAGAAAGACACACGTATGAAGCCACCCAGAACCTTGTTGAAAACCACATTGTTCCACTCTACAGTTCATTGTTATTTAATAGGAGTTTCAGTTCAGCAGAAGAAGTATTTAACTTTCTTGAAAAATTCAAGAATTTCAAGGAGTTTCTTTCAGAAGTTCAGAAATCCGATGTGCCGATAATTAATCCTGATGGTACAATGTTAACAGAAGAGAAATGTATCAGCATTAGGGACTACTATGAAGAAAAATACTGTCAACAATATCCACTGTCGGGTGTCTTGTTTGCAATTATCCGTGGGCGATTTAGCATGGCTTCATACGATATTGCCGTTAATGGCAGGTACACGAGCAACTTTGTTACTGACTTCAAGGGTGTCTGGAATAGTCTGCTTCTACTTTTGAAGAACGACAGCGAAATCATTTCTCAATCAAGAGGGAAGCCAACATTGTCCAAAGATGCCTTGATTCTTAATGTTCTCCACGACAAATCGTTAAACTGGTTGGGCGATGTCCCGTTAGATAAAATCAAGAAGATGCGAGAGAATGGGGAACTTCAAGAAATGCGGGACATCATCGGCAAGAATATTGACAAAATTCAAACAACAGATGAAACGGAATTTGCGGAAGTAGGAAGGCAAGTGAAATACAACTTAAATGAGGCATTCAAACGGCACAATGCCGAAATCAAAACATTGGATGAGAAGTACAAGAAGCAGTACCAGATTGACGCATCTACAACGGTGGTAAGTGGAGTTTTGGGTTTGGCATCCTCAGTATACCCACCTCTTGCTGTTGTTGCAGGTATTGTCGGTGGGAGAACGGTCATTGACATTGTAAGAAACTATTTCGCTAAGAGAGGAGAAGTTAAGTATCTGCGAAGAAAACCTGTAGCAATGCTCTTTGAAGTACACAACAAGGTTCAAACCCCAAGTTAATTGCCACGGCGGAATGTCAAGCAAAATCTTTGTTTGCTCCATATGAAAATACCATGTTCGAAACGCAATAGCAAAAAAAGAGAAAGGAAAGGTTGAGGGTTTAGGTCAGTTCAATCTTCGCCAGCAGCGCAAGGCTGTCCAGGCTATTGAGCTGCACTCTCGCATTGGAAACCGTGTACAGCACGTTGTCTATGTACAGCGCTCGCTCGATGAAGTGGTTGTACACCTGCGACTGGTAGTCTCCGGAAAGCAGCGCGAACGGGTCGGTCAGCGGTATGTTGTCGACCTGGCTCACTCTGCCTCTGAGGACGAAGCCGCCGTCAAGCGTGACCTGGAACACGTAGGCTCCCTGCCACACGAGTTTGCCGTAGGCGCTTGGCCCCTGCGAGGCTTGCTTCTGATCTATCTGGTACAGGTTAATCGGCAGCACAAGTAGCTGTCTCGACTGGTCGAACAGGAACGCCTTCGGGTCGTAGAGCGCAGGCGAATCCGTGCCTCGGTCGCCGATGGTGAAGTTCGACATTAGCTTGGGCTCGTTCACGTTGCTGACGTCGAACAGCGCAATCTTCATGCCCTGGTACCAGGCGAAGTCGCCCTCTTGAGCTTCCACTGCCTCTTTGCCCACACCGATCAGGTGCGTCTCGTCATACGGGTGCAGGTAATCGCTGTACCCAGGCATCTTGAGCTCGCCGAGGACTGTGGGGTTGCTCGGCTCGGTCAAGTCTATGACGAACAGTGGGTCGGTCTTCTGGAAGGTCACGAGGTAGCATCGGTTGCCCATGAACCTGGCTGCGTGGAGGTTTTCGCCCGAGCCGAGGTTCTCCAGTTTCCCGACTACTGCGAGGCTCATGTTGAGGACGTAGACGTTGTTCTGCTGCTTGGATTGAACGTTGCTGCGAATCGGCGAGGAATCCCACGAGGTGGTTGCTACGCGGAAGTACCCGTTGTACTCGTCCATGGAGTATTGGTTGAGGACTGAGCCAGTCACGTTTCCTTTAGCGTAGAACGTCAGAGTGTCGTCCGCGACGTGTATCCTGTAAATCATCGTGGTCGTGCCCTTCTCGCCCCAGACTGGGTAGGTCACGTAGATGTTGTTCAGCGAAACGTACAGGTCGCTTGCGTAGCTCGTCATGAGAGTCATGTTGGTCGGCGCCTGAGCCGCGTCCGCAATGTTCAACGCGATGAAAGTCGTGTAAGTGTAGGAAGAATCAACGACATCCGTGTAGTACACTCTGGAAGCGTCAACCTGAGAGAACTTGGCGCCCTCGTACACTATGGGCAGCGGGACAACGTCGCCGTAGAGGTAGGCTGATTCGGTCACTATGATGTACACGTAGTTGCCTATCATCCGCGAGTTGAAGTAGCTGCCGCTCATCGTGAAGTTTCTCGCGAGCACGGGCTGAGCCTTGTTCGTCACGTCGTAGACTGATATGAACGTGGATCCGCTGTTGAAGTTCGGCGGCATTATTGCTGCTCCGGCAGGCATCTTGTCGTAAGTGTAGTACCTGTACTGGTTTCCGAGCACGGCGAGTTTGCTGCCGTCTTGGCTCAGGAAGATTCCAGACACGGATGCCTCGTCGAACGAGAGTTTGGCGACGACTTTAGCGTCTGGCGGGTTAGCGTCCAAGATGTAAACCGCGTTGTTGCTAATGACGTAGATGTACCTGCCGTCGGTCTTCACCCTGTCTGCTTCGTCGACTCCGGCAACTTGGATGTTCGTGGTCGAATAGCCAGACGCCGTCGTGGCGGTAAAGAGACTCCTGCTGTCACTGGTCGCGAGGCCACCCGTGGGAGCTAAAGCTTGCGCAGGAGCCGGGGTAGGCGCCGGCATCGGCGTTGGCGCTACACTTGGAGTTGGCATCGTCCAGTAAACCTCTGGCGCGTTGGCTGACTTGGTGTTCGTCACGATGAAGTTCTTGAGTTCATCGTAAGACGAGAAAGTTTTCATGGGCGAAATCTCAGGCGGATTAGGTTCAGGCGTCGGGCTGGGCATGGGGATGACGGTGGGTTCTGGCAGACTTGGCAGCGGAGAAGAAAGCGGTGAAGTGCTGGGCGAGCCGTTTGGCGTGCCCGTGGGTGAGCCTGTGCCTGTTGGCGAGGCGCTGGGTGGGGGCAGAACCGCGGGGGTTGTGCCGTAACTGTAGACCATGGCTACGAGGACTATGGCTGCGAGTATGCCTACTAAGCCGTAAGCTGACGTTTTCTTCTTGATTTCTTTCTGGACCATTCTCTTTTCACCTTTTTTCCTGTTTAGCGTTATGCTGTGAGTTTATTTTATGCTAAGCCTCAGTACGGTGCGTACCACTTGTTAGTACGGACGGAGCGACCAAACGCGGAGTGCCTCTGCCCAGAATATGACGGTGGTTACGGCTCCGAAGGCGAGGATGAACAGAGTTTCCCGGCTGAAACCCTGCATAAAGAGCGCGATGAATGCCAGGTAGACGGTTGTGGAGAACAGCGCGTAGAAGAAGTACCGTGGGAACAGCAGCTTGCCAAGTTTCACGTAGTGCTTGAGGACGCCAATTTTGACATCGTTCACCAGCAGATAGTGTCCGCCAACATCTTGCTTTTCAACCAAGCCGAGCTCCCGCAACTGCTCCAGATGGTGATGTGCAACGCTGGGGCTGCTGAAGTGGAGGGCGCGTTGGACTTCGCGGACGCTTTGGGGGCTACCGGTCTTGAGGAGGTGCCAGTAGACCTTCCAGGCTTTGCCTCGGAGGGCGTATTCTAGGTCGTTTTCTTGTTCCGCGTTCAATCGGCTAGACTCCTTGCCCATGTATGCCGTGCAGGAGGGATATAAGTCCAATTCTTAGAACACCCGTTTCTTGCCATGCAACGGGCACACTAGTGGTGGCTGGTCTGGTTCGGGTCTCCGCGGCTCTCTTGCGGCTGGCAAAGCTTATCAAGCCTCAAGAGACCAACATAGAGGACTGGAAGTGGACCCGTTGGACAAGGCAACTTTCTCCAAAGACGGACTGAAAGAGATGGAAGCGGTCCTGAACCGCGCGGAGGTGGGGCGGCTAGCGCTGTGCGACGGCTCAACGCCCTACCTTATCCCCCTAAACTTCGCCTACCTGCCCGGCAGGATAGGCTTCCACTGCGACTGGAAGGGCAAGAAGCTGGGCCTCATCGCAAAGAACCCGCACTGCGCCTTCGAGGTGGACGAGTACATGGGCGAGGTCAGCTACCACTACGACGCGCTGTGCCACTTGGACTACGACAGCGTCATCGCCACGGGCACGGCAAGGATAGAGGAGGATGCTGACGCGAAGTACGCCTTCTTCCAACTGTTGCACGCAAAGTACAAGGCGATTTACCGCAAACCCGTGTCCGAGGGCGGCAAAGTCTTCGACCGCAACCGCACGGGTGAAGCCTGCTGCGTCGTCATCGACATCGAGGAGCTGACTGGCAGGAGAGAGCGGACGGTGAACGGAAAAACGCGGAAGACTATGTGGGTTCACAGGTTCTGAGCGGGGAAAAAAGAAAAGGAAGGATATGAGTTAAGCGGAGAGAAAAGCGGATTACGCCTTTGACTTGTCGCTTGCTGAGCTTGTGGGCATGCCAGGCGGCAGGTCTGGAAAGTTCGCGCTTACCTTCTGCTCCGCGACGACGGCTGCTTCGTTCAGGATTTTGGCTGCGTCTTCGTTGACGTTGTTGAAGTTGAGGGACATGCCGCTGCTCGTTCCGCAGTCAAACATCAGGCCGCTGAGCATGTTGCCAATATCGCCGAGTTCGTTTTCTGCCTCGGGGAGTACACCGCAGAGTCCGACGTTGACTGAGCGGAGGACGCCGATGCAGGGGCCCAGCGTGGTGACGAGGTCGCCGAATTCCGTGACCGTGCGGATTCTGAGCGTAACCTGGTCCAGTGCGAGACGCGCGTTCATGACGAGTTTTTCCATCTTGCGGACTTCAGCGAGTTCGTTGGCGTAGATGTTCGCGTGCGCCGTGTCATGCTTGGCATAGGCGTCGACGATTTTGGCGAATAGCGACCTGTCTTTCTGGCTGAATCGGTCGCTTGCTTGGTCGAGTTTCTGTATCTGCAGTTCCAGTCGGCGGACGGCCATGTCAAGGCGTGGTTTCAGCGGTTGCTGTGGGGTGACGGTTCCGCGGATGACGCTGGTTATGGATTCTCCGTCCCGTTTGGCTTCCCATTTCTTCGAAAAGCGTTCACTCATGTTAACATCCTCTACGTTGTGATGGGGCGATGTGTGTACTTATGTATTGTTAACACGTGTGCATCATGGGCGTATATACGTGGGGCTTCGATTGGATTTGCTGATGCAACAGAATGTTAAACAAGCCTCTTGGATATGGGTCTGATTTACAGAATCGGTACAATTTCCGCACGTTGGCAGTAGAGAAATCCGTTCCGCCTTCTGCTGTGCAAGCGTTTCATTTGAATACGCCGACGACGTAAGCCAACAAGCCGACGATGAACAGCAGGAGCACCGCGTTCTTGACTTTTCGCGCCTTCTCCCGCGAGTGATCCAGCAGTAGGATGGCTGAGCAGGCGACGAGTCCAATGTCGGTTGCCAGCACGAGCGGGATGAACCACACGGAAACTAAGCCCATCAAGTAGGGAATGGACGTCAGAGCCACCGCAGCCAAGTAGAAGGCGGCTGCAGCCGCAGCGGCGGTTTTCTCGCCGAACCGCACCGCCAGCGTCCTCACGTTGCCAGCTCTGTCGCCTGCGATGTCGACGATGCCTTTGGTGATTTCTCTGCCTGTGTTCGACAGAAAAGCCATCAGTGCGAAGAAGACGACGTTCAACCCGACGGTGCCGACGACGGTGACGCTGCCATAGATGAAGGGGATAGCTACGCAGGCGCTGACGAGGAAGTTGCCCGGTAAGCCTGTGCGTTTGCCCACGGTCAGGTAAGTCGCCACAATAGCCATTGACGCCAGGGCGACGGCGAGGCAGAGCGGACTGACGAGCAAGGCGAACGCGAAACCGACGGCTGAGAGGATGGCGACGAACGCTATGGCTTCGTTGGGGCGGATTGTGCCGCTGGGGATGGGGCGTCTGGGTTCGTTTATGGCGTCTATGGCTCGGTCGTAGTAGTCGTTTATGGTCATGGCGGCTGCGCACAGCGTGAAGCCGGTCACAAAGCCGTAGGCTATCCAGAGCCAGTGCGCCACGACTAAGTCTGGGTCGACGAGGACGGCGCCTACGAGGACGGCGAATCCCATCATGGCGCAGTTGAGTGGGCGCATCAGCCGCACGTAGCCCTCTGCTTTGTGCATGGCTCTGATTCTGTGAGTGCTGGGTTATAAGATTCACCGTGCCCCGGACGCTGCCGATTGATGGCGGGAAGGTATAAGAAGTTGGGCGGGCAGAGTAGACTGGGTGTCCTTTTGATAAAAATCAAACGCGTTTACGAGTCGCCCGCGGCGTCGGACGGGTTTCGCATCCTCGTGGACCGTCTCTGGCCTAGGGGCCTGTCGAAGGAGAAGGCCAAGGTTGATCTGTGGCTGCGGGAGATTGCGCCCAGTGATGAGTTGCGGAAGTGGTTCCACCATGAGCCCGAGAAGGACAGGGAGTTCAGCGAGCGGTACGAGGCTGAGTTGGCTGGGAAAAAGGAGCTGGCGCAGAGAATTCTGGAGCTTGAACGGGAGAAGGGTGTGGTGACTCTGCTTTTTTCCGCGCGTGACGTAGAGTGCAACAACGCTGTGGTGTTGAAGTCGGTGCTGGAGAAGTGGCGGTGAACCGCTGCTTTCTCCCTGCTAGTTGAGCCTTGAAGCTCGTTGTGCTTTTTCTTGGCTGGTTGTGCGTTTCTGCTGGCGCATTCTCGAGTTGTCATGTGAGAGAAATGCGAAGTCTTATCTATGAGTGCACGCAGAATAACGATGCAGAATGCTCGGGGGATGAGGGGGCTGCCTGTGTCCGAATGCTTTTCCTGTTGGTTTGGCTTGTTGGCGGCGTGTTCGAGGAGGGAGACTGATGAGTAATGACAAGGGTGTTCCTCAGGGTTCTTTGTCTGATTTTTGGGTTTTCAAGCTGTTCATATGCGGTCAGACGCCGAGGAGCGCTAAGGCTTACCTAAACCTCAAGCAGGTCTGTGAGGACCGGTTGGACTCGAAGTACAAGATTGAGGTGGTGGATTTGGCGAAGGACCCCGCGCAGGCTCGGGACAATAATATCATGGCTTGCCCGACTGTGGTGAAGGAGTCACCGTCGCCTAAAGCAAGAGTCATTGGTGACTTGTCGCGGACGGACGCGGTTGTCGCCAAACTGGATTTGCCCACGGTTTCTGAGCTGCACCGGTTTGGCAAGGCAAGAAGCGTATCGTTTGTTCGACGCTATTTTTCTTGATGCGGAGAGACTTTTTGGCGTTTTTGTTGCGTGAGTTTGGAGTTCAACTTGTAGCCAAAATCTTAAATATTCGGTTCTCCCACGTGAAATGCATAGTTTTACCGAGGAACGTCTATGACGGAGAAGAGAGCGGAAAAATCACCATCTGTTTTGCAGAAGTGCCCGACGGGCATTCAGGGTTTGGACGAGATAACCTACGGCGGCTTGCCGTGTGGACGCAACACCTTGGTGTGTGGTGTGGCGGGCAGCGGAAAAACGCTTATGGGAATCGAGTTTCTGGTGCGCGGGGCGACTGAGTTTGGTGAATCTGGTGTTTTCATGGCTTTCGAGGAGACGGGTGAAGAACTCACTCAGAACGTTGCCTCTCTGGGGTTTGACCTGAAGAAGCTCATTGACGAGAAGAAGTTGGCAATCGACTTCGTCCGCATCGAGCGGAGCGAAATCGAAGAAACAGGCGAGTACGACCTTGAGGGGCTCTTCATCAGGATAAACCAAGCCATCGACTCAGTCAAAGCTAAGCGCGTGGTTTTAGACACCATCGAGTCGCTGTTTGCGGGTCTGTCCAATCAGGGAATTTTGCGGGCTGAACTGCGCAGGCTGTTCGCCTGGCTCAAGAACAAAGGCGTGACAACGGTAATCACAGGCGAAACAGGCACGATACCGGGTACGATGACGCGGTACGGCCTGGAGGAGTACATCTCCGACTGCGTCATCCTCCTCGACAACAGAGTTCACGACCAAATTGCCACGAGGCGCCTGCGCATCGCGAAGTACAGGGGATCCATGCACGGGTCGAACGAGTACCCGTTCTTGATTGAGGATACGGGTCTGTCTATCCTGCCCATCACGTCCATCGGGCTCACGTACAAGGTCACGATGGAGCGCGTCTCCTCGGGCATCCCGCGGCTTGACGCGATGTTGGACGGAAAAGGCTTCTACAAGGGCAGCACAATACTCATCAGTGGACCGGCTGGAACGGGCAAGACCAGCTTGGCTGCAAGTTTCGCTAACGCCGTCTGCAAGAGCGGGGAGCGCTGTCTGTATTTTGCCTTTGAAGAGTCACCAGAACAGATTATGCGAAACATGCGTTCAGTCGGAATAGACTTGGAACCTTGGGTGAAGAAAGGTCTGCTGTTGATTCGTTCGACTCGCCCAACGTTCTACGGGTTGGAAATGCACTTGTCTCTGATGGAGAAGCTAATAAACAAATTCAAACCCAGCGCCGTCATCATCGACCCCATCACCAACCTGATTACGGTCAGCACCGAAGTCGACGTCCAACTCATGCTCACCCGCCTGATAGATTACCTAAAGAATATGGGGATAACCACGCTTATGACGAACCTCTCGTACGTGGGCGTACCCATCGAGAAATCAGAAACCGGCGTCTCCTCCCTTATGGACACTATGATTCTGCTGAGAGATATCGAAATCGGCGGCGAACGCAACAAAGGAATCTACATAATCAAGTCCCGCGGCATGGAGCACTCGAACCAGATTCGCGAGTTCACCTTCGGCAAAGACGGCATTCAGCTGGTCGATGTTTACGCTGGTCCGGGTGGCGTCCTCACGGGTGCAGCTCGCGTCACTCAGGAAGCATTGGACAAGGCAGAGGCTCTGCTTAAGAAAGAGAATACGGAGAGCATGCAGCGAGCCGTCGACCGTAAGCGCAAAGTCATGGAAGCCAAGGTTGAGCAGTTGAAAGCTGAGTTCGAGCAAGACTTGGAAGAAGCCAACAAGCTCATGAACGAGGCGAAGCTCAGGGCGGAAGTCTTAGCTCAGAACCGAGTCGACATGGGTCATCGTCGAGGAACAAACGGTGAAACTGGGAAGATGAAAGCCCGAAAGAGGCGAGGCAAGTGAGCAAGGCACCTAAGAAAACTAAAGGGAAAACATTAGACAAACCCGATACGTGGGAACTCAGACTCTACACAGCCGGCCAGACACCCAAATCCATAGCCGCCTTCAACAACCTGAAAAAAATCGCCGAGGAACACCTCCAAGGCAAGTACACCATCGAAATAGTCGACCTCACCCAGAACCCGCAGCTTGCGACGGGCGACCAAATCTTCGCCATCCCCACACTTGTCAGGAAGCTTCCGCCGCCCATCAGAAAAATCATCGGCGACCTCTCCAACACCGAACGCGTCCTCGTCGGACTCGACCTCCGACCGGCGGCGATATAACGCAGACCCGAGGCGTCTTTGATGGTGGACAGAAAGAAGAAGGACGCAGCGCCTGGAGCGGTTGAGGCACCCAAAGAGAAGTACACCCTGCGCCTGTACGTCACTGGGATGACGCCAAAATCCACCCAAGCCATAAGGAATCTGAGAAAGATCTGCGAAGAATACCTTCAAGGACGCTACGAACTTGAAGTCATAGACATCTATCAGCAGCCCGAACTCGCCCGCGAAGGCCAACTCATTGCGGCACCCACCCTAGTCAAGAAACTTCCGCTCCCCGTCAGGAAACTAATCGGAGACATGTCGGACAAAGAACGTGTCCTATACGGACTGAACATAATTCCAAAGAAAGAAGAAACTCCCAAGAGGCACCAGTGATGCAGAAGAAAAACGCGCCCACACGAAAGCAACTCCAACGAGAGAACGAGAAACTCAAGGCGCAGCTGAACGACCTTCAGGAGACTTTTCGCGCCATACGGCACGATGAAGTCGACGCCCTCATCATCAACACCCCACAGGGAGAGCGAGTCTTCACACTCAGAGGCGCCGACCAATCCTACCGCGTTCTCATCGAACAGATGAAAGAAGGCGCCGCCAGCTCTCCAAAAACGTCCAAACAGTCCTCTACGCCAACACCAGCCTAGCCAACATGCTAAAACTTCCTCTGGAGAAAGTCACAGGTCGCAGCATCCGCGAACACATTTCACCCTCTCACGCGGAAGCCTTCGAAAAACTACTCAAAGAATGCAGAAGCGGCAAGAACAGAATCAGCAAAGAAATTATGCTTCAAAGAATCGACAGCACACTCGTTCCAACGATAATGTCGTTTAACAATGTCACGGTCGACGGAGCAGAAGCCACCTACGCCGTCGTCACAGACCTAACCGAACACATGGAAGAAGAAATCAAGAACTACACAAAACGCTTGGAAGCGGAAGTCAAAGAAAAAGCCGAAGCCCTCAAAAACCAAGAACGCCTCGCGGCCATAGGCGAAACCGCGGGCATGGTGGGACACGACCTCCGCAATCCCCTGCAAACCATAGTCGGCGAACTCTACATCGCCAAAGACGAACTCAAACAAGTCCAAGACGGACCCTCAAAAGACCAGCTGAAAGAGACGCTGAACATAATCGAAGACCAAGTTACGTACATGAACAAAATCGTCACCGACCTGCAAGACTACACCAAACCCGTCAAGCCCCAGCCAGAGAAAACCAACATCAGCCAACTCCTTCAGGAAACCCTCAGGGACATCGAAATCCCCAAGGCTATGACTCTCACCACCAAAGTCGAAAACTCCATTCCAGAACTCATGATAGACCGCGCTATGACCCAAAGAGTCCTCACAAACCTCATCATCAACGCCATCCAAGCCATTTCCAATAAAGGAAGAATAACCATAGAAGTCAACCGCGAAGACCAACACGCCGTCATCAGCGTAAAGGACACGGGCGTAGGCATCCCGGAAGAAAACAAACCAAACATCTTCAAGCCCCTCTTCACAACCAAAGCCAAGGGGCAAGGCTTCGGACTGGCAGTGGTCAAACGCTTCGTCGAAGCCCAAAAAGGCACAATCACCTTCGAAAGCAAAGAAGGCAAAGGCAGCACCTTCACAGTCAGACTCCCAATCCCCAAAACCACACAATAGCCGATGCCTCGTCCGCCACCCTTTCTGCACATTGCAAAGCTTATAACACCCTCAACAGATAGTAGAAGAAAACCCACGGGTGACCATCTTGAGTATAAACAACTACGCCCCGCTCGTAGGCGACAGCTTCGCCCCAGAACGAATCCGCGTCATAATCCCAGTAGGCGGAAAAGCCACCCGCCTCATGCCCCTCACCGCGGAAACCAGCAAAGCCTGCCTCAGGATGCTGAACCGCCCCCTCGTCGAATTCTCCCTCCTCTCCCTCGCAAACCAAGGAATCCGACACTTCATCTTCGGCGTCAAAGGCTACACCAACTACCGCGACCTCTTCGACTACTTCGAGTCAGGCATAGGCTTCAGCGCACGCTACAACATCAAACCCCGAGTCCACATCAAATACCAACCCAACGTCAATGACTTGGGAAGCGCAGACTCCGCCCGCATAAACATGGAATACTACGAAATCAACAACCCCATCTTCGCCGTCCAAGGCGACAACATATTCGACATAAACGTCAAAGACCTCATCCAGTTCCACCGAGACAAAGGCGCCGCCATGACCATCGTCCTCCGCGAAGTCACCAACGTCGAAGGCCTGGGCATAGCCGACATAGACAAAGACAGCCGCATCCGGTGCTTCGTCGAGAAACCCCTGCCGAAAGACGCCCCCAGCAACCTCGCCAACACAGGACTCTACGTGGTTTCACCCGAAGTCAAAAAAGTCTTCAAGGAAAAAGGAATCAAACAAATCATCGAAGAAAAACACCGCCTCGACTTCGGCTACGACTTCATCCCCTACATGACCCAGACAGGACACCCAGTCTACGGCTACACCCTCAAAGGAGACTGGTTCGACGTCGGCACCCCGAAGAACTACTTGGAAGCCATGAAAGACCTCCTCCACGGAGACTTCAGCATGCTCACCGACTTCGGCGGAAGAATCAGCCCCGACAAACACATCTGGGTTCAGGGCGAAAGCAACGACAGCGAAAAACGCAGACAAGAAATCATCCGCAAAATCAAACAAGGCAAAATAGAAATCGAAGGCGACGTCCTCATAGGCAGACACTGCCAAATAGAAGACGGCGTCCGCATAGTCAACTCCTGCATCGACAACTACACCCAAATCGAAAAAGGCGCCATCGTCGAAAACAGCGCCGTACTCGACCGAGTCATCATAGGCGCAAACGCCCAAATCCTCGACAGCATCATCGGCAGACACACCACCGTGCTATCAACAGGACGAAACCAGACGAAGATAACCGAAGTCTCAGTCGTAGCCGACGACGTCACGATAGAAGAAGGCAGCAACCTTACAGCCTCAAAAATCTACCCTCATCAACACGTGCGAGGCGACTTCCGAAACCAGACCCTCATCGCAAGCTAAACGCTCAAGCACGGAACCACTTAAAAATCAAGTACCGAACCTTATCCGCACCCAAACCAGGCACAGCTATGATGAAGCGCTTCCGCACCGTCGTCGCCAACCGCCCAGCCTTCACAATCTCCGTCGCCGAAATGTCCGCGTCACCCGTCTTAACCGAAACCATGTAAGGCGCATGCTCCACGCCGGGACCATACTTGTACACTGCAAAGTCGCATCCGAACTTGATGCCCGGCGTCACAATCAAACCGCTCTCCCGCAGGTCCTGGTAGACGACGTACTTCTCGTCAAACTCCTCATAAAGCTGTTTAGCCTTCTGCCGCAGCTTCGCCAACCCTACCTTCTTGCCTGCCTCGTCGAAAACAGCTATGGTGCCCTTCTCCGCCAGGTACAACCCCTCCATCAAGTCGAGAATAAGCGGAACGGTGAACTCAGGAATCTTCGGTTTGGAGATGCCCAACGGCTTCCCATAGTAGCCATTTCGGTACAACTGCGACCCTTCGGCAGAGTCCCAGACTACGAGGAAATTTTCGAGCAACTCGACCTTGACTTTCTTAGGCATCCGCTCTTCGCCTTTCAAGGTTACATGATGAACGAGAGAACACGAACGGCATCCGCCGCGTCCTCAGCTTTATCCGCCGAGTTCTCGAGCAGCTGCAGGATGTCACGCATGATGAACAGCGCGGGCAGGTCAATCTTGCTGTTTAGGATCTTAATCGCCAACGCACGGTAAACGTCGTCCACGATTCTCTCAGCGGTCTCCACATCCTTGGCTTTCTCCAGCGTCTTCGCAGACCCGTAGTTCAGAACCATCATCGTCTCTCGGAGCTTGAGCACGCAGTCCAACACCGCCTCGGACAGCCGCATCAAGTCCTTCTTTATGTCGCTCGGCACCACCCAGCTGTGCTCCATCAGCTCGACGAGGTAGAAGGCGATGCCCTCGGAGAAGTCGGCAATCTCGCTCGTCAGGTTTGTGAACCTCAAAAAGTCCTCCCTGCTAATCAGGATGGCACCAATCTCCGCCAGTTCCTGCGAAACCATCTGCCGCGCCTTGATAACTTCTTCTTCGCCGCGCTTAATCTCAGTGAAAAGCAGCTTCGCCGACGCTTTGTCGCCCTTCGCGAAGTGCTCCACCATCTGCGGAGTCTTCCTCGTCAGCTCCACGACCTTGCGTAGGTTGTCTTGGCAAGCGTTCAACGCCCTGCGCTTCACGCGTTCCTCGGTTTCTGCTGGAAGAACCACACTCTTTCCCGCCATGTCCTCAGCTAGTTAATCAGGTTTGTAGTGCGCAGGTGCATTAAAAAAGCTACCCCTCACGTCTGCACACGCGTTCCTAGCGCCCCGAAGTCTAACCTGCCCTCGAAGTACCCATGCAACAGCTCCGGAAGCTCGCTGATTCGTGCCCTAACTTGGCACCAAGAGTCACGGTCACGGATAGTCACCGTGCCGTCGCTCAGCGTGTCATAATCCACCGTCACGCCGAGGGGGATGCCGGTCTCATCGGCGCGTGCGTACCGCCTGCCAATCGAACCCGTCTCGTCATACTCCACCATGAAGCCCTTACCTGTGAGTAGCTGTTGGATTTCTACGGCTTTCTCCGCCAACCCATCCTTGGGCATAAGCGGGTAGACCCCGACCTGCGTGGGCACTATGCCTCGGGGAAAGCTTAGGACGACGCGGTCCTCCTCCTTAAGCTTGTAAGCGTACTCCAGAGCCACGTAGAACAGCCTATCCGACCCGAAACTGGGCTCGACCACGTGAGGGATGAACCGCCGTCCGCGGACGATGGTTTTCTGCGTCACGATGTCTACGTGCTCGGGCAGGACCTTGAAATCGCCTGCCATGTAGCAGCCGTCCTTCTTCAGCGCCGCCGCAACTACCCCTGCATCCGCCTTCTGCAGCAGATCAGCCACTTTGCCCGCTTCCTTCTTGTAGACGGGACCCAGCTTAGCCATGACAGGCTTCACCGCAAGCTGCTCCTGCTCCACAGGCTTCTCGTATTCCTTGAAGATTCGCATGTCGACGCCGCTGGCTTCCATGTGCCTGCTCAAGTCGTAGTCGCCTCGGTAAGCGTGACCCGAAACTTCAGTCCAGCCGAAACGGTCCAGCAGAACCTCTTGGTCGAAGCTCTGGCTGGAGTAGTGCGCTTTCTCCCAGGGGTGCTTCTCGATGAACCGCTGCTTCTCCGCGGGCACACCCAGCTCCACAAGGAGCTTCTTTGCCATAGCCATGAAGAACGCCTGCCACTCGGAATGCACGATTCCCTGATTGAGGGCTTCGCGGACGGTGAAGGCGGTGGGCTGTTCGCTACACTCCAGCCGTGTCTTGCACAGGAGAATGGGTAGAACGTCGTTCTCCACGCCTTTCAGCAGGTGACAGCACGGTTCCTCGGGGTCGAAGAAAAACTCCAAGTCGGCAATGGTGAACTCCCGAAGCCTAATCAACCCCTGTCTGGGCGAAATCTCATTCCGCAACGCGTGACCAATCTGGAGGACGCCAAAGGGCAGCCGCTCCCGCGCCACGGCGTACAAGCGGTTGAACTCGACGAATATGCCCTGCGCCGCCTCAGGTCTCCCATAACCCGTGGCTCCAGAGTACGGTCCGATGGTCGTTTCGAACATGGTCAGGAACCGCTGCGGAGCCTTGAAGCCGCCGCCACAGTCAGGGCATTGCACGTTGTGCGTTTCCAGCGCCTTCTGAATCTCCTCCAGCGTCATCTTCTCGGCGTCCGCCGAGTTCACGTGCGCAGCCTCCTCCAACAGGTGGTCAGCACGCCAGCGCTTGCCACACTTGACGCATTCCACCATGGGCTCCTTGAAGTGGTCCACGTGCCCCGAAGCCTCGAACACTCTCCCGGGCGTGATGACGGATGACTCCATCTCGAGGATTCCCGTCTTGACGATGAAGAGTTCTCTGAGTTTGTTCTCGATGTTCAGCTTGAGTCGAGCGCCTAGGGGACCGTAGGTGACGAAGCCCGCGGTGCCGCCGTACACCTCGTAGGACGGCCAGTAGAAGCCTCTTCGGCGAGCGAGTTCGTTTATGGCGGTAAGTTTGTCGCAGGGGGTTTTGTCACATTTGGCGTCGCTGCTGCTCATTTCTAATCAACCGTTTTAGGGTTATTGTCCATGAGAAATTAAAGGTTGCTAGCGCACCGCATCCGGATTATCGGATGTACCCAACGTTTACGCGGGGAATTGCAGCGATGCGTGGCTTCGCCAAGCACTCCACGAACCTGAAGCCCCTTGAAGGATGAAACAGGTTAGCCGAAGCGCAGCTCCTCACAATCCACGCCGTGTCCAAGCCTCGCTCCGTGCCCGCGCATGCAAGGACTGTCTGTTCCTCCGGTATGACTCCCGAGTCTACAGTCATGAGCACGGTTTCCATGCACACCAGCGTTCCCGTTGAAATAAGCTCCAGCGTCTTCGCCATGATGTCGAGCGATGTGATTTTCTGTAGGTGAACTCTCATTGAGAAGCTCGGACCGAAAAGCGGAATGCTTCCTCGGACAACCTCGACGCCCAACGCCTCAAGCTTCGCCTTGTTTTCCTCAGTGATGCTCATGGGGACCTTGTTGAGTCCCTTCTTTGCCCATTCGTCTCTTTCGGCTTTCAGTTCAGGAATTTCGGCGAACACGTCGGTCTTCATCTCGGTGACGTGCCAGAACATGCCTTGAGGGCAGGTAACGCAGACAACTTTCTTATCCCTGATTTTCTCGGCGACTTTCACGGCGCTGCTGCCTGTTATGGACGCGACAACAACATAGTCAACGTTTGAGGTAGAATTCTTTGCGATGCCCACTACGGCATCGGTGTTTACGGGTCCGGGTCTTTCGAAGACTTTCATGCAATCATCCTTCACGCTTAGGAGCGGAGACTGGTTTGCTGGAACAGGGAATTAAGCCTTTTCCGAAAAAACCATGCGCCACCGCTTGCCTTCGCGTCGGCGTAGCCTTTTATAAGACAGGCACGAATAGAGATGCCAACAACGGTGACGGAAATGCCCAAGACAAAAATCGCGCTAATCGGCGTGGGCAACTGCGCCTCAGCCCTCGTCCAAGGACTCAGGTACTACTCGGACTCCGACCGAACAGGACTCCGCAACCCCAACCTGGCAAACCTGACGCCCCAGGACATAGAGGTGGTCGCCGCGTTTGATGTCGACGAGCGCAAGGTCGGCAAAGACCTCGCCCAAGCCATATTCGCCCCGCCCAACAACGCTCCGAAGGTCACCGAGGTCCCAGCCACCAAGGTCATGGTACAGAAGGGTCCGCTCATGGACGGCGTGGGCAAATCCACCCAGAGCATAGTCCAGGTCAGCGGCAAACCCGACGCCGATGTGGCGAAAGTACTTAAGCAGAGCAGCGCGGAAATCGCCCTCAACCTGCTGCCCAGCGGCGCCGCCAAGGCATCGGAGTTCTACGCGGAGCAGTCGCTCAAGGCGGGATGCGGGTTCGTGAACGCCACACCCAACTTCATCGCCAGCGACCCGAAATGGGCTAAACGCTTCGCAGAAGCTGGGCTGCCGCTTGCGGGCGACGACCTCGTCGACCAAGTCGGCTCAACCGCGCTGCACAAGACGCTGCTGCAACTGCTGTCGCAGAACGGCGTAAAAATCACCGAGACATACCAGCTGGACGTGGGCGGTGGCACGGAATCACTCGACACGCTGGACAGGACGCGGGACGCGAAGCGCGCCATCAAAACCGAGTCCGTCGCCGCAACCCTGCCGTACAAGACCGAGGTTGTGGCAGGCAGCACCGACTACGTGGACTTTCTCCAGAACAAGCGTGACAGCTACTTCTGGATCAGCGGCGTCTACTTCTGCAACGCGCCCATGAAAATCGACCTGAAGTTCAGCACCGTGGACGCGCCGAACGCAGGCAGCGTCCTCTTCGACGTCGTCCGAGCCCTGAAGTTGGCGCTGAACAAGAAGCAGAAGGGCGCGATTGAAGCGATCTGCGCGTACGGGTT
Source organism: Bathyarchaeia archaeon (assembly GCA_041946875.1). GTDB lineage: Archaea > Thermoproteota > Bathyarchaeia > Bathyarchaeales > Bathycorpusculaceae > JADGNF01. Next base: position 30,189 of record JBHGBG010000017.1, read on the forward strand.
CAAGCATCCGCCCAAGATGATGCCTTTGGACGCGGCTGAGGAAGCGTTCAAGAAGTTTGTGGCGCAGAACACTTAGCCTTCAGAGGACGAGGTTCAGGTAGAACAGCATCGCCGCAAAGTAGGAGACGGGCACCGTGAGCGTGGCAGCAAACGCCATAACTTTCGTTTTCTTCCTTGCCAGCAACTCACCTCTTTCTTTTGCCCTGAAGTACCTGAAGCCGAAGACATACACGACGATGGCGGGGACAAGGCACAGCGTGAAGTAGAGCCAGAAGAACGGTTCAGCAGCTAAGTGCAGAAGGGGTGTTCCGAACGCAAACGCCAAGTAGCCTGCGTACGCTGCTCCAGCAGAGACCAGAGCAAGAATCAACAAGAGGAATGGTTCGACTCTGGACCTCGGGGCAGAAGACTGCGCGAGTCCCATGACCAAGCTGGCTAAGCCCCAGACTCCGACCACGGGAGCAAAGAGCCAGCCCACGTTCACTTTGTCGTAACCCATGGGTTCTGCCATGTCGCCGACCACGATGCGGGTCGGAAAACTCACAGCCGCGAGCACCAATAGGGCAACGCCGAGAATCAGGAACACCCGCGAACTCGTGAACAAGCGTTCTGGCGTCATGACCCCCAAGCCTCTACTTTTAAATGTGCGGTTTACCCTTTAAACTCTTGCTTAGCCTCACCGTGCCGCGAGCTTCTCCAGCTCCCGCAGTATCTTGGCTTTGACTCCGTTTTGCTCGATTTTCTGCTTCATCACAGTCACGGTGTTGACGGGCGTCGGATCCACGCCGCGCAAGTACGCCAGATAGACGCTGGCGAAGTCTCCGACAAGTATGGTGGACAACATCCTAGCCAGCCCGCCCTTGCCCTGTGCCCAAACCTCGAACATCTTCGAAACCGAGGGCTTCATCAGCGCTTTGGTTATTTCGATTCGACTACGAATTTCCACGGGCTCCGCCTTGTCCCTCAGGAACACCACGGAAAACTCGTTGGCAAGTTCCTTGGCGTTCTCCCAGCCCATGGTCTCGTTGTGATTCAACTCGCTGAAGGATTCCCATTTGGCTGGGATTTTGCTGTTCTCGTTGAACTGCTGCTTGTAACGAAGCGCCACGCCACGGTAGACGCCGAACCCGTAGACCACGGGCGAAGTACCAATCAGGTTAAGGGCAAGCGTTTTTGCGAAGTTTTCGCTGACAGATTTTTCCGGTGCGTTGTCTCGGCTGACTTTCTCGAGAAGTCTAATTGCCTCGGGAAACTCCTCCGCGAACTGCGGCGCCATGTTGAGGGTTTGCATGCACTTGAGCAGGGGCATGAGCATGTGCGGTAGCGCGGCACGCGGCGGCATTCCGCCCTTCACTCGTAGGTAGGGCACACCCAGCTTCTCGGCGTATTTGATGAGCGCTCCACCTGAACTTACGCAGAAAACCATGCACTTGCGCTTCAACGCGTCGGCGAAACTGCTGAGGGTTTCCTCCGTGTCTCCAGAGTAGCTTGCTAGAATGACTAGGCTGTTCTTGCCTGCGTATGCGGGAAGCTGGTATTCTCGGCTGATTTCAATGGGTACCGTGGCGGTGCTGCGGGTGTAGTCTTTGAGGAGTTCGCCTCCGATGGCTGAGCCGCCCATGCCTGCGATGACAATGTTCTCGGGCTTTGGGTAGGGCAGTTTGATGCTTTCCGAGTTCTTCGCAGCTTCAGCAAAGTGCTGAGCGGCTTGGGTGTGGAACAGAATCATGCTGCTCTTGTCGATTTCTCCGAATTCCGCTGGCTTGTCAAGAATTGAAGTGCTCACATGTTTCCCCATGACAGTGTTGTCTGCAGGTTTATATTTGATTTTTGACTCCTATCCCTTCACGGAATACTGCATGACCAAGAAATTGACGATTGCTGTACCCGCGTCGGTCGTGTCTGACACGCCGCATCTGCGGGAGAAAACAGCGAAAATTGGCTACATCGGCAGAGCCGCCGCCATCTTCCGTGTCCGCGAAATCGTGGTCTACGCCGACGACCCGAAGGCAAATCAGCGGCGCGACATCGACTTGGTCACGTTGCTGCTAAGCTATCTTGAGACGCCGCAGTACCTCCGCAAGCGCCTCTTCCAGCTCAAGCCCGAGCTCCAGTACGCGGGGATTCTGCCGCCTCTGCGAACACCGCATCATCCGAATCAGGGGCGCATCCGAGAGTTGAAGGTGGGCGAGTACCGCGAAGGCGTCGTCCTGTCGCAAGCCAAGGAGGGCGTGCTCGTGGACATCGGCGTGGAACAGCCAGCCCTGCTGAGGGCAAGCGACTTGGCGGTTAACCAGCGGGTGACGGTGCAGCTCGTGAACGTGTCCCAGACGCGACCCGAGGTTCAGTTGGTTGAGCGTGATGAGGTTCCTGAGTACTGGGGATACATCGTCAAAGCGGAGCCAGATTCCTTGAAGCGGGTTCTGTGCGACTCGAGGTTTGACTTGAAGATAGGCACCAGCCGCGTTGCTCCGCCCCTGCAGGATGTCTCTTTGAGGCTGAGGGGAAAGTGGGCGCGGTCCGACCGCGTTCTCTTGGCGTTTGGGTCGCCGTCGCGGGGGCTGCACGAAATCGCCGCGGAAGAGGGCTTTAGGTTGGAGGATGCGGTGGATTTCGTCGTGAACACGCTGCCGGGGCAGGGCACGGAGACCGTGCGCACGGAGGAAGCGGTTCTAGCGACTTTAGCCGTCCTGAACATGCAGTTCGGATTCTAACGTTTAAAAGCCCGTATGCCCAAGGGGTTTGCATGTACTTTGACGTGCTGATGCCAACCGTGCTGTTCGCTGTTACGGTTGCCGCCATGTTTCTGGCTGGGAAGGCGGAGCGGAGGCTGAAGGCGACGGTGGAGGAGCGGGAGTTCAGGAACCGCGATGTGGCGATGCTGGGGGTTATGGTGGCGGCTGCGGTTTCCGTCGTCGTTTTCGTTCCGAACCTGATAATCACGGCTGTGTTTCTGTTCTCGTACTGTTCGCTGCTGTTCACGGTTTCTTTCGCTTTCTCGGGCATGCGGCGGAGGCGGCTGACTGTTTTCTGCGGCACGCTCGTCGTTGCCAGTGTGTTGGCTGGGGCGGCTGGTTTTCTCGGTGTCCTGTCGGGTGACCTGCGGGTTTTTGGGACGCTGGCGTTTGCGGGTTTGGCTTTCTGCTCGTTCATTACGCTGCTGTATGCGCGTGGGGATGCGGAGGGGAAGTCGAAGTGGTACGTGGCTGCTTTGTCGCCCGTGCTGTTCCTGCTGCTGTTCTTCTTCTTCAACGGGACGGGTCTGTGGTTTCCGTTCCTGCTGGACGTCTTCGGCATAGTGTTCGCGTTGCTCATCGTGGTTTACCTGGGCACGCTGTTCACGTGGAAAACAGTTTTCATCTTCGCCGCGTTCATCACTTCGCTTGACATAGTGCTCGTTTGGCTGACGGGCACAATGGTGCAGGCTGCGAACGCCGTTTCGGGGCTTGGGTTGCCTGTGCTCGTGGCTTTTCCAACCTTCCCTTTCATAACGAGTGCCAACGGCATCCTCATCATGCGGCTGGGGCTGGGAGACTTCTTCTTCGCGGGGATTCTGGGAGTCCAGACGCTGAAGAAGTTTGGCTGGAAGACAGCCGTGGTTTCGGTGCTGACGACTTGCATCTCTTTCGCCCTTTTCGAGCTGGTCTTGCTGAACGAGAGTCTGTCCGCGCTGCTTCCGGTGCGGGCGTTGCCTGCGACGCTGCCGATTCTGGTGGGCTGGCTGCCTGTGGTTGCGGCGCGTATGCTGAGTGCTAGGAAGCGAGACAAGCCGACTCCTTGACAATCGACAGGCTCCCAAAGTTTTATTTGCGAAGCAAGCGCCTACAGTGTGTAGATGAATCGCTCAAGGTTGTACGTCGAAACTTCAGTGATTAATGGACCGTTCTCTAAAGATACGCGAATAGCACTGGCTTCATTCGGTTTTCTGGGACAAAGTGAAGTCAGGTAGACTCGAAGTTTCCATTTCTTCCTACGTCCTGTTTGAGTTGAGGCAAACGATTGACCACAGAATGCGAGACGCACTTCTTGATATCGCTTCAAGGTGCGCTGTGGATTCACCCAGTGGCAAGAACGTTGAGACCTTGGCGAAGGAGTATGTGCGGGTAGGGATGATTCCCAAACAGTATATTTTCGATGCGTATCACATCGCCTCAGCATCCTAGGCGGATTTGAAGCTCTGGTCACCTGGAATTTCGAGCATATGCTGAAAGAGAAAACGGAACGGTTGCTCGGAATCGTTAATAGAGAGAGGACAATTCATGTTCCTAGGATAAGAAGCCCAGAGGAGTACATTTGGTGACTCAGACCGAGCTAAAGAAGCTGAAGATAGATGTCGTTAGCGAGTTGCACAAGGTTCGGAAAAAGCATGCAGCCGCGTCCTCCTCTGAAATAGAGCAAGGCGCGGAAGAAATCCTTATGCAACTAAGAAAACGGAAGCAATCAGGATAGGTTCAGTAGCTGTAGCCAGTCTGAATTGTTGCTTATGTCTGGAACCTCAGGTATGGTGTCTTTCGTTTTGGGGTCAAAACCATGTCTCAAGGTTGAGCAATGCGTCTGCCCAAGATGAACAAAAATTGGTGAATCGAGAAATAGAGTTGAAAAAGTAGGTTGTGGTTTACCCGAATAGGGCGCCTAGTCCTTCGAGCGCTGCTTCTTCTTTGGCTTTCTCCTCTTCGGCTTTCTTCTTCTTGTCTTCTGCGGGTGCTGCTGCTGGTTTCTGTTCTGCTGCGGGTGCGGCGCCTGCTGCTGCGGCTGGGGCTGCTGCCGTCATGGTGGGTGCGGCTTTGATGGCTTCGTCGATGTTTACTTCGCTGAGCGAGGCGACGAGGGCTTTGACTTGGACGGGGTCGGCGGTGACTCCTGCGGCTGCGAGGACTGCGGTGACGGTTTCTTCGTTGATTGGTTTTCCTGCCTTGTGAAGGAGCATCGCGGCGTATATGTTTTCCATGTCTTTTTCACCTCTGTTTTCGGGTATTTTAACCTTTTCAGTTGGTTCTGACCTGTCTCTCGCTTGAGGCTGGTCGTTAACTGGATAAGGCGTTTGGTTTGCCTGTCTGTTGCCGCTTAGAAAAAGAAGCTATGCCTTATGAACCTTTCGTCGGTGTTGCTGGCGGACGAGATGGTGGCCGAAGGTGGCCTGCTGGTCTTCTGACGAAAAAGCTAAGAGGCTAAAGTGCAGACGTATAACTTAACGATTCTCCCAGCTGATGATGCAATGGCACAGTTGGCGCGATTTGGGTTGGTTTTGGCTGCCGTTCTAGCTCTCTCGATAGCGGTTACCATCGGTTCTGGAAAGGCTGAGGCGTTCGTTTTTAACCCGCCCTACCTGTTGTTGGCGCTTAACCTCGTGTTTTGGACTATAGCAACGTGCGTCATCGCGTATGTTTCAGCTAAGAGTTACTTGAAGGAGGGAACGCCGGTTGTGCTTCTGCTGGGCAACGCGGTTCTTATCTTTGGGCTCGCCAACATCGTTTCCAGCTGGGCGCAAAACATTTCTGGGAATTTCAGCCTCGCCATTGGCAACTCTTGTCTCGCAGTTTCAGCAACCTTGCAGGTCATAGCAGGAGTCGCCGCTTCCTCGGGTGTCCTTGAGGGCAGGCTACCCTTCAATCGAAAAGCTCACGTAGCAGCTACGTATGTTGGTTCCGCCTCGTTTATTGTGGCGTTTTCAGCCTTGGTTTTCTCTAATGTGCTGCCGCCTTTTTTCGTGGCAGGGCAGGGCCCGACTTTCCTGCGTCAGGTAGTTCTAGGAACTGCAGTGTTACTCTTGGCGGTGGCGTTCCTGATTTTTCTGCGTCAGTATCTGAAGTCGAGGGTGCCTGGGCTTCTCTGGTATTCCGTGGCTGTGGGGTTGATGAGTCTGGGGCTGTACAGCGCTTTCGAGACCAAGCAGATTGGCGATGCGGTGACTTGGCTTGCGAGAATAACCCTCTATGTGGCGAGTTTCTTTCTGCTTGCAGCGGTTCTTCGGCCCGGGCTAGCAAGAAACAACGTGCACGCTGGGCTCGCGCAAAAATGGGCTGCGGCTTTCATGCCTGATCGTCGACAGTTCACTACTTTTTTTGCCAACATGCTGAACGCTTTCGCCTACTGCAAGATTTTGACGGATGAAAACGGAAAGCCCGTTGACTGTGTCATCCTCGACGTGAATGAAGCCTATGAAAGAGTGACTGGAATCAAGAGAGAAAACACCGTCGGCAAGAGGTTAACCGAGATTCTCCCAGAAGTGCAGAATGACCCAACGGATTGGATTGGAGTTTGGGGCCGCGTTGCTTTGACGGGCGAGCCTGTTCGGTTTGAGAGCTACATGGTGCCGATGAAGAAATGGTACGGTGTCTCAGTTTACAGTCCGCAGAAAGGCTACTTTGTTGCCATCTTTGAGGACATCACTGAACGGAAGAAAGCCGAGGCGCTTCTGAAAGACGTTGCCGAGAAGTACGCCAGTCTCTTTAACACCACCTCAGACGGCGTCTGGATTAACAACCTCAAGAGCGAAATCTTAGAAGTCAACGACGCCTACTGCCGCATGTCAGGATACGCACGAGAAGAACTAGTGGGCATGACTGTAGATAGGCTTGAGGCTTTTGAAACTCCCGCAGAAACAATTGCTCACATGAAGAAAGTCCTGGAAAGCGGCGGACACGACAGGTTCGAGTCGAGACACCGCCGCAAAGACGGCTCGGTCTTCGACGTAGACATCACTGCACTGTATCTCGAAAGAGAAGGCGGACGAATCGCAATATTCGTTCGAGACATCACCGAACGGAGAAAAATCGAGGATTCGCTCAGAGAAAGCAGGAAGAAATTCCAAGACCTGATAGAAACCACTGCCGATTTCGTCTGGGAAATGGACGCGCAAGGCAGATACACCTATTGCAGCCCTCAGATGGAGAAGTTGTGGGGACTTAAACCTGCAGATATGGTTGGCAAAACGCCCTTCGACGTCATGCCTCCAGCTGACAGAGAACGAGCTATGGAGTTCTTTAAGAACACAGTCAGCCCAGCGAAGCCTTTCAGCGGATTGGAAACGACTGCTTACAACAGCAAACATCAACTGGTTTTCGTAGAATCAAGCGGCGTTCCCTTCTCTGATGACCATGGCAGGTTGTTGGGTTTCCGAGGAATCACCCGAGACATTACGGAGCGCAAGAAAGCCGAGAACGAACTCCGCGAGACGCGCAACTACTTGGAAAACTTGCTAAACTACGCTAACGCACCTATTATAGTCTGGGATCGAGAGTTTAGAATAACCCTGTTCAACCATGCCTTTGAGCATCTCACAGGTCTTAGCGCGAGCAGTGTTGCAGGACAACGGCTGGACATACTCTTTCCCGAAGACAGAAAAGAACAGTCAATGGCGTACATCAAACGCACCGTCGAAGGCGAGTTCTTGGAGACCGTGGAAATTCCAATCCAAAGCGTGGACGGAAGCGTGAAAACGGTCCTCTGGAACTCTGCAAATATCTACGACGTGGCTGGCAGAGACATAGTTGCAACCATCGCACAAGGACAGGATATCACCGCGCGCAAACAGATGCAGGCAAAAGTCGAAGAGTACGCCAAAAACCTAGAAAAAATAGTTGAAGAACGAACCAGTCAACTCAAGGATTCCGAACGGTTGGCAGCCATCGGCCAGACCGCGGGCATGGTGGGGCACGACATCCGCAACCCCCTGCAAGCCATAACCAGCGACATCTACTTGGTAAAAACCGACCTTGCTTCAATGCCGGAAAGCGAAGAGAAAAAGAGCATGCAAGAAAGTCTGGAAGAGATGGGGAAGAATGTTGACTACATCAACAAGATAGTGGCAGACCTTCAAGACTACGCCAGACAGCTCAAACCCACCATCAGCAAAATCAGTCTCGGAAGTATAATCCGGGACCTAGTCAAGAAACACGGCGTTCCAAGACATGTAAGAGTCCACGTGAAACTGGGCAAGCAAGCCGACACCGTAATGGCAGACCCAGACTTCCTGAAACGCATACTCAGCAATCTGGTGGCAAACGCTGTCCAAGCCATGCCTCAAGAGGGCGAACTAACGATATGCACCTATCGAGAAACCGGCCGCGTGGTTGTAACCGTCGAAGACACAGGCGTAGGCATACCCGACGAAATCAAACCCAAGTTGTTCACGCCCCTGTTCACCACGAAGTCCAAGGGGCAAGGCTTCGGCCTAGCCGTCGTTAAACGTATGACCGAAGCCATAAACGGCACCATCAACTTCGAGAGCGAAGTCGGCAAAGGAACAAAATTCACAATCGAACTGCCGCCGGCGGACAAAAGCCACGAATGACTCAAACAGCTGCACATCAGAGGCCAGTTACTCTGTCACACCATAAGTGAGTTTACTACGTAAATCTGGGTAAGTGTTTACGTGGTAACGCGCCCAATTACCACGTAAATCATAGGCTGGAATGCATCGTATTGAGGGCTCTGCCACGTACATGTGACTCTGGATTTACGTGGTAAATCCAGCAACGCTCAGTCCAATCCGCGATTCAGCCTACAAATAAAGGGGCCGTAGACTGCCACGAGCACCAGTGTCATCGCAGGCAAGCTCCTCCGCAAGCTGATTCCATTCGGTCTCTCGGCGTGTAGGAAAGACAGCATTTCTCTTTTCGTTTTCTGTCTAAGACCGAAAAGCTTTATACGCTCAGCCCTTAACTTTTTTCTCCAAACGGCAAGCGGAATGATAAAAAATGTCTGAAGCAAGCTTACCCTTCAACGAGAAATACACCCCGAGCAGCCTGGAAGTTGGCTCAGGGCAGAAGAGAAAACAGGAATGGGAGAAATCCCTCAAGAACCCCCAACAATTCTGGGCAGAAAAAGCCAAAGCCATCGACTGGTTCAAACCTTGGAGCAAGGTCCTCGACGACTCCAACCCACCGTTCTACAAGTGGTTCCAGGGCGCAGAAATCAACGTCTCCTACAACTGCCTAGACAGACACGCAAAAACCAGCAAGAAAAACAAACTCGCCTACATATGGGAAGGAGAACTCGGCGAAACCAAAACCTACACCTACTACCAGCTCTACCGCGAAGTTAATAAACTCGCAAAAATCTTCAAAGACTTCGGACTCAAAAAAGGCGACAGAATCGCAGTCTACCTCCCAGTCATCCCAGAACTCCCCATCACACTCCTCGCAACCGCACGCATCGGCGGAATCCACGCAGTAGTCTTCAGCGGCTTCAGCGCAGAAGCCCTTGCAGACCGCATAAACGACAGCGGCGCAAGAATCCTAGTCACCGCAGACGGCAGCTACCGCAGAGGAAAAACCGTAGCCATCAAAGACAACGCAGACCGCGCGCTCCAAACCACACCCACAGTCGAAAAAGTCATCGTCGTCAAACGCACCGGACAAACCACCCAGATGCAGCAAGGACGCGACTACTGGTACCACGAACTTCTCGCAAAAACCGAAGCAAACGCCTACGTCGAACCCGAACACATGCAAGCCACCGACCCACTCTTCATCCTCTACACGTCAGGAACCACGGGCAAGCCGAAAGGCGTCCAACACGGCACGGCAGGATACCTCACATGGGCATACTGGACCCTCAAATGGGCCTTCAACCCCACCGAAGAGGACATCTACTGGTGCACTGCAGACATCGGATGGATTACCGGACACACCTACAACGTCTACGCGCCCCTCAGCCTTGGTATCACCGCCTTCCTGTTCGAAGGCACACCTGACTTCCCAGCCCAAGACCGATGGTGGAGCATCATCGAAAACCACGGCATAACCATCCTCTACAGCACACCAACCGCAGTTCGCATGTTCATGAAATTCGGCGAAGCCTGGATAAACAAACACGATCTCAGCTCGCTGCGGATTCTGGGCACGGTCGGCGAACCCATCAACCCCGAAGCTTGGAAATGGTACTACCGAGTCATCGGCAAAGAAAAACTCGCCATAATCGACACATGGTGGCAGACCGAAACAGGAGGATTCATGATCGCACCCCTCAGCGGCATCGAGCTAACTCCACTCAAACCAGGCTCTGCAACCCTGCCTCTTCCAGCTATAAACGCAGACATCTACGATGAAAAAGGTCAGTCAGTCGGCTCAGGCACCAAAGGCTTCCTCGTCGTCAAATCACCCTGGCCAGGTATGCTCCAAACCCTCTGGAAAGACCCCGAACGCTTCAAGCAGACGTACTTCGGCAGATGGCCCAACGCGTACTACGCAGGCGACTACGCAGTCCGCGACCAAGACGGCTACTTCTGGCTCCTCGGCAGAGCCGACGAGGTCCTCAAAGTCGCAGGCCACAGAATCGGCACCGTCGAGCTCGAAAGCGCTCTGGTCTCGCACCCAGCTGTCTCCGAAGCCGCAGTTATGGGCAAAGAAGATGCCGTGAAGGGCGAAGTGCCAGTAGCTTTCGTCACCTTGCGCAGCGGCTTCCAGCCGAGCGATGAGCTTCGCGCGGAACTCGTGAAACACATCCGCACAACCATCGGCCCTATCGCCACGCCAGACGCAATCGTTATCGTGAACAAGCTGCCGAAGACGCGGAGCGGCAAAATCATGCGGCGAATCCTCAAAGCCGTCGTCGTCGGTGCACCAATCGGCGACGTTTCGACGCTGGAAGACGACGCTTCGGTCGAAGACATCAAAGCCACGTACGAAGAACTGCGCAGGCAACTGGAGAAAAAGTAGTTTCTCCTTTCTTTTCTCTTTACTATTTCTGTAGTTCCTTTTCAAGAGTCGATGCTCTGAGCACGCCTTTCGTCCACGGAAAGGGCTTGCTTGGGCTTCTGGCGAACGAAGAACGGAGAGATATGAAACCCCTTTTGACTCTGGCTGCAATCGCTTTGATTTAACCGCCCAAGCTCACTCAGCTATTTTGTCTTTGTTTGGCTAAAAAAAGAGGATGGAAGAGGTGAAGGCTGTGGCTGCAACGATGGCGACTACAACAGCTGCTGCGATTCCGACGCAAACAACTAACAGACTAACAAGCGGAAGGCAAAGGCTGCCATTAAAGGCAGCGGTAGACTTTTCATGTCGAACACGAATTAGTTTGCAGGTTTGTGGTTAGTTCAAATGCGTAACTGTTTTATATTACGACACAATATTCAGGCTTACGACTCACCAGCGATAACCAGAGAAGGGACAGCTTTTTGGCTTCACGGACGGAAAAACAAACAGTTACAGCCACAAACCAGACCAGAAACCCTAAACCAGCTTCTGACGAGGCATTCTACCGTTCCCTTTTCCTCAATATGCTAAATGGATTCGCCTACTGCCAAATCGTCCTGGACGGGCAAGGCAAACCCGCAGACTTCATCTATCTCGAAGTCAACGACGCCTTCGAAGAACTAACGGGACTCAAGAAAGCGAACGTCCTCGGCAAAAAAGCCACTGAAGCGATCCCCGGAATCAAGGAAGCCCATCCTGAACTGTTCCAAATCTACGGGCAAGTTGCCTCCACCGGCAAGAAAGAACGCTTCGAGCTGTTTTTCAAGCCCCTAGGCATCTGGCTTTCCATCTCAGCGTACTCTCCTCAGAAAGGCTACTTTGCCGCAGTCTTCGAAAACATCACCGAACAGAAACAGAGCCGAAAACTACTCGAGGAATATTCCACAGGTCTGGAATTAACGGTTAACGACAGAACTCGTGAACTGAACCACACGCAGGACCGCCTCCTGAAGGCTGAAAGGTTCGCCGCCATCGGCGAGTTAGCTGGCATGGTCGGACACGACCTAAGAAACCCGCTGACCGGCATAAAGAACGCGGCTTACTATTTGAAGAGGAAACAGAGCGCCTGCATGGACGAAAAAGGCAAGCAGATGTTCGAGGTCATTGACAAGTCAATCGACTACGCGAACAGAATCGTCGATAACCTGCTCGAGTACTCCCGCGAAGTAAGCCTTGAAATCGATGAATGCTCGCCCAAATCACTCATCGACTACGTCGTGCTCATGGTTCAGATACCGGAACACATCAAATTCATAGACAACACGCACGACGAGCCTACTATCTGGATAGACACAAACAAGATGGAACGCGTCTTCATCAACATCATAAAAAACGCCATTGACGCCATGCCGGAAAAAGGCACGCTGGAGATAGGCAGCCGCCAAATCGGGGAAAACGTGGAATTTACGTTCGGAGACACAGGCGTCGGAATGTCCGAGCAGACTCTTTCCAAGCTTTTCACTCCGCTGTTCACGACGAAGGCGCAGGGTATGGGTTTCGGCTTGGCCATCTGCAAGCGCATCGTTGAAGCGCACGGCGGCAACATAAAAGTTGAAAGCGCAGTCGGCAAGGGAACCACCTTCACCCTGACGCTGCCCATAGAACCCAGAGTCGAAAGACTGAGCAAGGAGTGGGCGCCGACCCAGGCATCTGCGGAAGCAAGCGCTCCGGCACCTATATAGCCCTGCCAAGGAAAGATTCAACTCAGGTCGGAGAAACGAAAAAGGAAGGTTAGAGAAACGGCCTATTTCACGGGACATATCGGCAGCACAGTTTTGCCGTGGCTCTCGTTAAGCACTTCCGCGATGGCAAGGTAGACCGCGCTGAACCCGCAAATGACGCCTTCAACGCCAACTATCGTGTTGAACGTAACCGTCCCGAACAGTGCTGGGTTACCCGTCAGGTCTCTTATCGTTAGCATAAAAAACAAGACAGCCAAGCTTGCGAACACGAACTGCACGGCTCGGTTTGCCTTTAGAGTGCCAAAGAACATTGCTAAGGTGAACAGTCCCCACATGAAGAAGTAGGCCCCCATCGCCGTTTCCGTCGGCGTAGCGAGTCCGCTGAACAGAGACGTTTTCGGCAACACGAGCAGGCCAACGAGGGACCACCAGAACAGCCCGTAGGAGGTGAACGCCACCGTGCCGAACGTGTTGCCCTTCTTGTACTCCATGATGCCAACTATGACCTGCGCGAGTCCACCGTAAGCCAAGCCCATCGCCAGAATCATGCTGTTTAA
>JBHGBG010000018.1:0-42541 GCA_041946875.1 Bathyarchaeia archaeon
CTACCTTGCCTTCCTTCATTTCGCTTGCGCCTTGATCGCCTTCAGGGCGACCGGGTTATTCGGATAGCCTCCTATCATTCTTTGATATTGAAGGCTGTGTTCACCAACCTTCTCAAAATTAACATTGGGATCGTATAAATGAACGGGCAAATATCTGTGCCCCCACAAACCTACAAATGAAGCTGAGATGATTACAACTGTGATCGAGATTACGGCCAATTTGAAAAGAATATGTGATTTGTCGTGAAGCTTCTGAAATAAAATCCCAGCGCACAACACAATGAAAGGCAACCCCATCATTATAATTCTGTAAGGATCTTGATGGAAAAAGAAGATGTCGAACGTGAACAAGATTGAGAAACAAATCATGGAAAGAATAAGGACCAGACCACTTGAGGAGAACCGATGCTTTTTCAGAAGAATGACGAAACCGATTGCAGCAGGAACAAACATAAGCGCATCTCGCAACAAAAGCAGGTTCACACCAAGAGCCGGAGTGAGCGACAAAGGCCAATTTGAACTAGGAACAAAAAGATTCGCTTGGCCCAAACCTAGAATGGCTTGATAGAAGCGTGAAAGACCCGCTTCTACGTACAACCATATTACAGATGCATAAGTCGCCCACCAAGTCAAGAGAATTGCAGAAAGAATCACCCCTAAAAAGGCCAAGTTCGTTTTGCGAGCCGCATCAATTTGCTCTGCAACCCAAGGTTTAAACAAGAAAAGAAGTATGCCTAATCCCAGAAGATAACTCACCATTATAAAAGATGAGAAGTGATGAGTCATAATTAAGGCTGTACCGACAATAAGCGAAAGAAAAAGCATCTTGACTCTCGGAACTCCAAACAAATGCTCCTCCCTAATAAGGAGAACAGTCAAGAAATAAACAACCATCAGAAAGAACAATAGACCAATGGTGTTGTGCACAAGAGTTGAATTATAATAAATTATCTCAGGAGAGACAATAAACGTCATCATTGCCATGCCCTTCGCTGAGGACCCAAGCCCAAGAGAGCTTCCCAGCCTGTTGACAATCAGATAGATAAAAAGAAAAAGGCACGCAGAAAAAAGAATGGGAAGGAAAACATAAACCAAAGCTAATTCTATGCCTGATAGCCGAGAGACTGTAACTGCAAGAGTCTCCATGAAAGGCCAACCCGAGTACCAAGCTAAGTCTTCCGTGTAGGGGTGGCTTACTGACGTTATAGGAACTCTAATCAAGCTATTCGCAGACTCAAAGGTTTTTGCAAGTCCATAGCTCTTGTATGCGTCTCCAAATGTAATAATTTGGTAATGTGTCGAAATAGCATACACGTTCGTTAAAACGACAAAACCCACAAGCATGAGGACAAACGACTGCCGCCTATTCCCCATCAGTATCAAATATGCAACTGCCAAACCAAAAACCAAAACTGAAGCAAAGTAAGAATAAGGTAGAAGGAGTTTTGTCCACAAAACAAAAACGATCACAAAAAGCGAAATTGCGCCTGCTGAGAAGGGCAGTTCAGTTGGAGACTTCAAGCGAAAATCACACACACTAATCAGTAGCAATGAGTTATCGGCAACCCGAAGGCAACTGTCGACATCTAGGAATCCAATATGCCAACATTCTCAAGCAAGAGCACTCCTGTAAACAGAGAGCAACCTTTCTGCCACTTCCCGCCAGGTGACTGGAGCGAAATTTCCGCGACAGGCAAACTTGCCTTCAGCAAGGGTAGTGATAGCAGACGCAACATCCTCTGGGGAAGGAGTTGCGGACAAGGCAAACGCCGCGTGACTTGCAAACTCCACGAGAGCGCCACTTCTGGATACTATGACTGGAACACCCATACATAATGCCTCGTAAACTGTTAGACCAAACGCCTCTTTCTCAGAAAGATTAACAAGCGCGCTGCTTTCAGAAACCTCCCTGAAGTAACGGTCTCTTGGAACAAAACCAAGAAAACGCACGCGGTCCTGCAAACCCATTTCCTTAACCAAGTTCCTCAAATTCAATTCATCAACGCCTGCCCCCACAATCACCAGTTCTACCGCATATTTTGCTGGCACAAGCGCAATTGAACGGATGACCAAAGAAACGCGTTTGTAAGGTACAAGTCGACCCGCATAAATTAGTCGCAACCGATTTTTCTGTGGTCGCCACCTGTAATCCAGGAGATCCTCATCAACGCCATTGGGGATGACACAGATTTTCTGCTTCGGAATGGCAAAATCCCTCCTCATAAAGTCTCTCTCAGTCTCCGAAACAGCTTGAATCATGTCGGCTCGCCGCAGAAACGCGCCTACAGATACGTGTCCACCTCGCCAGAACACAGAAGCAGCCGAGCTGTGCCCACTTCCATGATAATGAGGGGTTACAATCACCTTGGATTTCTTCGCGCACGTTGCCGACGCAATTGAAGCCAGACTTGTCAAATCATGGATGTCATTTACGTGGACAACATTAGGCGGATCACGCAACAAACTCGCCACCAAACCCATGCTTGGTTGTTCTTTGAGCAAGAACCCCTGCGAGCTCCCGTCATAACGCTGATTGCTTTGATGTATGACACAAGAATGCCGCTTCACCATCACCCTGTTGACAACTTCGTTTTTAGGCAAAGCATTCGATAATTGTCTAGTATGAACAGTGACGCACATGCCTAAACCAACAAGCTGCTCTGCAACGTTCCTTACGACATGTTCCACGCCACCTACGAACGGGAAGTATCGAGGAGTAACAATTCCAATTCTGAGAGGGGTCATAGAGTCACCACACGAGAATGACGCATTGTCTGAATGGAAGCATTTTGGCTAAATGCCCGAAAGGTACAACATAGGTTGCACAAATTGCTTTTCACGACAGCCTAATGTATCAAGATGTTTAGTCAGGTTGCGCAAACTTCAAGTATTACTAAACACTACGCACTACAGAGAGAGTAGCCAAATGAAAGTTCTGATCGAACTCCAGGAAGAAGAACTTAGACACCTAATTGACTGCCTGATAATCTATCGCAGCAACGTGCGGAAAATCATGAGCGAAAATTCATACCGCCAGATTTCAGCTCTGATAGAGAAACTCGACGGCGAAAGCAAAGAAGACATCCGACCAAAAATCGACTGCTCCGTACGAACAGCTGCCAAAAAACAAGAAGCTCCCTAAGCCACTTGACACCCCGCCCAGCTGTTTCACCGTATTTCGTCGGATTTGTCCCAAGTCACTTTTTCTCTAGTTCCAATTTCCATCAACAACGAAACAAACATGATAGAGATGTTGACTAAGTAGGTGAAGCAAAGGTCTCGAATTTTAGGATGGACAAGCAAAAGCGCCATCAGCAGAAGGTAGGGATACAGCCATAGAAGAGGCACGGTTAACACTAGCAGGGATATTGACAATCCTGGACTAAGCATATACATGTACATTTCAAAAGGCAGCAAAAATTTATGAAAGACCGTCTTTTGCTTAAAAGCTTCCTGACGATATTTCCACAAACCTTGGAGAAGGTGTCTGCCTCTGCGGACTTTCTGGCGGAATTTTTCGCGCAGACTGTGAGGTGTCCGTTCTATGAAGAAGGCGTCATCGGCCACTAGGGCTCGATACCCATTTTTTACTAGCCTAATGGCGGTCGGCAAGTCATCAGCACCGATTTCCTCGTCAAATCTGATTCGCTTAATGACTTCGGTTTTCAGCATCATAAATTCTCCTTCAAAAAGCACAGAACTCCATAACTTGGATTCACCAACCCTCACCAAATTGTAGAAGCCACGATACATCTTCTCTGTTGAAACTGCCAAGCTATCTTTAACAACATCCAGACTCTGTTGTCCCGCAACTGCGCCAACCCGAGGATCTGCGAGGTATTTCACGGCGTTGCGCAGTGAGTTAGGGCGTAACAAGCAGTCAGCATCGGTCTTTACTAAAACCTCGCTGGCGATGTAACTCAGTCCATAATTCATAGCAGCAACCATTCCTCGGCGTTGGCTCTCAACAACGACTTGGGCTTTGGCTGCGGGGTGTTCCTGAATCCACTTCGAAACAAGATTTACTGTGTTGTCCTTGGACGCGCTGTCAACAACGATAATGTTAGTTTTGTCTTTCGGGTAGTCTATCTCTGTGATGTTATCAAGTTTTTTCACTATGCTTGATTCTTCTTCAAAAGTCGGAATGAGAAAAGACACTACCGGTTCGTAATTAGAGTCTATTTCTACGTTCCAAGACTTAGCTTTGCCTACTCTAAGCATAAACAGCAGGTAAAATGCTACGGGCAAAACTGCAACGCTTAGCAAAGCAATCCAAATGAGTTCCAGAATCATAAAAACGCACTCACTAAAAAACGTCTGTGACTACCGGGTGAGGCGTTCCAAGAACACTCGACCAGCAATCCTCCAAGCCGCATCAAAGATATTCAGCTTCGCCTTTCCTCGCTGCCGTTTTGGTTCAAAACTGGGAATTTCGATGATGCTTATGCCTCGCTTGGCAGCGCGTGTGATAATTTGAGTGTCAAAAGACCAATGATTTGAGTCCAACCCTATTTTGCTCCAACTTTCTTTGCTCATCAAGGCAAAGCCATTGGTTACATCTGTTACATGAATGCGAAATAGAAGATTAACTGCGGCAACGGCAATCTTATTCCCATAGTAGTGAGAGAAGGAGTGCTCAGCGCTCCAACCCAATGGAGGAAAACGCGAAGCTAACACAATGGAACCTGGGATGTATGCGGCAAGCATTCTGGGAACATATTTAGGGTCATGACTGCAGTCACCATCGGCGAGACAAATCAGGCTGTTGACAGCGTATTGAACTCCAACTCGAAGTGCATAGCCCCTTCCAGGTTTTTGTATTTGTACAGGAGTGCACCTAATCGAGTGTCGCTTTGCTTCAGCTACTGCTGTGTTAAGTGTGTCATCCTCGCTGTAGTCAACTATTACAAGTTCAGAGCCCTTTGATACCCTACTTAGAACTGCGGCGTATGCTCTAACTACCTCTGCAATGTTCTGCGATTCGTTTCGTGTGCCTATGATAACCGAAACGTTTTTTCCACCACTCAATAGCAGAATCTCCTAAACTCTCTGAAAAGAATGATTTAAGGGAAATTGGAGAATTCGTCTTGTTTTTGTTTAGTTGTTTTGCGCAGTTTTGCATCATTTGCCATTCATTATTGTACCATTGGTCAGGTTCTCCCAAGGCCAGCAATGATTGTGGGAAACGTACCAGTCAACTGTTCGCTTAAGACCTTCAGCAAAACTAGTCTGAGGCTGCCAGCCAATGCAAGCTAATGCCTTCTTATAATCGCAGCTGAGAACCTCCACATCGCAGGGTCTCAGTCTCTTGGGGTCGATTTCTATCTTGACGTCGCTGTTACCCATTATTTGTGCTATTTGGTGAGCAATTTCCTTTACCGAATGGTTGGTCTTTGAACCTATGTTTATAACTTCTCCATTGGGTATGTCTGAGAGCATTATGTCAACAGCAGCTTTTGCAGTGTCATCAACGTATGTGAAATCTCGGCGTGCATTAAGATTGCCAAGCCTTAGAACATTTCCTCTGTTCAGTTGAGAGATTATTTCAGGTATTATGTACGGCTGAGTTTCTCGAGGTCCATAACAGTTAAACGGTCTGATTATTACTACGGGGATTTTTTGCTCTTTATGCAAGACAAAGCAAATTCTGTCTGCTGCGAGTTTGCTTACCGCGTAGGTTGACAACGGAAGGGTAGGATGATCTTCATCCATTGGAACATACTTCGCTGTGCCGTAGACTTCGGAGCTTGAAAAGCAAGCCACCCTCTTAACGTCAGCCACTTTGCATGCTGCTAGAACATTCATGGTTCCTCTGATGTTTACATCGATGAATTTCTCAGGGTGATCGTAACATCGCGGAATATATGGTTCGGCAGCTAGGTGAAATACGTAGTCTGCCTTGTAGTCTTTCATTACTTGAAACATTTTCCATGAAAGTATGTCACCGTTAATGATTGTTATGTCTTGTTCTATTTCTTTCAGATTGTCCTTTGATCCGTAAAGATAGTTGTCGTACACCACAACGTTGGCTTTCCTTATGAGCAGTTCTCTTGTGAGGGCGGAACCGATGAACCCAGCTCCGCCCGTAACAACTACGTTTTTGTCCTCAAGCAGTCCATTATTGGCTATCATTTTTTCACCTTTTCTCCTGCACCTCTTTTATGCATTGACAGACGTATGAGACATCCTCAAGAGACAGATTGTTTCCAGAAGGCAGATTCACTCCCTTCCGCGAAAGCATATCGGCGACCGGAAAACGATGCCCCTCGAATGCCTTGGAATAAATAGGTTGAACGTGTACAGGGTAGAAGAAAGTTCGAGTTTCAATTCCTTTTTGAGCAAGCCTGTCCATGAACTCTTGCCGCGACACACTGAAACCATCTTCAATGAGAATTGAGTACATCCAATAGACATTTTTAGCCCAAGGTGCCTCGGGTGGCAGGGATATTTTGTCGCCAAGTTCTGAAAGCAGAGAATTGTAGAGCTTAGCTCTGCCTCTTCGATTTGAAACAAATTCATCGATTTGAGAAAGTTGAGAGAGTCCAAGAGCCGCCTGCAATCCCGACATTCTGTACCCAAAGCCTAAAGCTTCATGGTAAAAGTGCTTTCCCTGCCGACCAAACGCATGAGCACGGAGCCAACGAGCTTTTTCTGCAAGTTCTTCATCGTTTGTAACAATCATTCCGCCTTCTCCGGTCGTGATTATTTTATTTGCGTAGAAGCTAAAACAACCAGCTGCTCCAAGACTCCCCGTTCGTCTTCCCTTGTATTCAGCGCCATGCGCTTCTGCAGCATCCTCTATGACTAATAGGTCGTGCTCTCGGGCAAAATCCAAAATTGGATCCATATCTACTGGGTGTCCATAGATGTGAACTGGCATTACTGCTTTCGTTTTTGGTGTAACAAGGTCTTCAAGACCTGCAACATTAATGTTCCACGTGATGGTCTCGGAGTCTGCGAGAATAGGCTTCGCTCCTAAGTAACTCACAGAGTTTGGACTCGCAATCATAGTGAATGTTGGAATAATTACTTCATCCTGTTCCTTAATGCCCAAAGCTGCAAGGACAAGATGAAGAGCTGTTGTCCCGCTATTGGAGGCAACTCCAAACTTGCAACCGCAATATTGGGCGAATCTCTTCTCAAACTCAAGTACACTTTCGCTTGTTCCACTTATCCATGTGGACCTTAGGCAGTTCTCAACAGTCGTTACGTCAAGCTGACTGATTCTTGGCGAACACACGGGAATCTTAAGAGGTCTTTCTTTCAAATTAGACATCACAATCACATTCAAATTCGGTTTTGACAAAGAATCCGGTGAAGTGGAAATTTAGATTATTACCACTACTCATTTGAGCTCGTCTTACGGCCTATTCCCTCCTTTCTCCTTCGGACATAGGTTCAGATTTGCGTTTATAAAACTTTGGGTTCAATCTTCTATGAGAATCCCTATTCAATTCGAAAGAGCAGCAATGGCAATAGGAATTCTTGAACCAAGAGTTGCTTCAAGGAGAATATTGGGAATCTTAGACTAAAAGACCAACCATCAAGGGCTTTCAGTTTTTCTTGTTCGGAAAGGGGTTCTCCTTGGTGATATTTGCATTTTCGCCGTGTGTGACAATTAAGGACAGGTCACATCAATGGTTCTAATGTATTGTCTAAAACAAAAGAGCTTCCGAAGATACGATGACTGTGGAAAGAGCTCTGCCAAAACCAACCGTGCCAAATCAAGGACAACTTCTGAGACACTATATGGTTCTGATGAGATTCAACTTCAGATCAACAAGTCGCATATTAAACTGAACTGCATCAGACGACTGATCGTATAGCCAAAGTTCAAAGATCAATTGATAAGAGAAACGGCTGCTGTTCGAATCCCAAGCGCTTGGCTTATTCACATCAAACTTCACGCCATTAATCGTCAACTGATTAACACTTGACTGATTGCCTGCGACGTAGCCGCTTGAAACTGAAAAACTCAGAAGGCTCTCCCAGTACGCGCTGTCTTGGAGAGCAAACTTGTATTCATACAATGGTTGAAGCGGACACGGCGTACCAGAAGTGGCATTTGGCAACGCGTCAGTCTGATTCCGCAACTTCACATACAACGTGTAGTATGCAGATGACCCCAGGTGATTTCCAACCCCAACATAAACCGAATAGCTCTTGCCCACCAAAATGTTGAAGGGATAACCTTCGGCGGCGTGCCCCGGACCTAGAAGGTACAATTCAGAAAACTGTTCTCCACCTGGAAAACGCAAAACCGCGCCGAGGGCAGGCGAAGCGATCAGCAGAACTCCTGCCAAACCGACAGCAACAAACACAAGCTTGTAGTCTTTAAGCTTCATTGCCTACCACTTCGGGTTTCGCGTCACGAAGACTGTTAACATAAACGCTTTTGAGTTTGCGCCAAACAAGAAACAAAACCAAAACAAAAACTACACAGCCAACTGCAGAAGAGGTCGCAGCCAAAGCAAGAGTGTTTTCGTTAGAAGCTAGTGTTGCGGATTCCTCAGCCTGAGCCGACGATTTCAGATCTGACGATAGTGAATGAACTCTTGCCGCCATAGAATTCGCTAAATCTGCATCACCGCTTCTATAGGCAACTTCGGCCTGCGCCAAAACATCAGCAGCCTCATTCAACCGTACGAGCAAGCTAGAAACGTTTGCGCCCGCCTTTTCAGCGCTTACCACGACATTAAAAGCTGAGTTAAACATGTCATTGGCTGCCTGAAGGTTTCCTCCCGCTTGTTGCGCTTCAGCAAAGCCTGAATCCACGCTAAAGCCAATGCTCACTAGCAATACTCCCACCAAGCACATGGCAATATACTTTGAACATAGACTCAATGTTCTATCTCCCTATGAAAAACCACATCTTAGTCTTGAATCTACTCAGCCGCTCGCTGAATCGGCTTCGCTTCATTTTTCAATTCCTTCATCAACAAAACAATCCACTCACTGTCCATGCCCGAAGGATAATGAAAAGATATGCCGTTCAATCCCCGTTTGGGAAAGGAACTGCCCCCAAACCGAATAATTTGGAAAGACCACTACCGAATCCCCCTCTGGTGAGAGTGGAAAAGAAGACAAAATTATCTTCCAGATTTTACCCTGAATGCCCTCTCCTCTTACCCCTAAGTATGTCCCGATCTGTTTAAAAATTTTATGAGAAGAAGACTCTAGAAAAAAGAAACCAAAATTCTACCTGTGATTATTCTGTGATTATTCGAAGACGTATTTTCTCACGAGCCCGTTCTTGTCAAATACGGAAAATCCCCTAGAATTTGCCCGTACGTTCTGCCTCAAAAACGCAAGAAACCTTCGAAAAATTGACGACAATCATGACTGCAACTACGACTCATGACTTTTCGGGCTGTGCGATAGAACAGTGTTTTCTAGAGGGCACCATGATATTTCTAGGAATGCTAAAAAGCAGTGTTGACACTCTCGACATGGCTTCGTCTTCATGGAAGCGCCTTCAAACAGGACAGGTTGCGGTTCAGTAGCCGGGTATTCTGGGACTAGCCCCATCGTAATACCCAAGAAGAAACAGCGAGCTTGTGAAGAAGAAAACTACAAACTCAGTCAAAAATGACTGGTAACTCCTTGTGTCTGTCGCAACTCTTAATGATCGGAAGCATGTGATAGTGCAAAGAACCACGGGTTGGCCGTTTATGTACCAGCGCCCATTTGCCTCTTGTGGGTTTGCGTTGGATGCCGTCCGAGTAACTCTGATTATGCGTACACTAACGTCTGAGTATCCACAAAAAAGAACTGTTTTGAGCGTCTTCTTACTACTTAGTTGCCGCCCAGGAGCGCCGGATTTTCTAGGGATTATTCTTCTGGGTTGTGTTGGTCTGTTGCGGCGAGAGCTTACTTCTGGGAAGGCGCGCTGCTTTCCTCAGAATACTGAAAACCCGTCGAGGTAAGATGGAGGACTGCCCGTCACTGAACCCGGTCTGTGAGAGCTATTTTAAAGGTCACCCCCAAACTGATAGCTATCTCTGCCCCGAAAGGAAACCTGAAACTGAAGAGACTCATAAATTGTAATGCGTACTCTGTGCCCCGAAGACTAAAATCTCTTTCAAGCCTGAAGAGTTCCCAAAACCATGCATAATTCGCTTTGTGAACCTCTGCACATACTATCTGTTCATGGCGCATAGGTATTTCGGGATACTCCGCTCATATTGGATTACCCAAAGGCTTATCTCTCCTGCCCAGACATAACAGAAACTGGGATTCCACAATGTCAAGCTATCTTTTTACCGTTGCAGCTATTCGGAGATCGCCAGACGGTAAAACTTCGGAAGTTCTCTTTAACGAAAGCCCACGGATATTCAGGCTTGGGCCAAAGACCAAAGACGATGAAGTTGCAGTGGGGACCATCCAGAAAGTCCTTGCCAGGAAAATACCGATTGAGATTGGTATCGACCAGCGCCGGAACCTTATCACTAGAGTCACGGAACCATCCAAATCTGCGACCAGGCGATTTCTAGAGGCACGAGTTACCCTTGAAAAGCCGGAAAAACCAAGAGTACTTCATCTTGAAAAAGTCGACCATAACACCTTTAGTATCGTCGACTATTATCTGAAAGTCCCTGTCTTTAAAATCTGCAAGAAAATAGTGCCGAATTACCTGAAAGCAAAGGAAATATTCGATTATTCCGCCAAGCAATCCTGCGCCCTGCCTGGTCCCTACGATATCGACCCGTGTATTCCATTTCAATATGTTATCGATGGATGCTATGCAAGAGCCCATAAAATGCGCTGGATAATCTCGAAACATTTTGGGTACTGTTGCGAGAAGGTCTTCAGTTTTGCAAACGAGGATAATGACAGGCTGGCGGTTCTGGCGTCAAAGTGGGGCGGGTGCTGTGTGACGTGGTGGTTTCATGTTGCCCCGCTCATCCGCGTCAAGGTGAAGTTTGGCAAGTGCTCGTTTGTCAAGGCCATGGTTATCGACCCGGGGATGTTCGACCAGCCTGTTGCCCTCAGTACATGGCTCTCAGCGCAGGCGAACGCGACCTGTTCATCCAACGCTAATGTTTCAATGTATTCCATACAGCCAGGTTCAGCCTATTTACCTGCCAATTATGAGGGCACGCAATTCACAACTGACGATAGTTACACAGCGACTGATGCTGCGCTTCGTGCTTACCAGAACCTGCAAACCTGCAGTTAGGCAGAGGCAAGTGGGTAACGCCCTCCATTTTTGGCAGGCAGGGATGCACAACGGCAAGGTAATCGAGTGAGTGGTGTGTATCCATGAGCACTGTTGGCAGCCGGAAGAAAAGAACACGGTATCACTGCATGATGACCGTTGCGAATATCCGGAGGAAGGAGGATGACGACTTTGTAGAAGTCGTATTTTTAGAGTCCGCTCGTTTCTACCGCTTGCTGAAGAAAAATCGTGCTTATGACACTATTATACGAAAGCTTGAAAAAGCCTTATCAGATCACAGACCGATCAGGGTAGGGTTTGCGACGATCGAAAGTGACGTTATCGAGGAAGTGGCGTAGCCTGCGAACCTGCGCATCTTAGCAGCTTCTTTGTCCTCTGCCAACATAGTACATCTTTAACGATGCCATGAATCGGTATACTACTATAGATTTTCGTACGTTGCCGTCCGAGTAACTCTGAGTTGTCATCCCTCGCGGTCAAGCTAATGCCTTCTCATCATCCGGCAACAGGACATAAGCCAGACGGAAAATAAAAGCGTGTGCCTCCACCATTTGCTGACGCTGCTGGAATGCGTCAGGTATTCCTTGGAGAGGGCCGGTGGCTCGGTAGTACATTCATTTACAGATACGATTAAGAACCCACGCTGCATACTGTCATTGGGGAATGCGGATGAAGCGCAGACTTGGCTTGATGTCGATTTTCCTGGCTTTTGTCCTTGCATTCTCTTTCGTGTGCCTAATCCAGAGGCAACGGAACGCGGAGTCATCTTTTCAGGCGAAAGCCGCAGGTGCGTCGCAGAGCCTTCTGCCTTTTCCTTCGCCGAGCTGTAACCTGCTTGCTTTCCCCGTGACTCAAGTCGTTGCCGGCTCGATGGCTGAAGGCGCCACTCTTTCATGCAACTCGAACAGGACGGAGATTTACGGGTTCATCAGAGCCAATCCGGGTCTACAGTTCAGGGCTATCTGCAGCGGACTCGGCTTGTCGATAGGCGTCGTTCAGTTTCACCTCAAACTGCTCGAAAAAGCCGGACTCGTGGACTCCGTTCGCAGAGGAAGGTACAAGAGGTTTTTCGCCGCCGGCGCGTTCTCGCGGAAGCAGATGGAGACCATAGCGGCGCTGAGGTTGAGCACAGTGCGAGACATATTGAGGACCCTGCTGGAGCGCAAACGCGTCTCTCACCGCGACTTAGCAATCGAAGTCTGCGTTTCCTCTCAGGGTTTGACGTGGCAGATGAACCGACTGAGCGAAACAGGATTCGTGCGCAGGGACAGGGAAGGCTTAGCCGTGACCTACTGTCTGAACAAAGCCTACGTTCCGCTATTGTTGAATGCACTGGCGCTTACAGAGACCGAATGAGAAAACGGAGCACACCGCGTTCTGGAAAGCTCTGCTAGGCGGTTCGCTTCGCGCCGCAGTTCGGGCAGTTCGTCTGCATCTGGTCGAACAGGGTTCCGCAGTACCTGCACGGAATCTTGACGACTTCGCGGACGACCTCCTTGATGACTGGCTGCGCCCCAACCACGCCCTGCGGCATCGGCTGGATTACCTGAAGCTCCGCCAGGTGGCTTGTTGCGTCGGGTCTGCCGTCCACCGCTACCACGGCGTTTATGGTCCACGTGACTCTGCGGTCTACCCCCATGTAGGACGGTCTTCCGGCGGCGGGGATTTGTACGTTGAGGGGATAGTTGCGGTTTTCGCCGACAGAGAAGTGTGAAGCCCCGCTCAGGACCGGCTTGACTGAGTATATCGTGGCTGACTCTTGCTTCTCCCTGAGGACGGAGCGCCTGATGGCTGGGTCGTACTCGTACCTCACGACAGTAGCCACCTCCGTACATTGAATTTCAAGGCGCACCTCGGTGGAGTCGAAGTCCTCTCTGGAAGAGATGGCGAGAGAACCCTCTAGGCTGCTGCCCAGTGGCACGGTGTAGTTGTTGATTCTTAGGTCGACGTTTACCTCCGGCGCTTTCACTTTGTCTCGGAGTTTTTTTAAAGAAGCCCAACGTTGCACCCTCGTTTCACGAATCCTACTATTGTCGCTGAGTGGATATTTTAGATTTGTGCATTCGGGCTCTCTTCAGTGCCTCTGGGCGGTTTTGACGGCTTTCGCGGTGCGTTCTAAGAGCAGTCGTGCAGCTTCCTGGGTTGGCCAGCCTCCGAGGCCGCAGTCTGGACCCGTGAAGGTCATGCGTTCGCCGAACTTCTCCTTGGCTTGGAGGAACCGCTTCTTTATCGTTTCTTCGTCTTCCATCAGTTGCTCGGCTGTCGGCTTGGCTGTGCCTCGGTCGTGGAGTTCCGCCAGAATTGAGTCGATGTCTGTTCTAGCGACTCCGACGCGTATGTGTTTATCCGCGTTTTCAAGCATCCGCTTGGACACGGATTCGATGTTTCTAGGTGAAGCAGCGTATTCGAAGGACAGCACATCGATGTTCTTGACGCACAAGAGGTCAGGCAGCCGCGAAGAGGAATGGAGGTGAATCTGGCGCACGGCACCATGGAAGTTGAAGGCTTTTTCCATCGTTTCGCAGAGCAGTTCGCCGCTTGCCGCGATGTTCATGAACCCGAAGCTCGGCTCATCAATGGACACGACCTCAGTTTTAACATGTTTCGTGCTGAGGATGGAGTTTTCAGCGAAGCGACGTATGGTTTCGGCGAAGTTCTCGAGCACGTCGGGGTAGGGCACTGAGCCGATTTCGCGGAGGTACTGCTCCAGGGGGCCAAACAAAGACACACGCAGCTTGACTTGCTGCCCAAGTTCCTCGCTGAGGTTCTTGGCGTGCTGGTTGATGACGTACACTTCAGGGAGGACTGCTTGACGTTTTTCGACAGTGAAGGTGCCTTTCTCCATGGCGGCGTGTATGACTTCGCCGACTTGTTTCATGTCGTCGTACTGCTGGGGATAGTTCACCACGTCCAGTCCTGTGCCTGCTTTTAGCTTGAACGAGTCCAGAGTGACGCTGATGAAGTTCTTACGTACGAAGTCGTCCTGCTCGGGGTCTTTCCCGTTGATTATGGCTTCCCGAGCGAGGCGGTACGCCCTGTTGAATGTTTCCCTGTCAACTGTGTTTGGCAGGGGGAAACTGCCCACGTCGTCAATCAGCGTGTCCATAGCCTCACTCTAGTGTCTGCAGGTGATATAAGATTTCACGCCGACGCGAAAACATCGGGCGAACGCGTGGGTGTCTAGGCCTTGGGTGCTGCGGCTTTCTCGGCGGCGCCGGGTGCGGCTACTGGATTTGTCGTTTGCGGGTTCGAGGGCGCCGCTTGCGCTTCGGGTTGTGTCGGAGTCTGGATTATCTGTATCTTCTCTGCCATGGGGTGTAACAAGTCCGGTGGTGGGTATGGCGTGTTTAGGATCGAGCTCAGCATGTAGATGGAGTTGAAGACGTGCTGGTAAACTGTGAAGAGTATCTGGGGAATCTTGGTTTTCGGGTTGACTTCCAGCTTCTTCTTGACGTCGGCTTGTTTGCCCTCCAAGATGACGGAACCTGCGGTTGAGTACCTGACGACGTTTGGCTTCGTGGTTATCAAGAGGCTGAAGCCAAGCGTGACTTCGTCTCCGGTTTTCTTCTGCTCCTCCAGCTTGGCGTTCACGTCGAAGAAGAGGTTTTCGGTTGGCAGAACCTGACCTGTTCTCTCCGCTTGGAGGTTGTCTATGCGGATGGAAACGATGACGCCTGAAACCGAGTACTTTGGGCTGATGGGTGATTCCTCTGCTTCTTCATTATTTCGGCAATTCGTATTTAACTCTTGTAGGTTAGCCTGTTCTGGAATAGTTAGCTGGCTGTGAAATCGCTGAAGACCGCAGGGACGGAAAGTTGAGTGGCGAACTTGAAGCCCTCATCCTCGGGCAGGTTGCTCTTTGTGCGCAACACTATCTTCTTGGGAATGTCCTCCTCGACGTAGATGATGTAGTTCACGTTCTTACCCAAGCCTATGCGCTCAAGCTGCTGGACGGCGCCCTTGAACTTTTCGAGTTCCTGGATTTTTCCACTAATCTTCTCGATGGCTTCGAACAGAATCTCAACTTGACCCTGCTCGGTGGAGGAAAGCATGACGCTGCCAGACTGAACCCAGCACGAGTTCTCCGCGGTTTTGCCTTTTCCGCCGTTCTTTTTTCCGGCTGTCTTGGGTTCTGGAGGCTTCTTGGCGGTGCCTCTGAGGTTCTTCTGCAGGGCGGCGGATTTCTGGTACCAGTCCTCGTTCTTGTGCTCGTCCTCGCAGGTTCGAAGCAGCGAACCTAGCCACTGGCTGTAATCATCAAAGAGGGCGCGGTACTGTGCCGTTTGTTCCAGCACGTACTCGGTTATTTCTCTGAGTGTTGCAAATGTTTGAATTTCTGTTCCCACTTAACTCACCTTGTTCGTGCGATTGGCATCGCCCTGGCATTAGGGCTTTGCAATGCTGTGCCTCTTTTTCGTTGTGTATGGACATGTAACGTCGCTCTTTGAATAATAGCGTTTGTCCATTGCAGAAGCGACATACTGTCCCGCCGAAAGTTCCATTAGCAACGACGAAAAGGGGTTGAAAGAAAAGCGTGTATGTTCCGAGACACACGAAACTCACGAAGAAGGCACAGCCGAGGACATCGCCTCAGAAATCCTCTGCACTTCCTTCGTCACCGCCGTCAAAAACTTAATCCTGCCCTCGACCTTCCGCTTCTGCGCGCTTGTCAAGCCTTTGAACTTGGGCATTATGTCCTCGATGACCGACACCATCAAGTCACGGTTCGCAGGGTCCTCCAAGTTCTTTAGCTCCATGTGCCCGTCCTTGAACATCAGCGCGATGTGCCCGGTTGGGTCGACGTTTGCCTGCGCCACCCGGTCTGCGTCGAACGGGAGCGCCGAGACGGAGACTGGGATGGCTGGCGCGAGCGGTTGCATGAGCTTCAGGAGCGAGGCGAAGAACTGGCCGACGAGCAGTTTTTCCTCGGATGTGAGTTCGCTTATCTGCCCGATGTCGTCGGCGACGCTTCGGAGGGTTTCGACGAGTTCTTGCAGGGAGACCTGCTTTTTCTCGACGCGTTTCGATTCTTCTCGGACTGTCATTTCGACTGCGACTTGTTGGGTCAAGGTGGGTCAAGCGTGAAGTGCGCGCTTCGGTGAGAAAAGCGCTTGTATGTCTCAGCAGATATGCACAGTTGCTGGTTTGCGCAGACGCGCTCCTTTATCCCTCTCTGCCGAGTTGAGGGGCCCCTCCCTCTATAGGTTTCTGCATCGAGTTTCTAATAGGCTCCAAATACATCCGCGTCGGTCCGCTTGGGATAATCCTTCTACAGTTTCTGCACAGGAAGGAAGCAATGAGAGGCTAACTCTAATTCAGAGTACAAGCCAACAGACGAAAAGCAACAGGAAGGCGAAACCGATAAAGATGTAACAGAACTTCGGTAGGTGTGCTTAGAAGAATCTGGAGCCTATTAGAATGCAATGTTGGGTTTTCGGTTAGTAGCTTTCGCATGAAGGTACTGCACAGAATCTGAGGCAGTCGGTTTTGTTCCTGTGCGGCACGCCCCAGCAGTGTTGGGTACCGTCCCATCTTTTTCCTTCCCAGCACATGTCGTGCTCGGTGATTTCGATTGTTTCTATTCTTTTGGTTTTGTTGTTTAGGGCTTTAATTTGAATGGGTTTTTCCAGCGTTGTTTGCGTGGGCTGTTCCTCCCTTTTGCAGCTCCTAGTTTGGGTTTTGCTGTCATGGTTTGCTGAGAACTGTGCAGAGCCTGAGTTTAGTGAATTGTGAGTTGGTACATAAACCATGTTTCTAAATCGTAATATTTCCGAGTCAAATGCTTGTCATTGTGCCTGTCGACGAGACCTGCCTCCTACGACTGCTGCTAAGAACCAAAAATGAGCTTGAGTTCCATTCTGTCAACAAGGCGATACACTGCAAACGCCTCGACGCAATTTAAACTGCAGATTGAACGAGCAACCGGAAACCTTAGGCCAAAAAGGCACGTAAATCATGTTCAAACGATGAGCCTATAGAAGATTATTCCTAAACGCTTAAAAGAGTATGTAGGCAATCTTTATCCCAAGGAGGAAGGGAAGCACACTCGCCAGCGCTGTCGCGCCCAAACCTTCTTCAGGACAAACATAATCCCTGAGTCCCCGCAAGAAGCAACCAGACTAAAGATAGGCTCGGACAAGCTCAAAATCATTCAGTCAGCAGACTCGCGCCAGACGCCCACCTCCACGTCCACAAGAAAAAAGGAACCCCCGCAAAATGCACGCACCACGAGTACTCGTCCTAATCCCTGCGATGAACGAAGAAGAAGGCATAAGGCAGACCATAGAAGAAGCTGGCAAGAAACTCTCATACCTGAGTCTCCTCGTGGTCGACGGCAATAGCATCGACAGAACAGTTCAAGTCGCCAAAGACCTAGGCGCAGACGTGTTCTGCCAAACAGGCAGGGGGAAAGGAGCTGCCATCGCCGAAGGACTGCTGCACGTACCCGACGACTTCGACTACGTGGTTCTCACTGATGCCGATTTCACCTACCCCATCGAATATGCAAACGAAATGATGGAAATCCTAGACGTCAACCCAAGCGTTGGAATGGTTCTCGGAAACAGATTCAACGGAAACCTTAACCTAGGAAAACTTCACGATGTCCTGTACTTCGGAAACAGATTCATCGCCATAACACACAACCTTCTGAACGGAGTACAACTGCGAGACCCCCTCACGGGATTAAGAGTGGTGCGAGGAAAACTGCTCAAAGGATGGCACCCCAAGTCGGCAGGATTTGATATAGAAGTCGAATTGAACCACTACATCGAGAGACTAGGCTACGATATCTGGGAGGTCCCCATACACTACAGGGACAGAGTCGGAGAGAAAAAGCTGAGATTCCGCGACGGGTTCAGCATCCTCAACAGAATCATGGCAGAAGCAATTCGTTAACTAGCAAAGAACGCTTGTGGACACAACAGGTCTTCTCATTCGTTCTCCACCTCGCCCGGTGAGTTCTAGAAAAAGTTATATAATCTTCTGTATAATTCATACAGATGTTTCATTCTTCACCGTTTAAATAGAGCGTGGGGAAAAGGGAGAGGACGGAAGAGGAAGCAAACCATTCCAGCCTCTTATTCAGATCTGCTCCTGTCAGGGAGAGACATGATAGGGCTGGTTCCAGATTAGGTGCGTTAGGCGCGAGCTTTCCAATACACTGTTGCAGCATCAGGCGTCGTAGCATTGACACGAAAACGACTGAGCGAATGAAGCTCTAGTATTCTGCCAAGACAAGAGTATGCAGGCGTCCGTAACGCGCAGTTCAATTGCGACCGCTTTCTCTATCGCAACGAGTATCGAAGCATGTGAGGCTCCTTGTTGATCGATACGAACTCCCGTAACCCTCTGGTAAGCGTTGTCATTCTAAACTACAACGGGAACGAGTGCTTAGAGAAATGCTTGCTTTCTGTCTTTACTACTTCCTATGCGCCGTTCGAAGTGATAGTTGTGGACAATGGCTCCTCTGACGGCAGCGCTGAGAGAGCCAGTGAAAAGTGGCATTTCCGGCTTATCAAAAAGCAGAAGAATTCTGGATATTCTGCTGGAAACAACACTGGTATCCGAGCCGCACGCGGTTCCTTTGTGGTACTATTGAATAACGATACAATAGTTGATTCCGATTGGCTGACTGAACTGGTAGGTGAATCGCAGCGGTCCAAAGCAGACTTCTGTCAGCCGAAAATAGTTATTCCTGGACCCTCCCGAATAATCAATTCAACAGGACTAACAATACATCTAGCTGGTTTCGGACTGCTGAGAGGTAACGGCGAACCAGACAATGGTCAGTATGATGAACAGAAAAACGTGTGCGGTTTTCATGGAGCATGCATTTTTGCCTCAAAGAATGCAATTGAAAGAACAGGACTACTGGATGAGGTTTTCTTTGCATACAACGAGGACACAGACTGGTCTTGGAGAGCATTGATGATGGGATTGAAGACTGTATACGTTCCGAGTGCAATAGTATATCATTCCTACGGAACAACAAGAAAGCTGGTGACACCCAGGAGAATTAGCTACGCTGAAAGAAACCGCCTAATTATGCTCCTGACTAACTATTCACGCCGGTCACTAATCCTGCTGCTACCAGCATTGGCAGTCACGGAGATTGCCACCCTAGCTTACTGTCTTTCCAACCGAATTCTGTCTGCAAAGATACTCGGATATGCTGACCTGCTAAGACTCAGGAGTTACACCAAAAGCAGAAGCACCTGGATACAGGCAAGGCGAGTCGTAAAAGACCGAGACATTTTTGGAATGTTTGAAGCACGGTTCAGCCATCCCTTCTTCGGGACCTTTTCTAAACCTTTGAATTCCATATACACATTCTGGTTTAGACTGGTTGCATCTTTCATGTAGATGACACGTCATGGAATGCAGACAAGAGTTGCCCAAAGTATCGTTTGTGATACCTACCTTCAACAGTGCAAGAACAATAGGCAGGTGTCTAGAGAGCGTGGCCAAGCAAGATTACTCAAACTTGGAGATAGTAGTGATTGACGGAGGGTCCAAAGACGCAACCATCCATGAATGTTCCAAGTTCACCGACAAAGTATTCATTGAGAACGGTCCACTCGGAAAGGCGAGGCAGACGGGCGTTGAGAAATCAACCGGAGACATATTGGCCATTTTTGATTCGGACATCATCCTGCCTTCCCCATATTGGCTTCAACAAGCCATAAAGCCCTTTCAAAAGCATGAAAACATTGGAGTAGTCTGGCCGGTTAACAGGGCACCTAGTAACGGTTCAATCGTTGCCAAATGTTACTTTGGCTTCTGGAACGAGCGACTCCTGGAGACAAAGAATGCCCTTCCAGGAGGCAACTCCCTAATCAGCAGAGAAGCGGTAGAAAGAGTCGGCGGATTCAACACACGAGTACACTTCGGCGAAGACTTTGACCTAATCAACCGAATCCTCTGCAGCGGCTATAAGGTAGCAGTGTTCAGATGGCCCATTATTCACGACTCGATGCATACGCTAAAGGTCTATACCCGCAAACAGATGTGGGGCGCTTCGTCCCTCCTCAAAACAAAGTCAACACCGGGCGACAGTGACTTGCTCTACCAGTGCATAACATGGGACGCCTCAAACCAACGTTCTTCTCGCGGAGCTGTCCTAAAGGGTATCGTAACCTCTCAGATCATAGGCGGCTTTAAGTCGATGATATTCGGTATGGCAAAGAGGAAACAGTTGGCACTGGCAATTTTTCCGCTGCTGCTTTGCATAAGAACGGGTGTGTACGGGCTGTACTTCGCAAGAATGATTGCGAGCAGATAGCTGCGCAGTGATGAATCAAGCTTCGCAGCCACAACGTGTTCACTGTCACAGCAAATGAGAAACTTAACACAGGTAAGACAAATGCCAGGAAAACCACCTGTCTACATCGAGAAAATAGTAGACTTAGATGAGAGCATGCAAAAGATAGTCAACAATCTCAAGCCAAACAAGAAAGTAGAAAAGATTGCGATCAAATTGAATCTCTGCGATTTTCGCCTGCCCGAGACGGGAGCCGTTTCTGATCCCGTTGTTGTTGAATCTCTTCTCAAGGCTCTCTTGGGTGCTTACCCCAGCGCTCGAATCATCATGATGGAAAACGATGCTACCTCCGTCAGAGCCGACTTTATGTTTAGGTATTTAGGCTTTGACAAGATGGCCGAAAAACTCTCAGTCGAAGTCGCCAACATAGCACACTCTGATTGGATAACAAGAACTGTTGACGGTTACCGAATGAAGACAGTAGAGGTTCCCAGTTTTCTCGAAGACTGCGACCTCGTAGTTACCCATCCTAAACTCAAGACCCATTCGATGACTAAGCTAACGTGCGGGCTAAAAAACATGTTTGGATGCCACAGGAAAAAGAGAAAGGTTACTTATCACAAGTTCCTGGACGACGCCATAGTTGATATAAATCTGGCGGTGAGACCCAATCTGTCCATCGTTGACGCCAACATCTGCCATGAAGGGATTGGCGGACCGTCCTATGGCTTTCCTAAGAAGGTTGGGTTAATCATGGGAAGCGCAGATGTGGTTGCCTTGGACGCCTTCTGTGCCAGGCTAATTGGCTTCAATCCTTGGTTTGTCGGGCACATCAGAAAGGCAGCTGCAAAAGGTCTAGGAAGCATGGGATGCGAGACCTTCGGAGACTGCAAAAAGACACGGTTCGAATTCAACAAGCCGCTATACTATGCTATGAAAGTCATGAGACTCTAAACACAACGTGAAGACTTATGTTAGAAGGAGCATTTATCGGCGCCGGATCGGTGGCATCTAAGCATCACCTTCCTTGCTACAGAAAACTCGCCAACACGAAGATAGTGGCTGTCTGTGACGCGTCGGAAAAAGCTGCAAAGAGATTTTCTCAAAAAAACGGTATCCCCAAGGTATATACCAGCGTTGAGGAGCTTTTCGAAAACGAGAGCTTGGATTTCGTTGACATATGTACACCGCCCTCCACCCACTACAAACTCTGCTCCGCTGCCATCGAAAAAGGAGTAGCCGTACTCGTCGAGAAGCCCGTAACTGTCTCCCTGAGCGAAGCTATCGAATTGCAGGATAAGAGCAAGAAGATGGGAACAGTTTTCTGCGTTTCTCACAATTACAGGTTCAAAGACAACGTTTTGACATCGCTCAAGTACTACAACGGTGGCAAGATAGGCAGAATTCACAAGGTGGCAACCAGCGTTCACACCCCTGGTCCCTTTGCAGACTGGTTCTGGGACGAAACGAACAACGGAGGGGTTCTGTACGAATCCGCTCTGCATTTCCTCGACATTCAGACTCTGTTCTGCGGGGAACACGAAAGAATCGCGGGAGTTCACGTCAATTTCGACGCAAAACTGGGCATCACCACGGACGTCTCTGCCGTAGTTGAGTACAAATCAGGGGCAACCGGAATAATTGACGTCACCGCACTATCTTCTTCAATCTGGAATCGCATTGATGTCTACGGAACGGCAGCCGACCTGCACTTGAAGTTCTTCCCGGATTCGTTGACTACGTCTCTTGGAGTACTGACTCCCTACCAGGAGCTAAAAGGAGAATTGAGGCGCTTTTTCGGCTACACTGGCACCATGGTCTTCAGGGGAAAAGGCTGGTATGACCGCAAGTACCATGCTAAGCTAATAGCTGGATTCGTAAATGCAGTGGAGACCAAGTCGGACCCTCCCGTAACAATCGACAGCGTATTGCCTGTAATGAAGCTGTTGAATGACCTCAGGTCCTCCCTCAAGAAAGAGAAACCATCTCGATGAGTACCATGAAGATAGCCATGCTTACCTCGAGACCATTTCCGCCAGAATGCGGAATCGGTTTCTACATTCACAATCTCTCAAAAAAACTCGCCGAGAGAGGCCACGACGTAACAATCGTGACCAGAGGTGGAATGGCAATGGAGATGACCCACTTTGATGGGTTCAAATTGTACAAGTTGCCATTCATAATGGCGTATCCTTTCCACGTTGATATCCACAACATCTTCGTTAACAAGTTCTTCAAAGACCATGAAGGGCAGTTTGACATAGTCCACGTCCACACACCGTTGCCGCCGAGTGTGCTGACCGAAACGCCTGTGGTTACGACGTTTCATTCGCCGCTTTTCTATGCTTCCTGGGCAAACGATGTGAAGGACTTTCGCTTTGCCTTTCAGAGGTTTCTTGGAATATACTCGACACGCTTAGAAAAATCCTTGATTGAATCGTCAAACGTCTTGACCACCGTATCGGACAGCGTTGCTTCTGACCTTAGGCAACTCTACAAGATAAAAGACGACATATTTGTGCTTGGAAACGGGTTTTGCTGCGACCTTGGGACCGGCATCGCTGCAACCGCAGGAAACCCAGACAAAACTGTGATATACGTTGGCACGCTAACCCATCGTAAAGGATTGCTTGACCTTCTTGATGCTATGAAAATACTGCTGAACGATGAACCTGACGCCAATCTTCTGCTGATAGGGAAAGGACCGTTATATCAGACCATGTTGCAGAGGATCAGTCGTTTGCGTATCGGCAAGAACGTGCACATGCTGGGAGCTGTTACCCACGATGCTCTTTCCTCGTATTACTCTGCTGCTTCGGTTTTTGTTCTTCCCTCCTACTATGAAGGTCTTCCAACAGTTGCACTCGAAGCCATGTCGTGTGGTCTTCCTGTGGTTGGAACAGTCGCTCGTGGAATCGTTGACCTAGTGGAAAATGACCGAACTGGGAAGCTTGTGCCAACGAAATCGCCAACGGAACTCGCGAAGTCTATACTGTACCTGCTGAAGCACCCTGACGTTGGACATAAGCTTGGCTTGGAAGGTCAGAAACTGGTAAGAGAAAAATACACTTGGGACAAGGTCGCTGACCGAACACTGACCGCTTACGAACTTGCCATGGACTAATTGACCAAGAAGGAATCCTCTCGTTGAACGCAAAATAGACCCAGCCATCCCCGAATCAGGAGCAGACGAATGTGGAAGAAAGCCGAGCTGAATCCAGCAAACGCAGAAGCACGAGGATTCTCTGGATAGTTCCAGTGGCAGTAGATATGCACCTGTATGTTTCTGACGTCATGCAGGCGCTAGCGCATCTGGAGGAACATGGGCACAGCGCCACGATGCTTTCTTTCAGGTCCAAGAATTTCGCTCGTCCAAGAAACCTGCATATGCAATTAATACCCGTAAGATATGTTCCCGGGATTTCACAAATCGTTACTACTCTCATACTCGCCTTCTTGCTGCCATTCTACGTTGCTTTATCAAATCCAGCCTATGTCATGATGAACCCGGATGTCTCGACGCTGAGTTCCCTGCCAAGCATCATTGTCTCGAAATTCAAGAAAACAAAATTCATTCTCGACATCAGAAGCACTCCGGTGGAGACGGTGGGCTCAAGAGGGACGCTGCAGCGGTTTTGGTTCGCCGCGTCGGTTCTGGTGGCGAAAAGGTTCTTCGATGGCATGACGACGATAACTCCTTTGATGAGAAAAGAAATATGTGATGACTTCAACCTTAGCTCGGAAAGAATTGGAATATGGACATCGGGAGTGTCAACATCTCTATTTAACCCGGAAAAGCATTCCGAAGAGGCCATCGCTCTCAGACAGGCCCTGGGACTCTCGGACAAGTTTGTCGTTTTCTATCATGGAGTGTTCAGTGCCAGTCGAGGACTGACTGAGACATTAGGCGCCATTAAAATTCTAAAACAAAAATGCCCTAACATAGCTTTGTTTTTGCTCGGCTCCGGCCCTCTGCTCGACAGATTGAAGTCGATGGTAGACGAATTGGGTCTTCAGCATAACGTAATTATTCACAATTCAGTGGGACATGAACAGGTTCCAGCTTTCATATGCCTCAGTGATGTCTGTATTCTTCCATTACAGTTTAGCCCTTACTGGAGATACCAATGTCCCCTTAAGCTTCTGGAATACCTATCCATGAAGAAAGTTGCCATTGTCACCGATCTTCCTGCCAACCGTATGGTTATTGGCGATGCAAAGTGCGGTATCTACTTGTCTTCAGTTGAACCGCTGGAAATAGCAGAGTCAATCGAATATGCTTATGCAAACAAGGATAAACTTGAAAACTGGGGAGAATTCGGAAGGCCAATCGTTGAAGAAAAATATACGTGGGAGAAAGTCGTGGCAAGCTTGGAGAAGTATCTCCTTTCAGTTGCTTGCGATCCAGTTCAAAGCTGATTTACGAATTGAAACTGCGCCTCTTGGGCGGGCATCATGACCTTATCCAGCGGCCATGTTGCGAGCCCACAATTGTCCCATTGCATTGAGAGTATTCCAGTCTGCGTTCAGTATTCCTGTACTTGCTGTGGGATACGGGTTAAGTGAGAAGTGAAGAACCCCAACACCGTGCTTCTTGCAGAGGTCGTACATATCTTGCATGAAAACGAAGGAGTTCCGCGCCTCGGGGCATGACCCTGCTTCCGTCATGTCAACACGGTAACCTTTGTCGAGAACCGATTTTATTCCCGCACCATTAAGCAGGTAGTTTTCAAGCAACAGTTTGGCCTGGGTGAGATTCGTTCCTGCCCAATAAGCTCTGTTGGCTGCCGTGTCATACGATGAAGGCGCGATGTTCTCCAGACAGTAGTAGTAATGAAGCGAATAGATGACATTAGAGGAGTTAATAGGCTTGACCATCATTGGGTTCAAATCCCAGAAGGGACAACCCATGACATCAAATATTATGTCCGGTTTTATAGCTGTCCAAGCCGCGACAGCTTTGTTGACGAAATTCAAATAGTTTTGGAAGAACTGCTCCTGCGTGACGGTGTCCGCGTAGGAAGTGAAACTTACGTGGGGCGGCTCGTTCATGACGTCGATTATGTCAGGTTGGAGTTCACGGATGACCTGGCCGTAGCAGCTTATCCACAAGTCACCTTTGCCGCTGGTATTCATTATTACGTCGCCCTTTGCCTGGGCGGAGTTATCTTCATCCTCGTAATTGATCGTGTCGGGACTGATGAAGAATTTTATCCCCCGTTCGTGACTCCACTCACGCATCTGAAGCATCTTTGACCTAAAAGTGATAGTAGGGTCTCTCCAGTATGGAGTGCTCTCGTTCCATGAGTCAAACCAGAACGCCTCCCTCCAAACGTTGGATCTACAGTTGCTGAGTAGATCAAAGTGTGAAGCGTTTACCTCTCCCCATAGGTAATGACTGACTCCCATCAACTTCGAAGTAGAGGGAGCTGGATAGGTTATCGTTCCGTAGGAATTGATGTTGGCATCGCCCATGATTGCTTGAGCCAAGCCGCTTCCTTGTACTGAGGCAAGAAGGATTGTCATTGAAATAGCAATGGCTGCGACGATGGTTGACTTGTTCCTCATCATTGGATTGTACACAGTCCCTGATGTATGATGTCGTGAGTATTAATAAACGTTACTGACTCAGGATTTTCGCCTGTGCATTATACATAGGTGACGCGAGTCGCACAGTATTAAGACTTTGCCTACCTGATATATGCATATACACTAAGAAGTAAACGCTGAAACCGAGTTCAAACCCACAGTTCCCAACAAGACCCAATGAAGATGAACGGCTTGAACAGAAACAATCTTGTAATCATTCTGCTTGTTTCAGCCGCGTTGGTCATTGCCTATTCGTGGTACTCGAGTTATCCCTTGTCGATGAACTCAGCAAACGACAATGTTTTCAACCACATTTCACTTCTCTACTGGGCAAGCCTTCCTGCAATACTTGTGGCATTATTCGCGGTGGCAGTAGTTTCCAGAAACTACTCTGTAAAGTGGATAGCTGCCATTGCGCTCGTAGTCACTATTTACTCATTAGCCTACTTCTACCGCATGCTGCCCGGTTCGGATTCCCATTATTTTAGGGGCCTGACAGAATACTTTGTGCAAACAAGAAACCTAGACGCTTCACAGCAAAACCACATCTACTTTCAGTGGCCATCATTCTTTTTGTTTAACGACATCACCACTTCGATAAGTGGACTAGGATTGCCAACGTTCGAATTCATCTCCTACACTGTTATAGGTCTTCTGATGTCAACGGCACTGTACGTTCATTTCTCAAAAACCTTCAGGAACGGAGCCTTCCTCGCCGTAGCCGCATTCTTCATATCAGTTTATTCCTTCCTGAACTATCAATCTGCCCCGTTTTCACTAGCCTTCGGAATTCTTTTGACTCTATTTATGCTGGAAAACCGGCAGAGAAGCATCGGCGCAACTATTGCAATGATGGCTTTGTACATTGGCATCACATTCATGCACGCATTCGTTCCCCTGTTCTTCATTCTGTACCTGTTTTTTAGGTTTCTGGTTAATAGAGACAGACGATATATCTACCTATTCGCCCTCACGCTGACTATCTACGCTATGGTGCAAATAACTCAAGCGCTTCTTTTTTTCGCGAAGAGCATAAGAGATACTTTCACCCTGCTCTTTGCTTCAGAGTATTCCGGAATGGTAGACATAACGATTTCTGGAGCTTCTCTTCCGGTTGACAGGATAGTTCAAACATTTTCAAGAACTGCTACAGTTCTAGCTATTGCGTTGTGTCTAATTGGGTTTATTTTTGCATTAACTAAGAAGAAAATGCGTGATATCGACAAAGCTATTTTCTTCGCAGGTATCGTATACTCTGCAATCGGCATCGTACTTTCCACTTTGGGTTCTCGAGCAATCCCTATGGCGTTCATCCCCGTCGCCCTTGGCGCAGCGTACCTTTTCGAGAGCAAATACAAGCGGATTCTCGGTGGCATTTTTTGCATTTCACTCATTTTTTTTGTTTTTGTTCCTATGCACGCTTCCCTTGGAGACTATCCAATTTTCTTCCAAACAAAAAACGAATACGAGACCGAACACTTCATTCTAGATAAGTACGATATGAATGCTAGTACAACAATACTCTCCGAGATAAGTGTGCGCTCTTATCTCAGGCCACAGGTCCCAGAAAACGTAGAATTGCAGAGTGTTATTTCGGTTCTTTTCAAGTCCCAGGAAATTGGCAGTATCAAATGCATAGTGTATGATATAGGTTTTGAAAAGGCGCTTCAGAAATCCGACATGCCTGTTGAAAACGCATCGCGAGAAATACTCAGCGGATTTGATGTCGTGTATAATTCAGGGACAGCCTACATTGCCGTAAGGCCCTAGTACTTTGAAGACGAACTGGTTTGGGTTTGCCTTGCTCTTCGACTATAATATAATGCTCTCGGAAATTCAGTGTTCAACAATGAAACTGCATGCCTTCCTCTTGCGATATCTCACATGAGTACGTAGTGAAGGACCTATTTGAAATCCAAAACCAGCTTGCCAAACCTATTGCCGCAGCCGTGCACTTCAAAGCTGTCTCCATCTAGTTCCACTAGTTCGGGTAACATTTTCCGAAGATCCTAAGAAGAGGTTCGGTGTCATCTTGAATATTCTGTTTTATCAAGAGCCAAAACTGGTGATTGGCGGTGTCTACAATGTTGCCTATT
This sequence comes from Bathyarchaeia archaeon, assembly GCA_041946875.1. Classification (GTDB taxonomy): domain Archaea; phylum Thermoproteota; class Bathyarchaeia; order Bathyarchaeales; family Bathycorpusculaceae; genus JADGNF01. The sequence goes on from JBHGBG010000018.1 coordinate 28,127, forward strand.
ATTTGCCAAGGATTCTAGCGAAGCAAGTGAACCTAACGTACTTTCCGTATTTTGCGCTGAAAAAGGATTACGCATCCAAGATCTTCCGAATATATGCCAACTTCTTCAACAAACGATTTGACATCGTTCATTTCAATCTCATTCCAAATTGGAATAATGGCAGTCAGATACTGCTCAGGCTGGCAAAAAGAAGGCAATGTGCAACGGTGCTAAATATTCATGGTATTATAACGTTGGAAAGGCAACTAGACCCGGCCCAAATACCAGAGTCTGTCACCCAAAAAACCTTGGAAACCGTTATACGCGCCTGCAAGACCGCAGATGTCATTGTGGTAAACTCAAAATACATGAGGAATAGTTTGGTTTCCTTGTACGGCGTCAACCAAGGCAAGATTGAAGTCATACCGAATGGGGTCAACCTGAACATGTTCAGTTCCTGCAACAGTACAGTTCTGTTGGATGGGGACCCTTCTTTACTATTCGTTGGCTCTCTATCAAACACAAAAGGTCTTGATATACTGTTTGAAGCATTGACTCTTCTCAAGTCGAGAATGCCAAAACTGAAATTGCATCTTATTGGAATGACATACGAAGGAAAACTCAAAACCTTTCAAGAGTTGGTTGAAGAAAAAGGAATTGCTGATATGGTAGTCTTTCATGGCTGGATGTCCCATTCCAGAGTGACACCCTACTTTAAGTCAGCTGACATTTGCATTTTCCCCAGCAGGCACGAGGGCTTTGGAATAGCGTTACTTGAGGCAATGGCAGCAGGGACTCCAGTGGTTGCATCTAACATCGCGATCTTCAGAGATATCTTGCAAGACGGCAGAAACGGCACGCTATTCGAATCAGAAAACCCTGTTTCCTTATCAGACTCAATCTGTGAACTGTATCAAAGTCCAGAAATGGGACGAAGGAAGGCAGAAGCAGCTCAAGAAGCAGTGAAGGTTTACAGCTGGGAACGCGTAGCTGAAAATTATATCAGTCTCTATCGCAGATTGCTGAAAGAGCAGAAGTAGAATCCAGAAACGCCACGCGCTTCTGCAATTTTCACAGCTTGACGTTTGAAAACGCGACTTTTGTTGTGAAAAGTGAATGATTACTAACTCTTTCTGTGAAATGAACTTGCCTTCAAGGAAAGCACAAATACTGCTATCAGGCAGTACTCAAATGGCAACCGACATGTAACTGTCTTCATGCAGAGGATCTGTTTTTGTCAAAGCCACGCGTGACAATTGGGGTGCCCGTCTTCAACGGTGAGAGATTTCTAGCCCAAGCTTTGGACTCTATTCTCTCTCAAACGTTTCAAGATTTCCAAGTTATTATCTCCGACAATGCTTCATTTGACAAGACAGAAGCTATCTGTCATGAGTATGCAGCCAAGGATGATCGAATTCGTTACTACAGAAATGCGGTTAATCTGGGTGTCTCCGCCAATTTCAACCGCGTTTTCAGACTGTCTTCCTCCGATTACTTCAAGTGGGCCGCTTACGACGACATTCACGCACCAGATTTCTTGGAGAAATGCGTGAGTGTACTCGATAGTAATCCCAATGTCTCATTGTGTCATTCAAGAACGGGTCGCATCGATTGCCACGGAGCACGTGTTGGCGAATACGGTGTTCCTCGTAAGATTGACTCAGACAAGCTTCATGAGCGTTTTGAGAACCTGATATGCATGGACAACGATGCATGGGTACTAATGTACGGCCTCATGCGATCGAGTACGCTTAAGAGGACACATCTATTGGGAAGCTACATAGGATCGGACAGAAATCTGCTAGCAGAAATAAGTCTCTTTGGCCAATGCTACGAGATTCCAGAGCTTCTATTCTTTAGAAGAGAGCATTCAGAGTCATACACAGACAGGGCAAACGTCACCTATAGTGAAAAGTTGAAATGGTGGACGAATGTAGAAGTGAAGGAAAAAGCGGTTTTTCCATACTGGAGAATATGCCTTGAATACTTCAACTCAGTCTCAAGTACGCCTATATCGTGGGCTGACAAACAGCGTTGTTATGCAAAAATCACAGAGTGGATAATGAAGCAAGGTTGGATCTTGATGGGTTACGATGTTGGTGTAAACTTAATAGGCAAATCAAGTCTTAGAAAAAGATGGTCCCCTCTCGCGGAATGGCTGTTGCGGCACGCGAACCTAAGAGAGTCCTCTTCTCCCAGAACCACGAACGGACATCTGAGAAGAACCCAAACCGGTAGAGAAGACTAGGCTTAAAATTATGAAAGAAACGGTGATTGTATGCGTGTTATGGTAACCGGCAATCTCGGATACGTCGGTACAGTGATGACGCCGATGCTCAATGAATGTGGATATGATGTCGTGGGGTTGGATAGCGGTTTCTACGAGGACTGCAAGTTTGGCGAACCTGCCCTTTCGGTTCCTACAACAAAAAAAGACATTCGTGATGTTCAGACCTCCGACCTGAAGGGTTTGGATGCGGTGATACACCTCGCTGCGCTGTCGAACGATCCACTTAGCGATTTCAATCCACAGCTGACCTACGACATCAACTACACAGCCTCGGCTAGACTGGCTAAACTTGCCAAGAAAGCAGGGGTTCAGCGTTTTCTGTTCTCTTCGTCCTGCAGCGTGTATGGGGAATCAAGTTCGGGAATCCTGACTGAAGATGCCAGTCCTAATCCTATAACGGCGTATGCTGAATCGAAACTGCTTTCTGAGAGAGCAATCTCAAGCCTGGCTGACTCTTGTTTCACTCCAGTTTTCTTGAGGTCAGCTACAGCGTACGGTGTATCTTCCAAACTGAGGTTCGATTTAGTCCTCAACAATCTGGTTGCGTGGGCTTTCACCTCTGGAGTTGTGCTGCTCAAGAGCGATGGTTTGTCATGGAGACCTCTTGTCCACGTTCAGGATATGTCACAAGCCTTTGTCTCCATGCTTGATGCGCCCAAGGATTTGGTCCACAATCAGGTGTTTAACGTGGGAGCTGTGGGTGAGAATTATCAGATTCGCGACCTGGCGAACATTGTTAGAGAGACTGTTTTTGGGTCGAGGGTTGAATTTGCGAAGGATTCTGGGCCGGACAAGCGCTCGTACAAGGTTGACTTTAGTAAACTCGCCAAGACACTGCCCAATTTCAAAGCCAAGTGGGATGCGCGCTCTGGCGCTCTACAGCTCCATGACGCGTACAAGAGGTTTGGACTCGTGGGCGAGGAGTTTGAGAGCCCGAAATTCAGGCGACTCGAGCATCTGAAGGAACTAATCAAGTCGAATGGACTAGATGGAAGTCTTCGGTGGAAAGCCTCGCGTGAGAATCACAAATCTGGTTTGTAGTCTGAGGGAACATGTGCATGTCTGAGAAATCAAGTATGCCTCGATGCAGATTCTGCGGATCGCCTCTGCACCACACCTTTGTAGATCTGGGAATGCAGCCACTCTGCGAGAGCTACGTTAAACCTGAACAGCTGAATCACATGGAGCCTTTCTACCCACTGCACGTCTACGTCTGTGCCAACTGCTTCTTGGTTCAGCTGGAGGAATATGTCGCGCCAGGGGCAATCTTCAGCGAGTATGCGTATTTTTCTTCGTATTCTGATACATGGCTGTCCCACGCTGAAAACTACACGGCAATGATCATTGACAGGCTTAGGCTTGATGAGAACAGTCTGGTAGTGGAAGTCGGAAGCAATGACGGCTATCTTCTCCAGTACTTCGTAAAAAGAGGGATTCCGGTTCTCGGAGTGGAACCTGCAGCTAACGTTGCTGAAGCAGCGGCCAAGAAAGGCGTACCCACTCTCGTCAAGTTCTTCTCCTTGGAAACGGCCAACGAACTCGTAGCCAAGAAAAAACAGGCTGACCTACTGATTGGCAATAACGTGTTGGCCCAAGTGCCCGACCTCAGCAGTTTCATTCAAGGCATCAAGGTTCTGCTGAAGCCGCAGGGCGTTGTCACGGCAGAGTTTCCACACTTGGCTCAGCTAATCGAAGGAAATCAGCTCGACACAATCTACCATGAGCATTTCTCCTACTTCTCATTCATAGCAGTCGAAAGGATATTTGCAAGTCATGGGTTGACGGTTTTTGATGTGGAAGAGCTTTTGACGCATGGCGGCTCCCTGAGGATTTTTGCCTGCCACTCGGAGAACAGTTCGTTTCCTGTGGCTCGCCGCGTAAAAGAGCTAAGGGAAAAAGAAAAGAGGGAAGGCTTCGCGGACTTGAATAAGTATCTGGCGTTCAGCGAAAGAGCGAAAGAAACAAAGCGAAAACTTCTGAGTCTCTTGATTAGCTTGAAGCGGAAAGGGAAGTCGATTGTGGGATACGGAGCGCCAGGGAAAGGTAACACTCTTCTGAACTATTGCGGCGTTCGAACAGATTTTCTAGACTACACTGTTGACCGCAATCCGTACAAGCAGGGGAAGTTTCTGCCGGGGACGCACGTTCCAATCTTTCATCCAGACAAAATCACAGAAACAAAGCCCGATTACCTGCTGATTTTACCTTGGAACATAAGGGATGAGATAATAAGGCAGATGTCTCATATTGGCAATTGGGGTGGCAGGTTCATAGTGCCGATACCCGAAGCGACTGTCTACGACGCGACAGGAGTTCGAATCAACGATGATACTTAGAATCCTGGAGGGAAGAGAGTGAAAGTTGTTCTTTTCTGTGGCGGTTTGGGGATGAGACTGTACCCAACTACTGAGAACATTCCGAAGCCCCTTGTTCTCGTCGGGGAAAAACCGATGATTTGGCATCTGATGAAGTACTATGCCTATTTCGGACATAAAGAGTTCATCCTCTGCCTCGGTTACAAGGGAGAGCAGATTAAGAAGTATTTTCTGAACTACGATGAGTGCCTCGCCAACGACTTTGTTCTGTCTCAGGGAGGCAAGAAACGTCAGATACTCAAGAGCGATCTTGAGGACTGGAGAATTACCTTCGTGGAAACAGGGCTCAGTTCAAACATCGGACAGCGACTGAAAGCAGTGCAGAAACTAGTCGAAGGCGAGAAGTCATTTTTCGCTAATTACACTGACGCAGTAACGGATTTCTATCTGCCCAACCTTGTTGATTTTTTTGCTAAGCATAAGAAAATAGGCTGCTTCTTGGCAGTTAAGCCATACTCATCCTTTCACGTTGTATCGCTGCACGCTGACCGCTCCGTGAAGAGTATTAGTCCTGCCTGTGACTCTAACATATGGATAAACGGAGGCTTCTTCATATTCAAGAACGAAATATTCAATTATATCAACGAGGGCGAAGACCTTCTGGCAGAACCGTTTCAGAGACTGATGGACAAGAATGAGCTGGCGGCTTACAAGTATGACGGCTTTTGGGCGAACCTGGACACTTACAAGGACAAGCAGCAGCTGGATTTTCTCAGCTCAAGCGACAACGCGCCCTGGCAGATATGGAAAATCTCGAAATGAGTCGGTGAGGTGGGTAAAAACGCTTGCGTGCAGTTTCTTGCAAAAAAACCAGAAACCGAAGATTCTTTGCCTAGGCGCCCATCCGGATGACATAGAAGTTGGGTCAGGAGGCACCATTCTGAGATTGATCCAAGAAGCGCCTCGGGCGGATTTCCGTTGGGTCGTGTTTAGCGGCGAGTCAGCAAGACGAGAGGAAGCTCGAAGAGGCGCAGACGCTTTTTTGAAGGAAGTGAAAGCGAGAAAATCGGACATATGCCAGTTTCGAGATTCTTATTTCCCATTTATGGGCGCGGAGATAAAGGATTACTTTGAGAAGCTGAAAACCGAATTCGCGCCCGACATCATATTTACACACTATCGCGGGGATGCGCATCAGGATCATCGCTTGATCTCGGAGCTAACTTGGAATGCTTTCCGGGATCATTTCATCCTGGAGTATGAGATTCCTAAATATGACGGAGATTTCGGAACTCCAAACCTATACTTCCATTTGCCGGACAATCTTGTGCAGCAGAAGATGGACCACATTTTCAAGACTTTTGAGACGCAAAAGCAGAAAACGTGGTTCACCGAGGAAACCCTCAGGTCAGTTCTAAGGATTAGAGGTATGGAGTCGAACTCGCCAAGCAAGTACGCTGAAGCCTTCTACTGCAGGAAAATCGTCTTCTAGAAGCTTGCAACGGCGTGAATCTGCGGCAAGAGATGAAGAATTACGAAACCGTTTCGTTTCGGAGTTGTATTGTCAAGTCTGCCATCCGACGGATGGATAAACCGAGTGCGTCAGATTGAGAAGCTCGGCTACTCTACCATATTCTGGCCAGACCATTTCCGCACCCAATGGGAACCCGTGTCTGCACTCGCCGCTATTGCCTCAGTCACGAAACGTCTGCATGTTGGCTCCCTAGTGTTCTGTGTGGACTATCGGCATCCTGTTGTGCTGGCAAAAGCTGCCGCAACAATCCAGCAGCTGTCAGGGGGACGGCACGAGTTCGGGATTGGCGCAGGATGGATGGAAAACGACTACGTTCAAGCGGGAATGCCTTTTGATCCTCCAGCGATTCGGATAGAACGACTCGATGAAGCTCTGCAAATCATTCGAAGCATCTGGACTCAAGACACGACGAGCTTTTCAGGAAAACACTACAAAGTAAGAGACGTCCCAAGAGCCACGAAAGATTCCGAACAGAAGCCTCCTCGGGTTTTTGTAGGAGGCGGAGGCAAGAAGCTTCTTGGAGTGGCGGCACGTCACGCAGACATAATCGGGATCACGCCCACTTTCTCCGGCGGGAAATTTGGTCCAGGCAACATCCTTGACTTCAGTCTGAAACGCATGGCTGAGAAAGTCAAGTTCACCAGAGAAAGGGTTGAAGCAATCGGACGCGACCCAGAAGAAATCGAGTTCAACTGCAACGTGTTTGGTGTCAAGCTGACAGATGACCCTAAGCCAGTCCGTGAAGAAATCGCCAACAGATGGCATGTCACAGTCGAGGACATCGCAGCTTGCGGGCTCTTTCTGGTAGGCTCACCGAACGAGATTCGCAGCCAGCTTGAAAGGCAGCGCATGGAAACTGGAATCAATTATATTGCCCTCTCAGAGTCAAATCCCGCGGTCTTGGAAGAGTTCGGTAACCTTGTGATGGGACCGCTTATCAAAGATTGAGTATTTTTTTCAAGAAGCCAAACTCCGGAGTCATCTCAGTGATTGACGCAAAGAAAGAAGAGCCCTCGGAGACTTGCTGCCCCTTGTGCGGTTCGGCTACCATGGAAGTCTTTTATGAACAGGCAGATGTTCCTGCAAGCTGCAACCTCTTGTGGACGAGCAAGAGAGCAGCAGTCAGTTGCCCGAAAGGCAATATCAGACTGGCATTCTGCGACGCGTGCAGCTACATCGTCAACGTGGCCTTGGAGCCGTCCAAGAATCAGTACACCGAACGCTACGACAACTCCCTGTTCTTTTCAAATGACTTTCGAACGTTCACGAAGAAAATGGCCACAGAGCTTGTTCAACGCTTTGATCTGCACAACAAGAGAATCGTTGAGATTGGCGGTGGAAAAGTAGACTTTCTCTCTGATCTCTGCAAAATTGGCAACAATCATGGAGTGCGGCTTAATCCGTTTGATTCCGATGCCGCGAGAAACAAGAAGCGAGTAAGTGGCTCACCCAGAACGGCGAAGGCCTTCACACTGACGGACTCTGAGAAGTTGAATGCTGACTTTGCCTTTTCCTACCATGAACTTGAGCACATGAACAGCCCTCGAGCCTTCCTTGACGCGCTCAGAAAAATGCTTAGCAATAATCCAAGGGTTCGATTTTTCTTCGCCGTGCCCAACGCGCTGAAAGCCTTCGAAGACGGATGCTTCGCAGACATCATCTACGAGCACGTTTCCTATTTCACACCTGCGTCATTGGCATCGCTCTTCTCGCTTTGCGGATTCGATGTCTTGCAGGTTGAAGAGAGCAGAGGAAGCGTTTTCGACTCAATCTACATCGAAGCAACCATCGGAAATAAGAAAAGAAAAGCCAGCTTCACGTCGGGCTCAGAGCAGGTAAGGAACACAGTCGCAAAATTCGCTGATAAGACAAGCACCATAATCGAGGAGAACAACGGACGAATCGCACGTCTTCTAGATCAGGGCAAGCGTGTTGTTGTCTGGGGCACTGGTGCACGGGGCGTTACGCTACTCAACACATTCAAAGATCAACGCATAGAGTACGCGGTGGACCTAAACCCTCGCAAGCAGGGGATGTACGTGCCAGGAACGGGGCAAAGAATTGTCTCGCCAGAATTCCTGCGCGACCACCCTCCTGACTTCATAGTCTTGGCAAATCCATCGTATGAGCGGGAAATTAGAGACACAGTAAACAATCTCGGGATAGAGACCGAATTCATAAAGTTTTAACATTCACTCTTGTTCGGTCATCTGGGGACGCATTGTTCACCTTCGTTTGTTGTTCTGATCTGGGTATGGAGCGGGAATAGTCAACGTCCACATTGAAAAGAATAGCAAGCCAGTACAAATCGTGGAAGAATGGGTACTTCGCCCCATACAGCGTTGAACTACTGATTAGTAGTCGCTGCAATTTGAAATGCGTTATGTGCAATGTGTGGCGATTGGCTGAAAAAGACCCTTCAATCACCCAAAGAGAGCTGGCGATATCGGAATACGAAAGCCTATTGGATGATCTGTCATCGTTGGGGACCAAATCGCTCTGTATATCCGGAGGCGAACCTCTGCTGAAAGAGGGCGTGTTCTCCATTATCGAAATGGCCAAGGAAAAAGGCTTCTTTGTCGAACTAATCACTAACGGAACGTTGATAACCGACGAGATTGCACAGAAACTGCTCGCGGCTCAAGTGGATTTGGTGACAGTCTCAATCGATGCGCCAAACGCTGAGCTGCATGATCATATCAGGGGCGCGCAAGGACTGTGGGAGCGGTCCGCCAGAGGACTGAGAGCACTATCGGAATTGAGGAAGAGGTCGAAATCGCAGAAACCCCGTCTTGCAGTAGACTATGTGGTAAGCAAGCTCAACTGCAGACTGATTCCCGACATGATTGACCTAAGAGATTCCCTCGGATTTGACGAAATACACCTTCTTCCCATAATCGGTAGGACACCTTTGGCTAAAGAATTGTTCTTGGAAATCGACGATTTGAACTGGCTCAAGGAAAACCTGAAGCCAATTAGGCGCAAAATGCTGACCCAGAATCTGCGAACCTCAAATCTAACGTCGATATCTTCAATTTGCGACGACATGGAAGAAGCAGTCCGAGGAAGATACAGAATTCTCGACATCAGCCTGTCAAGAAAAGCCAAGAACGAAGTACTGTGTTTCGCCCCGTGGATTCAGGCTACGATTGACCCGTTCGGGAACGTCTATCCTTGCTGCTACGCATGCACATTTCAGAACTCCTCCGAAAACCTTGCCCGTACGTGTTGGGGAGACGAAGACTTTCCCATGGGGAATGTGAGACAAGAATCTGTCAGGCATATCTGGCTCGGTTCAAGATTTCAAGAATTCAGGAAATACTCAGGCGAAAGACGCTACGAAATGTGCCGATGTTGCGGTTATGACTTCTCGAGGTCTGCAGCCATGACCGCGCTTCTTGTCAAACCGGGATTTCTCCTGACAGTTATGCACAAATACGCCTGCCGAGTATTGAAGAAATACGCCGAATAACTATTGCACAAACTGACAGGGATGGCATAGCCCGTCAAGTCGCATAGAACCCCTGCGGACGAGCAATTCTTGAAGGCTAAGAATGGAATTCGAGTTTTGATCGAAGGTAAAGCTTGTGTCTGGCTATTCCATCGTCGAAAACCCGTCGGCTGAAGTGTGGGGTTCCTTCTGGAAGTTACATAATGAAGGGAATTTCTTTCAGAGTTATGAGTATGGCGAAATCTCAAGAATGGCATCTCCTAGGATGAGACTCGCAAGGTTAGCAGTAGTTCAAGACGAAAGACCCGTGGGAGTGGTTCAGGGGACATTTACGAGTTATTTTGGGTTTGGCATGACACTCCAAGTAATCGGTGGACCCGTGACCGAACCACAGGAGAAAGGGAACCAAGAGCTCGTCAAACGTCTCTTGACTGAACTTGAGTACTTCTGCAGAAGAGACCGGATAGTATCTTCAAGTATTTGGGTCCTAGACTCATGGCAGCTCCAGGAAGTCTTCCTCAAGATGGGCTACACTCTGGCAGGTAAGATTAACGATTACGTCGTGAACCTTGAACCAGGCGTGGAGAATTTGTGGGCGAGCATTCACCATAACAAGAGAAGGAACATAAAAACGGCTGAAAGGGAAGGAGTTGAAATCGTTCGATCACACAGCCGAAAAGACTTGCAGACGTTTTGCCTGTTGCATGAGGCTTCCGCGAAAAGGGATGGCTTCGCGGCGGTTCCCCGTTCATGGTTTGAGGCGGCATGGAAGACATATACACCAGAGCAGTCAAGCCTGTTCCTCGCGTACTTCGGAGGAAAATGCGTTTCAGGAGTCTTCATAGTAATCCATGGAAAAACTGTCTATGCATTGCGCGCTGGCTCTCTTGCTGAAGGGCTGAAAGTGAGGCCTAACGAGTTGATGCACTGGGAAGCCATGAAATGGGCGTGCGAGAACGGCTATTCAAAATACAACATGGGAATGGTTGATGAGCCCACCCCGACGGAGAAATCCAGCAAATGGGGAATATGGCGATGGAAAAGAGAGTGGAAAGGCACCCTAGAGAAGACCGAAATATTCGACAAAACCGTCTTGCCGAAATACAGGCCTATTCTGCAAGCTTACAGAACTTTGCTTCGAGCGAAGACGATTCTCAGTGCATAGACAAACAGCCTTTCCCTCAAGCAAGTCGCAATTACAGCAATGGATAACGAGAACGACTCTTCCTCGTGGAGCACAAATACACTGAACCGTTGAACAGAGTGTCTGCGTTTGACCAGCAAACCACACAAAGAAACTCATTCATTGGACCTTCTTGGCAGTTTTCCCTTTAAGAGACCGGCTACGCGTGGGGCGCTGCTGCTCTTTGGCATCGCAAACCTTTTGTGGTTTCTTCTCAGAACAGGAACCAAACCATCAAGAATAATGTACCCGTGCCAAAAGGCAGCGTTGGCAAACTGCCTCGCATTTCTGCCGTTCTCAGCCGCCTGCGTTCTTGGCTTGGCAGCAAATATCAGCAAGTTCCTTGCAAAATGGGGCAAGCTACTATTCCTAATCGCCATAATAGGGACTTCGCTGATAATTACGCAACCCCTCTGGAGCAATCTCACAGCCGTGGCTGCTCAGAATCCTGACCAAGAAATCCAATTAGGCCTAAATAACCAGACTGCAACCCTCTCGCCGCAATTCAACGTATATGCCGTTAACGGACGGCAGGTGGCAACCGTAAACAGCCTGATCAGACTCATGGCCCAGAATGGTCTCGACTTCTATTCCATCATTCAACCAGACGACGTTGTAATCATAAAAATAAATGAACAGTGGCCCGAGCGTGGAGGGTCAGACACCGACGTCCTGAAAGGACTCATCCAAGCCATAGTGGATCATCCCCGAGGATTCGTTGGAGAAATAGTCGTCGCTGACAACGGACAGGGACGCGGCAGCATGAACTGGCCGTCCAGCAACGCCGAGAACCATTCCCAGTCAACACAAACAGTCATCAACGGCTTCTCGCCTTCACACAAGGTTTCAACTTACAACTGGCAAAACATCTCGGCTGCAAACGTCAAAGAATACTCAGCAGGCGACATGAATGACGGCTACGTAGTCGTAGGCAGACCCGACCCAACCACAGAAGTAGTAGTCTGCTACCCCAAGTTCCACACAGTCTACGGCACTCGCATCAGTTTCAAGTACGGAGTATGGAACGGATCAGCCTACCTCAGCAACAAACTGAAGGTAATTAACCTCCCTGTTTTGAAGACGCACGACACGTTTGGAGCAACCGCCGCCATCAAGAACTACATGGGCGTTCAAAGCAACGAAGTAGGAAACGGACACGCCACTGTCGGAATAGGCGGTATGGGCACCCTGATGGTTCAGACGAGAATGCCAGCCTTGAACATCCTGTGCGCAGTCTGGGTGAACGCTATGCCGTTCCGCGGACCAGACACCCTGTACGGCGAAGCCACCAGAACCAACGTATTAGCCGCAAGCACGGACCCATTGGCGCTGGATTACTGGGCAAGCAAGTATGTCTTAGTTCCAGCCTCTCAAGCCATCGGATATTCAGACACGAGCAGTCTAGACCCGGAGGCAGAAGACGGGGTTTTCGCGGTCTATTTGCGCTTGTCAAGAGATGCAATGCAAAGAGCAGGCTATCAAACCGTCACCGACAAGCAACAAATCAACGTCTACGTGCTTGATTCATCTCCATCGCCAACTCCAACGCCCACGCAATCTCCATCACTCTCACCAAGCCCTTCAACACCTCCACCAACTCCAACCCCGCCACCGACCGAAACTCCAACGCTTCCACCAACCACTCCCACTCCAACGCCTACACCGCCTGAACCTACCCCAACTCCAACGGTCCTTTTTACACCTACACCGACTCCTACCGCCTCCAATACACCCGAGCCAACTCCAACTGCAACTGCCACTCCCACAGTCACACCCGAGCCAACACCCTCATTCACCTTGACGCCCCAACCAACTATTGCTCCGGCGGTCACTCCAACGCCAACTTCAGTAACCTCGTCACCGCCTACGTCCACGCCAACGCCCTCAACATCTGCGCAGCCGACGCAATCTTCTCCCTCGCCTGCTTCAACATCAACGCCGTCATCCTCTCCAATCCCCTCTGGTACCGTGTCGCCTTCACCTCCTCCTTCGTTATCACCTTCAGCAACCCAGACCGTTGATGAGCCTGCTTTGTCAGTGGCTACGGCGCTCGTGATAGGCGTGGTGGCAGTAGTAGTCACAGGGGTGTCAGCGTTTTTAGGGCTTAGAAAACGCGGAAAACACCCGTGATTTCTCCCCTTGCGCGTTGAACCAATCATGTATTTGAGACAAAATGGAAGAGATAGGTGATTAGATGAGAGTACTCGTAACCGGCGCAGCCGGTTTTGTCGGAAAGCACCTTACCCAAAAACTCCTTGCCGAAGGACATGAAGTAGTGGCATTTGACAAGAGACTCTGCAGTCTCGGAACCCAGACTATTCAGGGAGACATTGCCGCATACGATTTCGAGGGAATCCTTGGAGATATTGACGTTGTCTTTCACTTGGCAAGCCTCCTGGGAACCGCTGAGCTATTCCACAGAATCGTCGAATCGGCGCGAGTAAACGTCCTTGGAACTCTGAACTTGCTTGAGGCAGTAAGGAAGAGAGAAGTGAAGAGAATAGTGTTCACATCAAAGCCTAACATGTGGAGGTTTAACCCGTACACCATCACAAAGGAGACCTGCGAGCGCTATCTTCAAATGTACCAGAGAGTTTACGGACTCCGGACAGTTGTAGTCAGACCATACAATATTTATGGCCCAGGGGAAGAACTGACTGAATATCGAAAGGCAATTCCATATTTCGCAATCGCTGCGCTCAGACAAGAGCCACTCGAGATATTTGGACGAGGACAGCAGACAATGGATGCTATCTATGTCGATGACGCAGTTGAGGCAATAGTTCGAAGTTCAGACCTTGCCTCAGATGAAATCGTCGAAATAGGAACCTCCCAACCAGCCAAAGTCATAGACATAGCAAAAAGAATAATCTACCTAGCGCAAAGTGATTCTCCCATTGTTCACATTCCGATGAGAAGAGGAGAAGGGAACACGGATAAAATATGCGCCAACGGAAACATGAAGCGACTCATAGGTTACTCACCTAAAACCACTCTGGACGAGGGCTTACAGAAGACTATATCGTGGTATTCGCAACATCTTGATGAATTCGATAACGTTTACACGCTGAAAAAGGAAGACTTGGTCAAAAACCAATAGCCACGCAGTGGCCCAGACTTCACACAGATAGCGCAATCAACGTAACACAGCTAACCTGCCTCATGATTCAGCACAAAACGAGTGTCGGGTCGAAAAGAATTGAGTCCTCTCGTCTCTGTTGTCATATGCGTCAGAAACGGCGAGAATCAAATCGCCGAATGTCTGCATTCCTTGCTTAACCAAACCTTTGCAGACTTCGAGGTAGTCATAGTGGACGACGCGAGCACCGACAAGACCCTTGAAGTAATCAGGGGATACAAGGACCAGAGAATCAAGTGCCACAAAAGCGAGAAGTGGCTGGGCATCGCAAAAGCTAGAAATGTAGGTTTGAGACACGCTGTAGGAAAATACGCATTGAAATGCCGCGCAGTCGATAAGTTCCGCTTTGCGCGTTGCGGCAAGCGTATCCATAGCGCTCTGAGTATATGCGCGGAGAAGGCCGCCCGTGCCCAGCAGCGTACCTCCGAAATAGCGAGTGCATATGACAAGCACATCAACAAGCCCGGACGATTTTATTACTTCGAGCATAGGAAGCCCGGCCGTGCCCTGCGGCTCGCCGTCGT
>JBHGBG010000019.1:0-41251 GCA_041946875.1 Bathyarchaeia archaeon
CTGGTTCCGGGTGCTGAGACTTCTATCTTGTTGCCGTAGTTGCTGTAGGACGAGTCAAAATTGTCTGCGCTGTTCGTAGCTGAGACGGCTACTACGTTTGTGTACGATGCAGGGTAGGATGGGTTTGTGTCGATGTTTTTGGCTGCGTTTCCGGCTGCTGAAACAAGAAGAACACCTTTGCCGTATGCGTAGTCAACGGCATTCTCTACGAGAGTCGAGTATGGATAGTTCTGCAGGCTCATGCTGATTACGTTGACGCCTTTGTCGGTTGCGTGCACTATTCCGAACGCGAGGTCATCCACGTAGCCACCGCCGGTGCTGCTTAGGATTTTTTCAGCCCAGATTTTGACTTGGGCTACGCCTGCGACGCCAATCGCGTTGTTCAACGCGGCTGCTGCTATGCCTGCGCAGTGCGTTCCGTGATCATAATCATCTATTGGGTCGAAGTCGTTGTTGTACCAGTCGTAGCCTCCAACTTTGTAGTTCGGTGCAATATCCGGATGGTTATAGTCGACACCCGTGTCCAGGATGGCTATGACAATCTCTGTCGAACCCCTGTAAGTGTCCCAAGAAGCGTTAGCCTTAATCATCGGCATGTTCCACTGCAGGTTCCAGCTGGGATCGTTCGGAATGAATGCGGCTTCGCCCATGCCGTTCTTTTCAGCGTAGGCGACTTCGGGTCTGGCCTTGACGTTTTCGATGAAGCTGTCTTCTGTGCCCTTCGGGACTTTAACACAGAAGGCGTTCAGCTGCGGCATCTCTCTTTTGACGGTAGCTCCAAGAGTAATCAGAGATTGCTTGAAGTCTTGAGTGGCGCCCTTGAGTCCGATTATCACTTCTCCTTCTTTGAATTTCGGCTCTTGGGCCGCTGAAATGAAGCTCAGGTTCGGCATTATCATGGTTGCCGCTAAGATCGATACGAGACTTATGCAAACTAGTATCTTAGACATTCGCATATGTTTTTTCTCCCTTCCCTCTTCTTTGTCGATTATCGACGCAGCTAATGGCGCGTTCAGCGCAATTAAGCTTTTGTTAGACCATGCTGTGGACTGTTCTATATCTAAGTTCTATGGAAGAGGTGATTTCTTGACCATTCTGAAATCCAAAGCACCCTACAGTTTTGTGAGACGTTCAAAAGGGTGCCTGCGGACAAGCGTGCATTCTCGGATGCGGTTTGTAAGAAAGCCTTAATATGCCGCAGTCATAGCATGATTCTAAAAGTAAATAAACAAGCAAACGGTAAACATAGGAACCCGCACACTGGAGGAATCAGAGTGAAAAGGACCGCTGTGACCACCACGCTTACCATTCTGGCAATGGCAATCATCCTGCCGATGGCACTCAGCCTTCAAGTTCAAGCGCAGACTGCAGGCTACACGATTCAGACCGTCGACCACAGTGTTGAACTGCTCTACTCAGGACACACAATCATAACCGACACCATCACCCTCACCGGGCAAACGCCAAACAGTTTTCCCATAGGCTTCCCATTCAAGTACGGCGCATACCTCCTCAAGAGCATGGCGTACGACGCCAACAACAGGACCCTGCCTATGACATTGGGCGTGCAGCTCGAAGACCAGAGTGGATACTACGGCGCAGAAGTGACCCTTCCACCCGGAACCTCACAGCCAATCAAGGTGATCTTCATACTCTCCAACGCGCTGTTGACCACGACGTCAATGGGTTACAGCCTGGACTTCCCAGCTTACCCCAGCCTCACCCAAACCGCATCGGAATGCAAAACCACCATAGCTCTGCCGCAAGGTATTGAAAGCCCAACCATCGACAAACCAGACGGACAAGTCAACGGAACCGCCTACTCTAAGACGAACTTGCCTGCGCTTTCCTATTCGCCTGCCACAGCCTCGTACCAAACGTCCTTCGGCTACCTCCAGCAAGTCAACATCCCCACGATGACCCGCCAGATCAGCATCGACCCATCAGGAGCCTTATCCTGCACCGAAACCTACCGCATCACGAACAACTCAACCAGCTTCATAAGCAGCTTCGAAATCAACCTGCCTCTCGAAGCGACAAGTGTGGTCGCCAGAGACGAGTTCGGCAGAGTCCTCCAACTTCAAGTGGACAACACAGTGCAAAACGGCCGACTAACCCTCGTAGCCAACGCCACTCTCATACTGATATCCAACCCAGGCGAATCCACCCTGCTGACGGTGGACTACAAGTTGCCGAGCATCAAACTGCAACAGGCGGCAGAATTCATGCTTAACCTCGACTTGTTCGCCGAGCTAAACTACTACGTCGACGCAGCCTCCGTCACAGTCGTTCCCCCAGAAGGCGCACGAATAACCCAGCCGCAACTCAGCGAAATTGAAGCCTCAACCGACCTGTCCAGAAACGCCTTCCAAGAAGCGTTGACGATAAACCGAAATGGCGTCACATTCCTCGACAGCGTCATCCCCTCACAAGATATTGTGCAAGTCACGTACGAGTACAATTCTCTGTGGATTGCTTTCCGCCCCACCATCTGGATGTGGGCAATCGCCATCGTAGGCAGCGTCATAGCCGCTCTAGTCACCAGACCAAAGGCAAAAGCACCAGCAAGAATCATGGTCCCGAAGCTGGCGGTTGGACTCAGTCCCGAGCACATCAAGACGTTCACGAACGCATACGAGGAGAAGAACAGGCTCCTAGCCGACATCGCCACCCTCGAAGCCAGAGCCCAGAAAGGCAGAATCCCCAGACGACGATACAAAGTCCAGCGCCGAACCTGGGAACTGCGCCTGCAAACGCTGGACCAGACCATCAAAGAACTCAAGGAACTCCTCCGCAACGCAGGGGGAAGCTACGCCGACGTCGTGCGTCAACTCGAAACGGCGGAAGCCGAGCTGGAAGAGGTCGAGACAGGCATCAAAAGCATCGAGGCACGTAACGCACGGGGAGACTTGCCGTTGGAGGCTTACAAGCGGCAGCTCGCAGATTTCCAGCGTCGCAAGGAGAAGGCGGAGACCACGGTGAATGGTCTTCTGCTGAGGCTGCGTGGAGAAATCCGTTAGGTTCGACCTAAACGCTTTTATCTTTCTTTTCCGCTTCTGAATAAATTCATTCAGAGGTATCGAAAATGGTAAAAATAATGGTTGACAGCTCCAAGTGCAACGGATGCGAAACCTGCGCAAACACCTGTCCAATTGGCGTGTACGAAATCAAAGAAGGAAAGTCCGTGCCCGTCAAGGTGGATGAGTGCCTCGTGTGCCGCGCTTGCGAGGCCCAGTGTCCTCAGGGCGCCATTCAGGTAATCGAGTAAACTCGGCTCAACCTGCTTGGGCTAAATGAGTCAGGACGAAGAGTCCAGCTTTCTTTTCTTTAGTTGTTGTTCTCTGCAATCAAATGGCTATTCTTCAGACACTACAGGATAGTTGCATCCGAGGAGCTACACCCATATGTTTCATGAGCATCTGCCGTTTCCCTGAAAACAGGCAAACCACATAATTTCAGTTTATCTGCTTCTGGAAGAGTTCTTCGATGTACTCAGCCAACGTTAGATTCCGTTTCTTCGCTATGTGCCTCAGCGCGTTGTTCACTCCCGTGCTGTACTGCACCGCCTTCTTCGGCTTGCACGCGATTTCCGCGGATAGCCCCATTTTCTCAGCCGCTTTCCGCAGCACCAGCTTCCTCAACGAATCCGCTCTCTTCTCCAGCTTCAACTCTGTCGGCAGGCTCAGGGCAAACTCCGCCAGCTCAAACGAGGCGAAAGGCAGCCTGAGCTCCACGCCGTGGAAACGGCAGATTTTCACAGCCCTCTCAATGTTGGTGTCATGAATGTTGACCACGTCGTTGAACATCGTCTTCCTCACCTGCTCGTCTCCGTACAGAATGTACTCGTTGACGTACCGCTGATACCCGCCGAACAGCTCATCCGCACCCTGCCCCGCCAAAAGCACCTTGAACCCCGCTTCAGCAGCTTTTTGTGCGGTCCAGTAGAATGGCACGCCCACGCTTGCCTTGACTGGGTCAGGCTCCTCAACGAGCTCAACGACTTTGGCGACAACTGTTTCAACATCCGCTTCCTTCAGGATTTTCATCCACAACGGCAGATCGAGTTCAAGAGCTGCTCGCTGCGCTGCCTCGGTCTCAGGCTGGTTCTCCAAGCTCACATGAATCAGGCTGACGTCTACGCCGCACTTCTTCGCCAAAAAAGCCACGATGCTGCTGTCCAATCCTCCGGAGAAAGCCACTGCTACTTCCTTCACACCTCGGACGCGTCTGCGAACCGACTTTTCCAGAAGTTTCTGCAGAGTCTTCGCCGCTTCCAGCATGCTGATAGGTTTCGGCTCCACATAAGCTAGGGTCTTGACAGGCTTAAACTCGAAGCCTTCCTTGGTAATGGATGCAACCTGCCCGGGCAGAAAACACTTCGCGTCCTCTACGCCTAAGGTCCACAAGGCTCGACGGTTCGAAGCCACAGCCGCCATAGCCTCGTTCTCACCGTAGTACAGCGGCTGGACGCCCACAGGGTCCCTCGCAACCGTGAGCTTCTGCGGCTCCACTATCGTGAGCGCAAAGTCGCCCTCCACCGACCGCAGGACTCTCTCCGCCGTGCCCCTGCCGTCCCGCGCCAGCCTCTTCGCGATTATCTCCGAGGCTGAAGTCTTGGGTGCTGGCGAGTAAACTCTTCCATCAAACAAGAGCGCTTCGTTCTTGAGTCTTATGAGCAGTGACTCTTCGCCCATGCCTGTTGCTGATGTGGCAATGATGGCAGCCGTTGGCGAACGGAAACCTTCCGCCCTGCGAAAACTCTCCTCCGCAGCGATTTTGAAGGGCGTCGCAATCCCAATGCATCTGTAGCCGTCTGGAAACAGCTTGTTCAACGCTGCGACTATGGCTGGCACAGCGTTCTCGCCCGTCTTGTCCAAAACAGCAATGGTTGCTCTCATGGCAAAATGCGCCTTCCGACCTCGTGTACCCTGTTATGGCTCGGTAAAACATTAATCTTTAACCCGCGTATCTCTTGTGCGGAGGAAAAGGATACTTGCCCATTCTGCCCATAGACACCGGACGCTACGGAACCCCCGAAATGCTCAAGGTCTTCGAGGAAGAAACCCGCATCCAGAAACTCCTCGACGTGGAAGCGGCGCTGGCGCTGGCACACGCCGAAGTCGGCAACATCCCGCGGAAAGACGCGGAGAGAATCGCCGCCAAAGCCTCAACCAAGTACGTGAAGCTGGAGCGCGTCAAAGCCATCGAGAAAGACATAAAACACGACCTAGCGTCTCTGGTTCGCGCGTTGAGTGAGGTTTGCGGGTCAAGCGGCGCCTACGTGCACTTGGGCGCCACGAGCTACGACATCGTGGACACCGCCAACGCCCTGCAGTTGAAAGACGCCTCAGAACTAATCGAACAGAAACTCATCCAGTTTAAAGGCATCCTGCAGGAGAAAGCCACCAAGCACAAGCGGACGGTCATGATGGGCAGAACTCACGGACAACACGCCCTGCCAATCACGCTGGGCTTCAAGTTCGCCGTCTGGGGCAGAGAAATCAACCGCCACATCCAAAGACTCCGCGAATGCCAACCACGCGTCTTAGCGGGCAAACTCAGCGGCGCCGTCGGCACGCAAGCAAGCTTAGGCGAGCACGCTGAACGCATCCAAACCTTCGCCATGAAGCGGCTGGGGCTCCACGCGGCGGAGATTTCCACGCAAATCGTGCAGCGCGACCGCTACGCCGACTTCATCTCTATCCTAGCCATGTTAGCATCTTCGCTGGAGAACTTCGCCACCGAAATCCGCGAGCTGCAACGCCCAGAAATCGGCGAGCTGTTCGAGTCGTTCGAGGCGGAGAAGCAGGTGGGCAGCTCCACGATGCCGCACAAGCGGAACCCAGAGATCTGCGAGCGCGTCTGCGGCTTAGCCCGCATCGTCCGAAGCCTCACAATTCCAGCCATGGAGGATATGGTGACCTGGCATGAACGCGACCTGACGCAGTCGTCGGCGGAACGGTTTCTGCTCCCGGAAGCCTGCATCCTCACCGACTATCTGCTCTCCCTGATGAACGGCGTCTTGGCGAACCTACGGGTGGACGACCAGCGGATGCAGCACAACCTCGGCTTGACGCAGGGACGCAACATGTCCGAAGCCGTCATGATGGCTCTCACGCGGAAGGGCGTGGACAGGCAGGAAGCGCACGAGTTGCTGAGAAAGCTAGCGCTGAAGAGCGAGGCAGACCAGAAACCCTTTAGAGAAACCCTGCTTGCCGATGTCTTCGTGCACTCCAAGCTGAACTGCGAGGAAATCGACGAGGCGTTGAACCCGCGGAACTACTTAGGCACAGCGGTCAAGCAGGCAGAAGCCTTCGCCAACGAGAAACCCTAGAAATCCGAAAGCGCCTTCTGCTTCCATTCCTCGCCCTTTCCGAGCTCTTCCCATTTCTCTTTCTTGACGAACCCGCCGACCTGCTCCTTGATTTTCTTCGCCAGCCTCGGTCCAATCAGCGGCAGGTTCGTCAAGTCGTCGAGGCTTGCCCGCTTGACATCGTCCATCGTCCGGTAGCCAGCGTTGTACATTATGCGTCCGCGGGTTCGCCCGATGCCTTCCAGCCTGACGATGGGCAGCAGCTCTTTTTTGATGCCTTTCGTGACGCGTTCAATCAGCTCGTAAGCGAGCGGCAGAATCTCTTTTTCGCCCAGCAACTCAGCCAGTTCGTGCGTGGCGTGGAGGAGCCACTTGCCGTTCTCGATTATCCTGTACAGGTCGCCCGGCTGGACCCTGAACTTCTCCATCAGCTGCTCCTCGCTCGTTTCCTCTATCCAGCCGTTGAGGATGAGGGCGGTTTTGATTTCGCCCAGAAACTCTTCGTAGGCGATGTGGTCTTCCCACTCGTTGGGCGGCGGCGCAAAGAGCTCTTCCCTGTGTTCTTCCATTTGGACGGCGATTTCGTCCATTTCCTGCCCGTACGGGTGCATGACGGGCCCCATGTCAGGCGTGTGCGTGATAAGGTGCAGCAGGCTCAGTTCCGTCAGGCGCTTCGGTTTCTGCTTCAGGGCTTCGCGGATGACGACGGCGGAAGCTGGGTCGATGTAGAGTTCGCTGACGCGTTTGCCGAATCGGGTGGCGAACATGTTGTCTCCGTCGACGTTAATCATGTCCTCGTCGTACAGGTACTTCAGAATTTTGGCGATGACGCTCTTGATGGCTTTCACATCGTACTGGTAGGCGTAGAAGGTTTTGCCGAAGAACTCGTACACGCCGTTTTCGGTGTGCGCGAACCCTGACGCCACGGTCGCCAGCACGTGCCCGCGAATGATTTTCTCCACGGCGAGTCTGGACCAGATGCGCTCGGGTTTGGCGAGGATGAAGTTCTCCATGAGGTAGTCGGCTTCGTCGCCCGTTTTGGCGATGAGGATGGCTTCACCTTCGCGGTCATACTTCGGTCTGCCTGCGCGCCCGGCCATCTGCTTGTACTCGAGGACGCTTATGGGGTAGTAGCCGTAGCCTGCCTCGTACCGCCGATAATCCTGAATAATGACGACTCTTGCGGGGAGGTTCACGCCGAAAGCCAGCGTAGGCGTCGCCGTCAGCACTTTGATGCGGCCTTCCCGGAACAAGCCCTCAATCAGCCTGCGGTGGGCTCCAGCCAAGCCCGCATGGTGGAATGCAGTGCCGCATCGGACGAGCTCCGCGAGCGACTCGCTCAGGCGCGTCTTCTCGTCCGCCGACAGCACTTTCTCGGCTTCCTGCTCCAGCGTCCGTTTCGCCGGTCTGGACAAGACATCGCCTGTTTGCTCGGCGATTCTCTTCGCCAGCGTTGCCGCGTTCTTCCTCGTGGACGAGAAGACCAGCGCTTGCCCGCCAGTTTTCACCGTGTTCAAAGCCAGGTTGACGGCGTCGTTGCTGGTTCTGCGTTCGATTCTGCGGGCGTCGCCGTCCTTGAACTGGATTTCATCGTGCAGCAGGACGCCTTCTTTGAGGGTGACGGGGCGCCATTCGGTTATGACGAATTGGGCTTTGAGCCAGGCTGCGATTTCGTCCACGTTGCCCATCGTGGCGCTCAACGCAAGGACCTGCATGGCTGGGTTGACTTGGAGCAGCCTCGCCAGCACGATCTCAAGCGTGGGTCCGCGTTCCGCCTCGTTCAGCAGGTGCACTTCGTCCGCCACGACCAGGGAGATTTCGTCCATCCACTTCGCCCTGTGCCTCAGGAGCGAGTCGGCTTTCTCGTTCGTGGTTATGATGACGTCGTAGCGTTCGAGCCAGGGGTCGCTGCTGTCGAAGTCGCCCGTGCTGATGCCGATGCTGACGCGTCTGCCGTTGGGTTTCTTGAGCGCGGCGTACTTCTTGAAGTCGTCGAACTTCTCGCTCGCCAACGCCCTGAGCGGTGCAAGGTAGATTGTTTTTCCCGCCTTTTCCAAAACGTGCTTGAAGCAGCAGAGTTCGGCGATGAGCGTTTTTCCCGACGCCGTGGGGCTGGCGAGGACGAGGTTTTTGCCTTCCAGCGCGCCTGCTCGGATGGCTTCCTCCTGCGGCGGATAAAGCTGGCTGATGCCGCTTTGGAGAATGATTTCTTTGAGTTGTTCGGGAATTTGGAGTTCGGTTACGTTCACTGGGTATTCGCTCGTCCTGTTTTCTGCGTCAGTATGTGTTTGTTCGAGGGTTTATAGATTGGTGCTTCCAACAAGCTTTCTCTTGGATGTTCTGTCTGGCTAGCTGAAATCTGACTGCATATCAGCTTGCATGAAGAAATAAAAAAAGAAGAAAGGTAGGTTGGTTGGGTTTGCCTTTCTACTTGCGTCTTCGGAGCGCCATTGCGGCGACGCCGACGACTGCGGCTATGACTGCTGCGGTGGCGACCATGTAGAGTTCAGTCATGGGACCTGCCTGTGGCGATGGCGCCTGTGAAGGCGATGCTGACTCGGTTGGGGCTACGGTTGCGGTTGGCGGAGCTGCTGTTGGCGGCGCGGCTGTCGGAGCCTGCGTCGGTGCACCAATTGGTGCGGGGGCTACGGATGCTGATGGAGCTTTTTCGACGCCCATGTAGGTTGTTGCGTCGGAGCGGTAATAGGATTCGCTTCCGCTGAACGTGGCGGTTATCTGGTAGAGTCCTTCGACCGGCGGAGTCCACAGGATGCCGTAGTTGCCGTTGACGTCCGATGTGGTTGTGCCTATGTTCTGGAAGTTGCCGTTCGGGTCATAAGCCGTCAAGTGTACTTTGACGCCTGTGGCGTTGGTGGGCTTATTCTGCTGCTTGTACACGTATTCCATCCAGTCGGTCATGCTTTCATCAGATACTGCGGGAAGACCACTCGGGAACAGTTCTGCTACGCCATCTTGCTGCGCGCCTGCAGAGATATCCATTACCGTTCCCTTTATCGTGAAGCTGGATCCAAGCGTTACAGCTGTATCTGGTGTGGTCACTGTGGTTTGGGTTGGTCCCTTGCCGAAGGTGTATAGCTTACAGTCGTAGGAGTCCCATTCCTGTAGGCAGCCGTCTGCAATCATACTGCCAACTCTAGCGCTGTAACTCAGTATGTCCCACACAAGCTCTCCGGTGGTGCAGTTCAGGACAACTCTCCTAGCTGGATGCAGTGGCGGACTGTACATGACGCCTTCCTGAAGGAACAGCTTTCCGTCAGCAATACTGTGCGTTCTATAGCCGAAAAGCTCGTATACGCCGTAGGGAGAGTCGATTCCAGCGCTTCCACGAGTCCAAGTCCACGCGACTTTTCCGGTCGCGAGATCAAGCGCATTCACATTGCCGCCCATGTCCCAAATGTAGACTTTGCCGTAAGCGATGTCCGCAAACTGATGTAGCGCAGATAAAGCGTTGTGCATGATTTCAACTGGACCCCACACCTTTTGTCCGGTCGTTAGACTGTAGCAGCTGAGTGTATTCAAATCTTTGTTGCGCAAAACGTAGTAACCGTCTCGCGCCGCAATCATGGATATGTCTTCAAAGAGTGGCAGTGTCTGGTTTATCGGTCCCCACAGTTTGGCACCTGTCTTTGCATCGTAGCCCGCTGAAACGTACCAGCCAAAATTGGTTCCCTGGTAGTATATCGAGGGTTTATCCCAGAGCAGAATTACTTCTTTTGTTGTTGCAGCGATACTGAGGCTGATGTTATTGCCGTTGAGTTGCGTGGGAAGTGGCACTGACCAGCTTACTCCTTCTGACCAATTGTAGTTCTTTGCATCTACTTTCGTCCTTGGCTGCAAACGTACATCAGTTGTGAATAGTTTGGTTGTGTTCCACAGTTTGAGACTGCCTCTTTCAACATAATAGCCTAGCAGTGCTCCAATCTGCACGTTTTTGGGATCGTCATCAACAATGAATGCTTGGCTTCGGGCGTTTGTAATGTTTGCCTGGCACACGCCGGTATATGCGTCGTATAAGCGAACAACTCCCGCTTGGGGCGTAGTATACAGGTATGCAATAGATCCGTACTCCTGTGCGTTATCGAAAAGGAATATTTGCCCATTCTTAAGAACTTCATTACCCGCTATGCCCGCAGGTCTTGACCACACTAGCTTTCCTGTGCGCAGGTCTACAGCTTCCCAGCTTACTGGGGTACCAGTCCAACTTGCATACAGCGTATAATAGGCTATTCCGTTCATGATTATTGTGCCGTCGAACATGTTGATCACTACCGAGGTTGATGAGAACTGGCTTCGTTGGTCTGATGTAATAGGTCCTCCTGGTTGGCCTCCGGATCTGGTCGACTTTGACCACAGTATGTGAGCGGTGTTTGGCGCTGTACCATATGGCTGGAGACATCCAACTACATCGTATTTGCCAGTGGAACAGAATCCAGTTGCGTCTAGTCCTAGCCAGTTGGAGCCAATTTGTGCTCCCCAGGCCCAGTTAAGTGAGTTTATCGGTCGAGTCCAGTATTCGGTTGGAAGCGGCGGAGTATTGTATTGTGGGTCAATTGGTTTCTGTTGTACGGTGAGCATCTCTACATTGCTTTGAGTGGGTAGCATTTTGCTACCTTTCAGTTCCAAGTGATAATCTTGCGTAGCAGGATCACGATTGTAAGGATTCATCCCATCTAGTATTTCTCCAGGGTATTTTGCTTGTATTTTGTATTCACCGACTTGAGTTGGCGTGAAAAGAGTCCACACAGCTCCCATCATGCCGCCATCAAACGGTCCCATAACCGTCTTTGTGCCATCAGGTGCAGTAATTTCTATGGTTACATTTTCATACATGTCACCGAGTAATCCGTGACTTGTTGGTACGGGTTTAGTGAAAATGGCTCGAATCCATGCGGTTTGGCCGACGCCTACAGGGTCAGGAATAACCATTAACCCCAGGTAAGTTGGAATTTCGGTTGGCAATTTCAAATACTGCCCTGCATTGCTTTGCCCGTACGCGCTAGGTAAAGCAACAATCGTCGTGGTAGTTAATGCCATCAACAGAATTGCAGTCATAGTAGATGTTATCGATTTTTTCGTCATCTTTTTTCATCTTCCTTTATTTTTTTCATGTTCCAATCTCTCCTCATTATTTGTGGTCTCTGAATTGGAGACTTTTGTATTTAAAAAAGTGTCAGAAAAAATCTAGACTGACATTGCGAATTCAAGTGCAGTTGTGACCCATTGACTTAAACAGTCAAGTTAGGAAAGTGTTTATTATGTTCTTGTTAGCTTGGGAGAATCAAACCGCGAAAACAATAACTAATCTTTGTAAACTAGCCAAGCAAGACGTTTATCGTGTGTTGGATGAGCTTTTTGAGAAAGGATTAATCGAAAAAAGATTCCAATCCGACTGAATACAGGCGCTTCCACTGGATCAATGCCTGAGTTGTTCGGGAATTGGGCGTTCGGCCACGTTCACTCAAATGTGCCGTCACTGGTTGTTGTGCTTGAGTATGAGAATGCGCTGGTTTACAGTGTTAACGCTTCGGTTGTTCCTGTGGTCTCAGCCGACAGCTCTGTTCAAAATTAATAGAAAAAAAGGAAGATTGGTTGTTGTCTACTTTATTTGCGTCTCTTGAGGCTTATCGCTGCAGCTGTCACGATTGCGATGATGACGACTGCGGCTATGGCAATGTACACTTCGGTTGGCGTTTCAGCGCTTGGCGCGCTTGGCTGAGACGGCGATGGCGAGACTACTGCGGGCAGCGGCGGCGCAGATGTTGGTGCTGGCGGAGTGGACGTTGCAGGCGTTGGGGCGGGGGGCAAAGGTACAGCTGAGGGTGAAGGTGCAACAACTGCAGACAAGTAGGTTGTGGCGTAAGAGCTGCCGTAGGATTCTGAGCCAGGGAACGTTGCGATTATCTGGTACAGTCCTGGGACTTCGGGAGCCCACGTGAATCCGAAGTTGCCAGCTATGTCGCTGGTAGCCTCACCGATGTCGATGGTGTTGCCGTTAGGGTCGACTGCTGTCAGTTCCACTTTGACTCCTTTCGCGTCTTTGGGGATTTGCCTTTGCATCCACAGGTACTCCATCCAAGCGCTCATGTCTTCATCGGAGATGGCGGGGGTTCCTGGTTTTCCGGGTGACATGTCGAGGACAGTGCCGGTGATTGTGAACTTTTGACCCACCTGCACAGCTGTCATGGGTGCTTGCACTGTGGTTGCGCTGGGTCCTTTGCCGAACGTGTACATCTGGTTGTCGTATCCGTTGAAGGTCACGAGGTAGCCGTCAGCAATGGCTTTCGGAGAGAGCCAACCACTGATATTCCAGATTGGCTCGCCCGTTAAGGCGTCATTTGCAAATAGTCTCTCGCCTCTGTAGAGTGGCATGTTTGGAGTGTGTTCGCCGTTGGCAAAGAATACGACTTCGTCAGCGACGACTGGACCCGCAAAGAGTGGAAAGTGACCGTACGGTGTGTCCCCGTAGGGGTCGTCGCCAGTGTAGAATTCCCACACCGTCTTTCCAGTTTTGATGTCGTATGCGTAGGCGTATCCGTCATAGCCGAGTGCGTACGCTAGTCCGTAGGCGGTTATGCCGCTGTAGCTTGTGTAGGCTCCCCAGGGAAACTTCATCGGGTCGCTTATCCAAAGCTGGCTGCCGGTTTTGGCATCATAGGCAATCCAACTTCTCAGCACCGTATCGTGCACTGCATAGATGCCGCTTCCTGCAAGTCCGCGCGCTCCCGTGCCATCTATTTTTCTTTCTTGAACCCAGAGCTGTGCTCCTGTAATTGCACTGTAGGCTACATGGGTTTGTTCAATAGCGTAAGAGCTGCCTACCCAGCCTAGGATTATGTCGTCGGTGCCTCTGAAGAAGGCATAGGTGAAGCCAAGGCTCGGTGTTACCGCTCTGGTTTCTCCTCCGGGCAAGACAGGTTCCGTTATGTTCCATTGAATGCCTCTCCGCCAATCAAATGTTCCTGGTCGCGATATGAATCCCGATATCACGGACACAGGAGTGCCTTCTGCCGATGTCTCCATTTTGGTCGTGGCTAAACCGTTTTCATAGAACGCTTTGGTTGAGTTCCACATAAGCAACGTTGGTCCTTGTCCAACTCTTGCATTGTACAGGATGTAAGCGTATAGACTGCCATCCTCGCCAAAGACGTAAGCGTCTCTCCCTGCGGAGGATGCATTCGCAAATGTCAGCATTACGTCTCCGGAGGCGGGATCGTAGACGGTCCATGTGCTTCCGCTGGTGCTCCACAGGAACGCGTAGGCGCCTATCTCGTCGATTCCAGGCACATACCATGTTTGAGCGACGTCTATGTACCCGGTTGTGTTCCGCCAAAGCTCTTGTCCGGTGCGCAGGTCAACGCACACGAAACCCGGGTATGGTCCCCTGCCGCCGCTGTTGCTCTCGTGCAAGTTGTAGTAGAGCTTTCCTTCGAGGATTATCGGCGGATAAACTGGATGTCTGTATGGCATACCACTGTAGTAGGATTTGTCTCCGAGTTCCGCTCCGACGAGTCCGCCGATGTTTCCCATTCCCCCAGCGGGTTTCGTCCACATTATGTGAGCAGACCTCGGCGCTGTAGTGTAAGGATTGAAGCCAACGGCGCTTTCACGGACGTGTCCTGAGATGTCGTATCCTGCCATTAACCAGTTTCCAGAGATTGAAGACCATTCTCGCATCTCCGCGCTTATTGGGCGAGTCCAATAACCGCTTGGAAGCGGAGTTCCCGGTCCGTTTTCGTAGTGAACTGGCGTCTCCTGCACTGCGAGGACTACGCTCGGTGTCTCGCTGGGCAAATATGTCCTGTTCAGTGAAGCGTAGGTTTCTCCGGGGTAGCTGAATTTGAAAGAATAGTTGCCGACCATTGTGGGCGTGTATGTGAAGAAGCCTCCTGCGTTTGGATTGCCAGCGTAAGGTCCCTTGGATTCAGTGTGTCCGGTTGGATCCGTGATTGTGACCATGAGGTTGTGGTAAACCAAGTCTCCAATTCCAGGCGAGTAAGGCTGAATCCAAAAGCTAACAAACACAGCTTGCCCTACCTGTGTAGGGTTGGGCATTATGGCTAAGTAGGCGGCGGTTTTGTAAGTTGTCGCAGCGTTGGCGAACTGCATGCCCGCCATGACTGCCGAAATAGTCAACACCAGGATTAAAGATGCGGCAAAGACTGTTTTGTTTCTGCGAGTTCGTGCTTGTTTAGAACGGAATATTCTGTACATTTATCTTCTCTCCATTTTTCTTATGGCGCGCGATTATGCAGTCCAGAGACTTAAATAATTTTGCCATCTCCCAGCAGTAGATTTCGTGTGGGCGAGCAGCTCGCGTGAATGGAATTGTGGCGAATAGTGTGGCTAGAGTCATCAGCAGAATTGCAGCGATTGACCTTGTCTTTTGGTTTTTCTGTGTTTTCATTTCTTCTTCTGCAGAACAACGTGTTCTCACTAAAGAACAGCACGAATTGATGACGCAGCAACGTTCCTGTAGTTAGGTTTTTTTACTTGGACCTGCAAATTAATATAAGCCCGTTATGTTCCTCATAGGTGAGCGTGGTTTTATGGTCGAAAACGTCAAGGAACTCCTCAAACTCCACGAAGGCATAAAACGTGAAGTCTACCTAGACAACGAGAACAGCAGCGTCGTCCCCCCGGAAGTCCTCGACGCCATGCAGCCCTACTACGGCAAGCGGGCGTATGGGAACCCGACCCTGACGCATAAGCCTGGGTGGGAAGCCTTCACCGCCATCATGGAGTCAAGCCAGAAAATCGCCAACTCCATCGGCGCCAAAAACCTTGAAGAAATCAACTTCACGCCGGGCGAGACGGAAGCAAACAACCTCGCCCTCATCGGCGGCGCCTTCGCCAACCCAGCGAAAGGCAAGAAAATCGTCATCAGCGAAATCGAACCCATAAACGTACTCCAAATAACCGAACTGATGAAGGCACACTACGGCTACACGACGACGAAAGTGCCAGTCAACCAAGAAGGCGTCGTTGACTTGGAGAAGCTGAAGGAAGCTGTGGATAAAGAAACCTTCCTCGTCAGCATCGCGGCGGTGAACAACGAAATCGGCACCATCCAGCCGCTCAAGGAAGCGGTCGCCATCGTGAAAGACCGCAACCCTCAGGCGCTGTTCCACACCGACGCGTCCGACGCTTACTGCCGAATTCCCTTCAATGTGCAGAGTCTCAAAGTGGACATGGCGTCGCTTAGCAGCTTCAAGATTCTGGGTCCACGCGGAACTGGCGCACTGTACGTCCGCGAAGGCGTAAACCTTGAACGCATCATCGAAGGACAAATCGGCACGCAGAAGCTGTGGCCAGGCATCGAGAACACGCCGCTCATAGTCGGCTTCACCAAAGCTTCGGAAATGGCGTTCAGCAACTTCGACGCCAACGTCAGCCAGATGCGGCGCATGCGGGACAGACTCGTTGACGGCATCCTGAGCAGGATGACGGATGTGAAACTCAACGGCGCGACGGGTGATGGGCGCTCGCCCGATAACGCTAACATCAGCTTCCTCCGCTGCGAGGGCGAAGCCTTAACCATCGAGCTCAGCCTCAAGGGCGTCTACGTGTCCAGCGGTAGCGCCTGCTCAAGGCGGCTTCTGCAGCCCAGCCACGTGCTCGTCGCCATTGGGAGACGGTTCAGTGAGGCGCATGGCAGCATCCTGATGAAGACGACGCGGTACCATACAGAAGAAGACATAAACCACGTCTTAGATGTACTTCCTAGCTCAGTCGAGCGCATCAGAGGCATAGTCGGTTCAACAGGAGTCGATTAACGTGTCACGCATACCCTTACCCTACAACCCCAAAGTCCTGGACCTGTTCAGAAACCCGAAGAACTTGGGCAAGATGGACGACGCCACCGTCGTAGCCGTGGCAGGGAACCCAGCGTGTGGAGACATGGTTACCTTCTACCTGAAAATCACCGAGCAAGAAGTCATCGAGAAAGCCACGTTCGAGAGCTACGGTTGCGCAGCCAACATAGCTACCAGCAGCATAGTCACCGAGATGGTCAAAGGCTTGACGCTTGAATCTGCGTGGAAAGACATCACGTGGAAGAAAGTCACCGAGGAAGTCGGCGGCTTGCCCAGCATCAAGTTCCACTGCGGAGTCCTTGCTGTCGGCGCCCTCAAACGCGCCATCAGGCTCTACTACGAAAAGAAAGGCGCTACGCCCACATGGCTGCCCAAGGAACACACGTTCGAGGAGCAGCAAGCGCTGGAAGAGGAAGAGCTCGCCCGCAGGCTGTCGAAGAGGCTGAAGACAGAGGAAGAGAAAAAGTAACATGCTCGACCCCCACCGCATCCGCGAAGACTTTCCCATTCTGAAGCGTAAGGTGAACGACCACCCGCTTATCTACTTTGACAACGCCGCCACGACACAGAAGCCCCGCCAAGTCATCGAAGCAGAGAGGGACTTCTACGAGAACCACAACGCCAACGTCCACAGAGCGGTGCACACGTTGTCGCAGGAAGCCACCGAACTCCACGAAGGCGCCCGCGAAAAAATCGCCAAGTTCATAAACGCCGCAGACTCATCCGAGGCAGTCTTCGTGAGGGGCACGACCGAAGCCATAAACCTCGTCGCCTACTCTTGGGGACTCCGCAACCTCAAACGGGGCGACGAAGTATTGCTCTCGCTCATGGAGCACCACAGCAACATCGTCCCCTGGGAAATCCTTTCCAAGATAAATGGGTTCAACATCAAGTACGCGAAGATACACACCGACGGCACACTGGACTGCGAAGATTTTGAGGGCAAGTTCTCCAGCAGGACCAGAATCGCCTGTCTCAGTCATGTGTCCAACGTCAGCGGCGTCGTCAACGACGTCAAACGCATCGCCAAAGCCGCCCACGAGCACGGCGCCCTGATGCTGGTGGACGGTGCGCAGAGCGTGCCCCACATGCCCGTAGACGTCAGAGACCTTGACGTGGATTTCCTGGCTTTTTCAGGGCACAAGATGCTGGGACCCACAGGAATCGGCATCCTCTACGGCAAGAAAGCCCTGCTGCAGAATATGGAGCCGTGGCAGGGCGGAGGCGAAATGATAAGAGAAGTCTCGTTCAGCCCCGAGAGCCAGCGCTGCGGCATAAGCTGGAACGACCCGCCCTGGAAGTTCGAAGCGGGAACGCCGAACATCTGCGGCGGCATTGCGCTGGCTGAAGCCGTCAAGTACCTTGAACGCATCGGCATGGCCGAAGTGCTTCGGCACGAGAAGATGTTAACCGAGTACGCGGTGGAGAAGATGCAGAGTTGCTGTACGAAGCTACGCCTCTACGGCACAACCGACACTAAGTTGAAGTGCGGCATCGTCCCGTTCGGCGTCGAAGGCTTATCCTCACACGACGTGGCTTTGTTCCTGGACAACTTTGGCATCATGATACGCAGCGGGTTCCACTGCGCACAGCCTCTGCATCAGCTGTTCAAGCTTCAGTCCAGCGCCCGAGCCAGCTTCTACATCTACAACACCGTCGAAGAAGTAGACCGCTTCATCGAGGTCCTGCAGGAGGTCGAGCGAGTCTGACGCAGACGGCTCAAGACTTCGTGGCGAGAATCGAGGGTACCTGCGGCGCGGAGAAAGACGTCATCGTCATCTTTAAGTACGAGAAAAAAGAGGAAGCCATCAAACGCATCCTCAGCAAAGCCACGGTCAAGAACAACCTGTCGGGCATAGTCTACGAGATGACGTTCGAGGGCAGGTCTTTTCGTCTGTACAGCAGCGGAAAAGCTATCTTCCGCAGCATCAAAGACAGGGAAGAACTGAACAGTATCCTGTCCGCGCTGTTGCTCTGATCTTGAGCGGACGAGTCGGTAAGAACTTCGACCATGGCTTTCTATGTGTTCTCGCGGGAGAACAGTTTGTTCTTCGGGAAGAGCTAAGAACCAGAGAACGGGCTCAGTAGATGGAGCGGAAAGTCGTGGTGCAACCGCCTAGGGCACAGACTCTGCGGAAGAAGGCCTTTTGGGCAGCCGCTTCGACAGTTCTCCTCCTCTTCCTCTCAGCTTTCGCCGCTGATGTTCGGGGCGAGACGGTCCAAGGTTGGCAAGCCGTCAACGAGGGCGGCTACTACTCCGAATCAGACGGCGTCATCCGGCTTTGGAGCACCAACCCCGACAGGACTGGCGGATACAACTTGTACAAGGAAATCGCCCCCGACGCGGACTTCACTTTTTCCCTGCAGGTGAAAGCCGCATCTCTGGGCAACTGGCTTCAAGACGTCAACAAGGAAGGCTTCGGCATCGCTCTATCCCAAGTGCCCTACTTCAACGCAACCAAATGCTTGACCTTTGAGTTTCGAGGCAGAGACGGCGGCTTCTTCGTCGTCGCCAGAAACACGAGGGCTTCGCCTTCATGGACCACAACGACGTTCGTGTACAATCGGCCCGTGCCCAACGGAAACGTCGTCGGTACGAACGTCTGGTACACCATGAGACTTAGGGTTCAAAAGACACCTTTCGCCGTTACGGCAGAGGTGTCGACCGAGAACGGCACTCTGCTGGGAACCTGCCAAGTCGCCGACATAGCTGACATCACGTTCCAAAACATTAGGTACATCGGGCTCTTGGCTGCGTGGGGCGGAGATTTCACCATTAGGAACATTTCTGTGCTTCCTGTTGCTTCACGGTTTAGCTATTCACCGAGCGAAGCAATCGTCTATATGCCCGTCATATTTAACGGCACGACCAGTTTGACACCGAACGGGCCAATCGTCACCTATTCTTGGTACTTCGGCGACAACTACGCCGCTGAGGGTCTGTTGCCAGTCGTGACTCACTCGTATCAGTCCGCGGGCGTTTACATGGTCAGGTTGACCATAACTGACTCTCTGGGAGTCTCGGCTTTTTCGAGTCAACCCGTACGGGTTCGGAACCCGACTCCCGTCTCCTCTCCAACCTTCGCTACCCCACTCCCCCCAACCGCAGCTTACCGACCTACAACCACTCCAAAAGTCACGCCTGAACTCACAACGCCGCCGCCCCCTGAAACGGCAACCTTCACACCGACCGTCACGTCGCCGACTCCTGAACCGCCTAAGGAACCCGCGCCGTCTTCCTCGCCAACCGAACTTCCCATGACCACACCCGAATACTTCGACGCCCAGCCGAAGTTTGAAAACGTCTGGGCTTACGGGGTAGGAATTGCTGCACTGGTTGCAGTGGTGGTCTTGGTGTCGGTTCTGCTTTTCCGCCTAAACCCGCAGCTCGGCAGGAAGCCTGGGCAGTTCCAAGCAACAAATGATTCAGTGAGTGCAAGCCGTCTCAGCGTTTCAGGATTTTCCTGACCTCTCTGACCACGTTTCTGGGGAACTCTCGGGCTTCTTTGTCGATGGCCCACAACACTGCCAGGTAGACCACGCCGCCGACAGCCGTCATGATTAGCGTCGTCGAGATTCTGTTCGGGTGAGGCTGCGGCAGGAACAGCACGAGTCCCATGACGATGGACGCGAAGAGGTACTTGGCTATGCTCTTCCACGGGATGGCGACCGTCGTCATCTTGCGCACAATGGCGTACAGCATGGCGAACGTAATCACGTGCACCACGGTGCTGATGACGCAGACCGAAAACGCCGCCTGCAAGGGCTGATTCAACGCGTACGTCGTCAGCACGTAGTAGGTCACGGGCAGGGTCAGGGCAGCCTGCACGTACGGCAGAGTGAACGCCAGAAACAGCTTGCTCTTGATCAGCTGACGGAACGTTATCCTCTCGTTTTCGTCGACGCTTTCGAACCCGTAGACCACCGAGCTGAAGAGCGTCCCAGCCACCGTTATCAAAGCGTCCAACGCGAGGACGATGATGACTATGTATCCCTGCTGGTAGAGCGTAAACTCCGCCGGGTTCTCGGGGCTCAGGAGCATCATGTACGAGTCGGCAAGTGCAATCGCACCCGCAGCCATGGGCAGGGCGAACATGAAAACCATCTTGAGCGAGGTCGTTATGTCCTCGCGTTTCTTCTCCGCCAGTAGCTTGGGATATAGCGCAAACGCCAGGAAGGAAGAGTAGGTTATGATGCTCGCGATTTGGGCCGCGGCGCCGTAGATTCCTCTGCCGTCTTTCGTCCCGAAAATCAGGAGCAGGATGAAAACCGCCAATGCCAACTGACTTCCCACGACGTAGTAGATGTTCGCAAGTGAACTCTTCAGCCAGACCTTGACGTAGTCCCAGTGGACCCGCTGCTTCAGCTCATGCGCCAATAGCCTCTGGTAGTAAATCACCTGTACACCCAGCGAAATGCCCGCTGCCACAACCGCACCCGCAAGAGGCTGCCCCAGCTGAACTATCAGCACGTAGCCGACGGCCACTTTGCAGACCTGCTGGAAAAGCAACCCGTAGCCTACCGCATGCGGCTTGTACGCCTGCAGCAGCGCCTCGTAGATTCCGATACTAATCAGCTCGGTGATCTGGACAGCGGCGGCGAGGTAAATCGGCAGGAAATCCACCGTGATGTTGAGGGCCGGAAGGATGAATGGAATGAGCGCGAGATATATGACGGTGCTTATTATTGAGATGATTGCGCTCATGGCTAACCCGGTCTTGACGGCGCCCTCTTTGCCGCGGGCGAAGTACCGCATGACCCAGAAGGGGATCACGCTTGAGAACATCGTGAAGTAGAACATCATGTCGGCTATGTTGAAGTATATGCCGTACTGCGGGCTCGTGGCTGGGTTGCCGAGCAGGGCACGTGCAAGCATGAACTGGAAGAAGAAGCCTGTGGCTACGCTGACTATTTTGGCTGCGAAAATCGCGTAGCCCGCGAACTGCATCCGAATTTCGCTTTTTGCCAGCTGAGACCCCACGCAGTCCAAAACATAATGCCCTGAAGCTAATTTAACCTTATGCGGCGAAGACTCAGCCGCGCAACTTGCTTCGGAGCCTCATCTTGGTCCTGCTCGCCCAGCTGAACAGCGGAAACAGCGGACCCTTCAGCCAAGCTGGCAACGCATCCTTCAACTCCTTGTGCAGCCCCAGGCGCGTGGCTGCTCTACCTCGCCGCGTAATGGGAACGTAGTACCGAGTCAACGTGAACTTGGAGAAGCCATTGCTTTCCTTGAAACTATCCAAGGACGGGTGATTCCCCATCCTCCCGTACATGACCCACTCGACGTGCTTCGAAGCGCAGACTTCGACCGCCTTCGCCACCAGCGCGTTGTTGAGTGCTTTGTCCCAGAACTTCTGGAGCGAAAGAATCTGCGCGATAATGGCTACGTTGTCGCCGTGAACGAGCTGGATGAACCCCACGAACTCGCCCTGCAGGTAAGCCGCTATGAAAGTGCTGTTCGGCACGGCGAGCGAGATGATTCTCACGTCCTTTAGTGACTGCCCGTAGTGCGGGAAGGGTCTGCCCTGCCGTATCGGCGTCTCGTTATAGACCTTCCAGATGCCTTCAAACAGTTTCTCGTCGGGCAGGACGACGACTGTGGTTACGCCGTTCTTTTCTGCCTTGCGCACCATGTTGCGGGTTTTTTTCCCGATGCTTTCCCACCATTCGTTGTAGCTCTTGAGGTGGAGGAATGCGACGTTGTCCTGTGTCCTCGACCAAGTGGTAGGCGGGTTCGGCACTTTGAAGGTCCAGGTTCGTTCGATGAAGGTGAAAACATCTACGCCTCGGTCTCTGAGTTTCTCCAGGAAAGCGTCTGTGGGCACGAAGTCTCGCTCGTAGTCTCGGGTGCTCACGTAGCCCGCTATACGTGCGAAGCCTTTCTTCCGCACCGCCAACCCAGTGAGTTCCGTGTCGGCGTGGAGAAGCATTTTCAACGTGTCGTAGTACGGTCCCCTGTGATTAAGCG
Organism: Bathyarchaeia archaeon; assembly: GCA_041946875.1. Taxonomy (GTDB): domain Archaea; phylum Thermoproteota; class Bathyarchaeia; order Bathyarchaeales; family Bathycorpusculaceae; genus JADGNF01. The sequence goes on from JBHGBG010000019.1 coordinate 22,118, forward strand.
TGCCCCGTTGGAAAAGCCACTCCGGATGAATGTGCAGAACTTCGCCTTTGCGGATGCTTTCTTCAGCGATTTTCACAGCCTGCCACCACGGAACTCTGTAGCAAAGGACATCTAAGCCCAGCGTGGGGAACTCGTAGAATGACTTCAGTGGAAAACCCTGCGGAATGGGCGCCTTGGACTCTGAAAGCTTTCGCCTCCACATCACCCGCGCCGCCAAGCGAGCGGTGCCGTGGACCGTGTAGTACCGCAGCTTCCGCCCCGTCGCCTTCTCCAGCCGCTCCATCTCGGCGTATGGACGGTTTGCCACGTGAAGCGCCACTTCATGCCTGTCAGGCGTCAGCAGCCTCATAAGTTCGGCGTCGGGCGTCGTTTGGGGAGTGAAGAACCAATATGCCTTCACTTCCAGGGGCGTTTCGTTAATCATCTTGGCGAGTATCTTGGAGTTCTTCAAGTAATACTTGCCCGTTGTCTTCCCTAGCAAGGTGAAGGCGAAGCTCTGGAACCGCGAAGGGTAAGGGTAGTCCACGTCTATTCTGAGATTTATCATGGTGGTTCAGTACTATTTCTAAGTGAAAGGTCTCCAGCGATTATAAATCCTGTGCTGGCGCCTATCCCCTTTTACTCCAAGGCTCCCACGGCAGCTGCGTACGTCTGGTAGATAGCTGCTGCGGCGTCGGCTAAGCCCTTCTTCTCCCGCTCCGTCAACCCGCCGAACAGCGACGATCCAACAGACTGGCCTAGATGCGTGGGCACGCCGATGAACGTCGGCTCAGGAACTCCAGCGAACTTGGCTGGCGCGGCGATGGACAGGATCTCGCCCGTGTTTTTGACGATGGCTCGGGCTATGTCTCTGAAGGAGGCTGCTGGGCCGAACTCTGTACCTCCGATGCCGTCAATGATGAGCTTCGAAACGGACTTCACGTAGGACTCCACTTCCCTCTGGGCGAAGACTCGGTTCTTCAACGCAGCATAATCCGCCGCCGTCAAGCCCGCGATTTTAACGGTTGACCAGAGCGGAACCGCCGCGTCTCCATGCTCCCCTCCCACCCAGCCCTCCACCTTGGAGACCGGAACGCCCAGCGTTTCAGCTATTTTCGCCCTGAACCTCAAGGACTCCAGGTTCGTGCCCGTGCTTATGACGAAATCCGCCCGCGTGAACTTCTTGCAGATCATGCCCATCGCGTCCACGGGGTTCGTTATGACTACGTACTTGGCGCCCGGGTTCCGGTGGGCTGTAGCTTCGGAAACATACTTCACCGTCTTGGCGTTCTGCACGGCAAGGTCCCTGCGGCTCATTTTCACGCCCGGCGCGCGGGGTTCTCCAGCCGAGATGAAGATGAGGTCTGCGCCCGAGACATGCTCGTCCTCTTGGCAGGCGACTAACTCCACGTTGATGCCTGTGCTGGCGGTAACGTGTCTGAGTTCCTCGGCGAAGGCTGCCGCAAGACCTGGCTTTGTGTCACAAACGGTGAGCGTGTCCGCGAGTTCTGTGCACATGATAGCGTAAGCGGTGGGGCGTCCTACGCGTCCTGTGCCAATCTGGGCGATGTGCATGATTCTTCCCCGTAATGTTGTGAAGGCGGGTTGGAATTAACGTTTGCTAAAGCGGCTTTTCCGCAGGTTCCTTCTTCAGTTTCTCCAGCGCCTTGCCCATCTCAAGCGGCTTGTTCCTCAGCGTTTTCTGCGCCTTCGATGTATCCAGCGACGAGTCTCGGGGTCTTTTCGCCGCCCAAGTCATCTGCGCTGACGAAACCGGCGTCATAGCTTTGGCGTCAAGCCCGAAGGTTTCAGCAATTGCCATCGCGAAGTCAAATCTGCTGATACGCGTGGCCCCGGAAAGGTGGAAGATGCCAGTCAGTCTGCGCTCTGCGACTTCCAGCGTCATGTCCGCTAAGCTAGTGTTGAGGGTGGGCGAAATCCACTGGTCGGTTATGATTTTCACGGGCTCGCGGCGTTCAAGCTTGCCGATGAGCCAGAGGGCGAAGTTGACTTTCCCCGCCGCGGGTGAGGCGCCGTAGATGACGCTGGGTCTCGCGATGCAGTAGTTGCTGACGTTTTCTTTGACGAGTTCTTCCGCCTTCAGCTTCGTAAGCCCATAGTAGTTGACGGGGGCAGGAGGGTCGGTTTCCTTGTATTTGCCTTTCTCGCCATCGAACACGTAGTCCGTCGAGATGTAGAGCAGGAAAGCGCCTGCTGCGGCGGCTGCTTCAGCCACGTTTCGGGTTCCTTCCACGTTCACTCTCCATGCCAGTTCCTTGTTCGTCTCACACTTGTCCACATCCGTCAGTGTAGCGGCATGCACCACCACTTCGGGACGTGTTTCGCTGAAAACCTCGGCAACCCGTTTCTTGTCTGCGACGTCGAACTGCAGGGCTTTTCCGTAGACGGGTTTGTCTTGGCTGTATCCAGAAAATACCTCGTGGCCCTTGTTTGCAGCCAATTTGGCGAGCTTTGAGCCGTAAAGTCCGCTCGCGCCTGTAATAAGCAGCTTCAGCGTCCACCACCCAACTTCCAGGGCGTCGGGTGCAGAACTTTCTCGGTTGCAAATGGACTCCACCAGCGCTCGTTCTCAACGTACCACTTAACCGTCAGCTCCAACGACTCTGAGAAGGATAATCTGGGTTGCCAGCCAAGTGCTGTCCGGATTTTCGTTGAGTCCAGGCTGTACCTCATATCGTGTCCGGGTCGGTCCTCGACGAAACTGATGAGCGTTTCGGGCTTGCCGAGGAGGCTGAGAATGCGTTTAGCTATTTCGATGTTCTGAACCTCGTTGCCCGCGGAGACGTTATAGACTTCGCCTGGTTCTCCCTTCTCCAGCACTGTTTCCACGGCGGCGCAGTGGTCCTCGACGCATATCCAGTCGCGGATGTTCTTGCCCGAACCATAGATGGGAATCGGTAGGTCTCTGAGCGCGCGGATGATGGTCTTCGGGATGAGCTTCTCGGGCAGCTGGTAGGGTCCAAAGTTGTTCGTGCATCTGGTTATCGACAGGTCTAATCCGCAGGTCTTGTGGTAGGCGAGCGCAAACATGTCCGCCGCTGCCTTCGACGCAGAGTAGGGGTTGGAGGGGTTGGGCGGGTCCTTCTCCGTGAACGAGCCCTCAAGAGCTGCACCGTAGACCTCGTCCGTCGACACCTGCACCATTCGTGCCTTGTGGTTGTGTTTTTTCAAGGCTTCCAGCAAGGTGAATGTTCCGATGGTGTTGTTCTGCAGGAATAGGTTTGGGTCGGATATGCTTCGGTCTACGTGGGTTTCGGCTGCCATGTGGACGACGGCGTCGACCATGTGGACGACTTTGTTCAGCTGCTGCGCGTTGCAGATGTCTCCCTTGATGAACGTGTATCTTCGGTCGTTCTCTAGGTCGCGGAGGCTGGCGGGGTTGGCCCCGATGCCCATCTTGTCTAGGTTTATCAGTTCCCAGTCGGCGTGTCTGGAGAGTATGTACCTGCAGAAGTTGCTTCCGATGAATCCTAAGCCGCCGGTTACGAGGAGTCTCATGGTTGTCTCACTTGTTGGGTGGATAATTCCAATCCCACGGCTTTCCCGCACGTGGGTCCTCTTTCTTGCCGTTTATGGATTTGGGAATGAGCTTGGGCTCGTTCCAGGGCTTGCGCTCTTCATCTGGCTTCGCGGGGTCGTACAAGTTGGTGGTGAAGTATAGAAGCATTGCACGCTCGTCGCCTACGGCCTTGAAGCCGTGCCAGTAATGTCCGGGCACGCGCACTATCTGCGGTTCCTGACCTGTCGAGACGATTTCGTCGAGTTCGCCTGTTTTCTCGTCGAATGCGCAGATTTTTATGGCGCCTTTCAGGGCTATGAAGTAGTCTATCTGTCCCCGCAGGTGTCTGTGCCAGGCGCGCACGATTCCCGGGTAGGTTACTGAAAGGTTGGCTTGGACGGCTTGGTCTTCGCCCCAGAGGTCTTTCCAGTCTTTTCGCATGATTTCTGCGAAACTGCCTCTCTCATCTGAAACCCGTTTTATGGGTCGGACTATGATTCCTGTTAACATTTTGACTCCTGTTTTTCGGCTTCTGTTCTGCGTCTTATTCTGTGAGAACTCGATATAATAGTTGTTATTCTCCGTCCAGAGGCAAGCTTAGACTTCTACTTCAGAGTAGTCGCCGATATGGAGTTTGATGGTTCGGCTGCGGGTGTTCTTTGTCACCTTGGCGTTCTTGCCGACTAGGCTTTCCTCGAGTCTTTCCACGTCTTGGATGGTCACGTTTTCGAGGATGACGCCGCACTCCACATGAGAGTTGATTATTTTCGAGTTGTTGCCGACGCTCGTGTATGGCCCGATGAACGAGTCTTGGATAAGCGTGTTCTTTCCTATGACGCAGGGACCCCGAATTTTGCTGTTGACAACGTTCGCGTCGGCTTCCACCTTGACTCTTCCGTCGATGACGCTGTTCGAGACCGTTCCTTTGATGTCTCGTTCTATGCATTCGTCTAGGACTTTGGCGTTGGCGGAGAGGATGTCGTCTTTCTTGCCAGTGTCCAGCCACCAGGAATTCAGGACCTCGGCTTTGATTTTGAAGCCCAAGTTAATCATCTCTTGGATGGCGTCGGTTATCTCCAGTTCGTTGCGCCAGGACGGCTTTATCCGCTCGATTGCTTTGTGGACTCTGTTGGAGAACAGGTATGTTCCGATGATGGCGAGGTTGCCCATGGGCACTTTGGGTTTCTCCACAAGCTTGATGATGTTGCCCTTCGCGTCGAGCTGGGCGATTCCGAAACTTGATGGGTCGGTGACCTCTTTCAGCACAATCAGGGCGTCTAAGTCTTCCGATTCGAACTTTTGAATGAAGCCTTTCAGTCCCTCACCAGTCAGGTTGTCGCCCAAGCACATGACGAACGAGTCCTGACCGAGGAACTCTCGGGCGGTTTTCACCGCGTGCGCCAAGCCCAGTGGCTCTTGGGGTACATATGTGACTTTGATTTTCCATTCGGAGCCGTCGCCCACGTACTCCTTGACGTAGTGGCCAGTGTCCGGAGCGATGACCACCGCGACCTCGGTTATCCCCGCGTTTGCCACTTGGTCGAGAACGTAGCCGAGTATGGGTTTGTTCGCCACGGGTATGAGCTGCTTCGCCAAAGTGAAAGTCAACGGGCGAAGCCTGGTTCCTTTTCCGCCGCTGAGCACGAGCGCCTTCATACGGATGCCTTAGCTTCTAGTCGATGCACTCAATATTAACATTTGCACGAGCGTTGGAATACTTAATAGGTTCAGCAAACCAATTAAGAAATAACAAACCGTGATGTCTCGACGCGCCTAAGATGAGCTGGAGTAGACCTTGTGAGCAAACCAGAATCCTACGTGCCGAACATGCTTGATGTAGGCTGCGGCACAAGACCAAAGGGAGACGTCAACGTCGACTTCTTCAGCGGCGGCTTCAACCCACAGGAAGGCGACCAAGCCCGCGGAGAGTTCCTGTCCCCCCGGAAAATAAGGAACTTCGTGGTAGCCGACGCGATGCACCTTCCCTTCAGGGATGAGGGCTTCAACGTCGTTTTTTCAAGCCATACCATCGAGCACGTCAAGAACCCGGCGTTGATGCTTCGCGAGATGTGCAGAGTCGCCAAGCGAAAGGCAATCCTGCGTTGTCCGCATCGAAAGGGAACAGGTGCCGTGAGACCCTTCCACCTGAATTACATGGACGAGGCTTGGTTCCAGAAAGCCTCAGTCGCCCTGGGGCTTGAGTCCAGACAGCTCGTGACGAGCTTCGACTATCCCGTAACCGAGAGAATCAAACTGCTAAGCCCCAAGACGCTCTTTCCCTTCATCGAGAAGACAACGGCGTACCGAGCCATAAGGCGCCTCGAACGAACCATGATCCAAACAGACACGCTTCACATCCCCTTCGAGCTGGAGGTCTGGTTCAGGAAGAAATCCGCCGCCAGCAGCAGCTCAGTCAAGCTTGTTTTCGTGGTTGTGTACGATGACGCTGACAGATATCGAACTCACTTCGGCTCAAGCCCCTACGTATCTGAGGCGCAGACCGTGGCCGTCTTCAACGAGAACAACGAAAGCCTTCCCAAGATTTACAACCGCGTCGTCAAAGACTTCCAGCAGGATGACATCTGGTTTGCTTTTTGCCATCAAGACTTCGTCCTATCAGAGGACTTGGTTTCCCATATGAAAGGCAAGAACACTGACGCCGTGTATGGGCTTGTCGGGGCTATCTATGGTCACGGGACACTATACGGGCAGGTTTTGTTGCCAGACGACAAGCAGTTCGGCATTAGACTTCGGGAAGACCTGCCTGTTCAGACTCTGGACGAGATGTGCCTCATAGTCCACTCGAAGACTCTCCGGGAAGGGCTCTCTTTCGACGAAAGGTTCGGCTCTTATTTCTATGGGGCTGACTTCTGTATGCAGGCTTACGTCTTGGGCTTCGACGTCATGGCAACACAAGTCAGTTGCCAACGCAAGAACAGCATGCCGCATGGCAGATTAACCTCGCCCGAGTACTTGTCGGCGTTGCACGCGTTCAGGGAGAAATGGAAACCCTTTTTGCCCGTCAGAACTTCAACTCAGCTGATAGAATGAGAAATGCTCATGATTGACAAGATTGACTTGGTGATGTGGACTCGGAACGGCGCCAAAACGCTACCTCACGTTCTAAAACGCATAGGCCAAGTGGTACCCTCCGAGCATGTGGCTAGCCGCATAATCGTCGATGACGGGAGCACCGACCAAACTCGCGAGATTGCCCAGCGGTTCGGCTGGCGAGTGGTCCAGAACCGAGGTTCAGGCATCAGCGACGGCGCAAACACTGCCCTGGACCTTGTGACCACGGAGTGGTTTGCCAGTTTCGAGCAAGATGTTCTGCTCTCGGCGGACTGGTGGCCGAAAATTCCATCGCTCCTGTCCCGTCCGGAGGTCGCAGTGGCGTCTGGCCTGCGCTTTCCCAGTCAACCAGTTGGGCTGATGAAGCTTGAAGAATACCAAGCTGAAAGGTACAGCCGCGGGGGAACTGAGCTTGACGCTGAGACTTATGGAAAGACGCTGGACAACACCGTCTACAAAACAAGCGTCCTGCGGCGGTTGGGCGGGTTTCCGAACCCTCCAGTCCCAGCGGGCATCGACACAGCGCTCAACCATATGCTCAAGCGGAGCAACCTGAAGTGGATGGTGGACTACTCGGTACGGTCACTCCACATCCGCGAAGGCTTCCGGGAAGAGCTGAGGCACTACTTCTGGTACGCCCAATGTGTCGATGTGCTGAGCCAAATCCAAACGGGAAAGCCTTACCCGCTGAGAAATCTTTACCGACGCACGCTTCTCAGCCCAGCTCGAGGACTGCAAATAGCCTTAAAACAGAAAGCCCCCCAGATAATCTACGTCTACCCCCTCGTTCGGCTCGCGTACCTCCGAGGCATCGCAGCCTCTCGAAGACGAGCCGCGAAAGCTGAGAAGCGCTAAGAAAAAGGGCTTCCGCAGAGGGCTAGACAGCGATGGGAGAAACAGGCATGGTCAAGTCTGAACCTGAACTCGTTTCTGTCGTGATTGTCAACTACAACGGCAGGCGCAGCCTCGGCAAAGTCTTCGAAAGATGCTTGGACTCGGTGCTCAGGACAGATTACCCGAGGTTCGAGGTGCTCTTCGTGGATAACGCCTCCACCGACGGCAGCGCCGAACTCGTGGAAACCCGATATGGTGAAGACAAGAGGCTACGCGTCATCCGAAACGAGAGAAACCTCGGCTACGCGGAAGGAAACAACCGCGGAATCAGGCAAGCCAAAGGCGCATTCATCGCATTGCTGAACAGCGACACCGAAGTCGACATAGGCTGGCTGAGCGAACTAGTCGAAACCGCAAAGCAGGCGGGCGTGGGTGCGGTGCAGAGCAAGCTTCTGCGTCTGGATAACCCTAGTGTTCTGGATTCTGCTGGGGGCTGGGTGGACTACTACGGATATCACCTTGAACGTGGTCGAGGACAGGAAGCATCCTCATACAGTCGGACCAGCGAGATTTTCTACGCCAAGGGCGCAGGCGTCCTCCTGAACCGCGATGTCCTGCAGAAGACGGGCTTGTTCGACTCGGACTTCTTCATGTACTTCGAGGAGGTGGACCTCTGCTGGAGAATCTGGCTGGCCGGCTACCGCGTTCTGTTCGCGCCCGCTTCGCTCGTTCGTCACGCTTCAGGTTCAACGGCTTCCAGACTGCAGGAGAGGACTCGCCTATACTTCAGCATACGGAATCACCTGCTGGTTCTGCTTAAGAACTACGGATTTTCGAACAAGGTCAAGAGTGAGGTCGTCTCGGTGCTCTTTGAGCTTCGTAACATGGCTGTGTTTGCTGCGAGGCGGAAACCGCTCGTCGTCCTCGCCATTGGGCAGGCTTTGCTGTGGAACCTGTCTCACCTGAAGGACACATGGATGAAGAGGCGGGTGGTTCAGGAGCGTGTTCGAAGAGTCTCGGACGAAGAAATCCAGCGTCACATGGTGAAGCCTTATCCGCCGTTTCCGCTGTACCTCGTCTTCTCCAGGTCAAGGTACCAACGCAGGCAAAACTGAACTCTGGGCGCGCTTCAGGCGCGTCGTCGATAGGTTTGGGCTGCTTTCTCGAAGATTTCAGCCATCCTTTCAGCGTATTTTCGCCACGAAAGGTTTCTCTTCACGTAGTCGCGGGCGTTTTCCCCCAGTTTTCTCTGAAGGTCAGGGTCGAGCATGAGCCTTTCCGCCTGCTTCGCCAGCGCTTCAGGGTTCTCGTGTGGGACGACTACGCCGTTCACGTCGGTTTGGATGATTTCTGAAGCGCCGCATTTCTCCGAAACCAAGACTGGTTTCGCGGCAGCCATCGCCTCAACCACCGCCAAGCCCCAGGTTATCTGGGCGGGGAACAGGAACACGTCGCATGCGGCGTAGACTTCGGCAAGTTCCTCGTCCGACCTGCTGCGGAGAAACAGCACCTTGTCTCCTACACCGAGCTTCTGGCTTAGGCTTGCGAGTTCTTCTCGTCTGCCGCCGCCGTCGAAAACGAGCCTGACATCGCTGTACCGCTGTGCTAGAATGCGGAGTGCCTTGAGGCTGTCGGTCTGGCGCTTGTTGAGCTCGATGTTGCCGACCTGCAGCATCACGAAGCAATTTTCAAGTCCGAGTTTTTGCCTCATGGCTGTGCCTGTGGCTTTCTCGAGCAGTTCCGTGTCTATGCCGCTCCGCACCACTCTGGATTTGCGCTGGTAGGCTTTGGCGACGAGGTCTTGAGCTTTGTGCGAGAGGACCAGAATCTCGTCCACGTAGTTCGCCGCCACTCTGTCCAATATGTTGTAGACTGGCCAGTTTATCCTGCGCAGACCTCTGCGGAGTTCGGGCACGAAGAACCAGAAGGGCGGCTCGTTGCACATCCACACGACCGGGGCGTTCAGCCTCTTCTTGGCGTAGAACGCTGCCCACTCGGAGGGGTAGTTGTGGTTGTTTATGACGTCGAAGCCTCGGGGGATTTTTCTGCCGATGTTCAGCATCGTGGGCAGCTCGTAGGGTATGGTGTAGAACTGTCTGCCCATGCTTCTGCGCATCCACCTGCGCAGGGCGGAGATTTCTTCGGCTTCGCCGTCGCTGCCGCCTGTTTTGAGTGTGGTTTCGGCTGGCATGAGAAATCTGGGCATTTTCTTTCCGAGCGGGTGCGGAATCACGTTCACGGTCAGGTCTTTCAGCATGTCGGGGTAGCTGTTTTCTGGGTTGACTGCGCTCGTGAAAATCTCCACCTCGTGCCCCATGCGTTGGAGTTCGACGGCTAATCTGAGAATCTGTCTTTCCCCGCCACCACGTCCAACGATGGGGGTGTGAATCATGGCGATTTTCATGGTTGCCCTGCCGCGCTGCGTTCAAGGCAGTATGTTTAAGGCTTAAATATTTGTACTTTTAGTATGAGTCCATCCTTGAGGCGGTTCAGAGTGAAAAAGGTTGAGACTGCAGTTGTGCTTGTGGGTGGTTCGGGGTTGCGGCTGCGTCCGTTCACCGAGGACATGCCGAAGTGCATGATTCCTCTGCAGGGCAAGCCGTTGATTTACTGGATTCTTGCTTGGCTGAAGAGCCACGGCGTCAGGCACGTGGTCATGGGCGTCGCCTACCGCAAAGAAGTCGTCATAGACTATCTCCGGGAGAACCCTCAGGGGTTGAAGATTGACTTCAGCGAGCACACGGTTGAAGGCGAGACGGGTGAGGGTTTCCGCCTTGCAATAACCAGGTTCGTGAAGGACGACGACTTCGTGGCCATGAACGGCGACGAAATCACCGACCTGAACCTTGAGCGGTTGGAGGAGCAGCATCTGAAGAGCAAACCCGTTGCCACGATTGCGGTTTCGCCCATGCGTTCGCCCTTCGGCATCCTTGAGCTTGAGGGAGACGACATCGTCGGCTTCCGCGAGAAGACGCTTCTGGAGAGCACGCTCGTCAGCATCGGCGTCTACATGTTCAACCGCAGGATTCTGGAGTACCTGCCCGTGACGGGTTCGGTGGAGCGGACAGTTTTCCCAGCGCTGGCGAAGCAGCGGCTTCTGAAGGCCTGCCGTCTTGCTCCAAGCGAGGTGTGGCTAACTATTAATAGCGTTAAGGATTTATCTGTAGCAGAAAAGGAGTTCGCCTCAATCAGGAGACAGTAGCATGACCAGAGTGTTGATTACGGGGATCATGGGCTTCATCGGAAGCCACTTGGCGGAGAAACTTGTGGACGAAGGCTGCGAGGTCTACGGCGTCGTTCGCCGCGTCGCCAGCCGCAACATGGAAGTCATCGGCAAGATTCTGCCAGACATCACGCTGATTTCCGGAGATGTTTCGGACTACGTTTCCACACGAAACGCGGTGAAAACCTGCAACCCAGACGTCATCTTCCACCTGGCCGCGCTGTCGCCCGTGCGTGACTCCTTCGAGCGACCGTTCGAGTACCAGCAGGCGAACTACATCGGCACGATGAATGTCGCACACTCGATGCTGGAGCTGCAGGACCCGCAAACGCGGAAACTTATCGCTGCTTCCACCGCCGAGGTCTACGGGATTCAGACTGAGGAGCCGTTGCGGGAGGAGTTGCCGTTGTTTCCGTCGAGCCCTTACGCGGCGAGCAAGGCTGCTGGCGACATTTACCTGCGCATGATGTTCCACAGCTACGACTTAAACGGCACGGTTTTGAGGCCGACGAATTCTTATGGGCGCAAGTTCGACACGACCTTCATCGTGGAGTACTTGGTTACGCAGATGCTGCGGGGCGAGCGGATCTACGTGGGTTCGCCCGATTCCGTGCGGGACTACATGTACGTGGACGACCACGTGAACGGCTACTTGGCTGCCATGAGGAATGCGAAGGCCAAGGGTCAAGTCTTCAACGTGGGAACGGGCGTGGGCACGACCAACCGGGAGCTTGCACTGATGGTTGCAGAAAAGGTGAGGTTCGACCCGAAGAACATCGTCATGGGCTCTTATCCGCCTGGATATCCTTATCGTCCGTTGGTTTCGGACCAGAAGTCCATCGTGCTCGATTCGCGGAAGATTCAGCGGGAGCTGGGGTGGAAGCCGAAGACTTCGCTGAGCGAGGGACTGGACAAGGTCATTTCCTACTTCAAGGAGCGAGCGCGGAAGGAGAAGAAGTAGCATCCGATTCAGCGTGCAGTTGTGCAATTCTGTCTATAGCCTCCCTTATTTATAGGCTGAAGTCTTTGAGTGGACTGCAAGTTCGGCTCTTTGTTGACGATTGCCACGTAAATACCCGACCCAGATTTACGTGGTATTCACCGCTTTGCCACGTAGATACGGACCCGGGATTTACGTAGTAAAGGGAGCTTTGCGTTGTCTTCCGCAGAGAGGAGATAGGTCTCACTGAAAACTGCGCGTGTGATAGAAAGATTTAAGGCGCGTCTAGCCGAAAATGCAGGTAAGCATAGCCTGTTGCGGGCAGCAAAGGAGCACGGTTCGCGTGGAGAAAGCGGATTTGGTGATGTGGACCAAGAACGGCGCCGAAACCCTACCCGCAGTGCTGAAACGCATCAGCCAAGTCATACCCACAGAGGCGGTCAACCAGCGGGTTATCTCCGACGACGGCAGCACAGACAGCACCCGCGAGATAGCCGCTTCCTTCGGCTGGACCGTCGTCTCGAACGAGGGCAGGGGCATAAGCGACGGCGCCAACACCGCTCTCCGCCGCGTCAGGTCCAAGTTCTTCATAAGCTTCGAGCAAGACCTCCTGCTGGCACGGGACTGGTGGACCAAGGTCCCCGGGCACCTTGAGAACTCGCGAGTAGCCGTGGCGTCGGGGATGCGGTTCGCCAACAAGCCGCCGGGCGTGCGGAAACTGCAGCAGTACGTGGCGAAGAAGTACCGCGGAGAAGCAGCGCTTGCTTCGTGGCTGAGGGGCAGGGAGATGGCTGCGTTCACGCTAGGCAAAACCTTGGACAACACCATCTACCGCACCGACATTGTCAGGGCTATGGGTGGTTTTCCCATTGTACGCTCGAACTCGGGAGTGGACACGACGCTCGCTTACCTCGTCAGCCAGCACGGCTACGAGTGGGCAGTCGACTACGACGTCCAGTCGATGCACCTGCGCCGTGGGCTGATGCAGGAGCTGCAGCACCAGTACTGGTACGCGAAGCAGTTGGACGAGATGTGGCGGCAGATAGAAACGTTGACGAGGGCGCGTCGTCCGCCCGTCACGCCGTTTGATGTGGTGTACCGCTTTGTGATGTCGCCGTTTACTGGGTTGTTTATGGCTTACAAGACCCGCGAGCCTTCAGTGGCGTACATTCACTTCCTGCTGAGGCTTTATTACCTGCTGGGCTACCTGAGTTCCCCTAAGCGTTAGCCTTGGCTTTCAGGCACTTTTCTATGTACTGCACCCAGACGGGCACGGGTGACTCGAGTCTCTCCAGCGCCGCCCTCGTGTCCCGGCGGTGCTTCGCGGGGTTTCGGAGGATTCTGTTTGCGGTCTGGATTATGCGGTCGGTGTTTCTGATGACTTGGACTGGGAAGCCCTTCTTGTGCAGGTAGCGCGCCTGCACGTCCCAGAAGTGGAAGTTAATCGTGGGAATGCCGCAGAGCGCCGTCTCACGGCAGGCTGTGCCGCCGCTGCCCACCATCAAATCCAAGTACGGCATTAGCTGGGCGGTCAGCACGGGCTTGGGCGAGACCCACACGTTATGCATGCCTTTGAATCGCTGCTTCTCTTCCTCATACCTTGGCAGGCACACAACAGTCGCCAACTCTGCGAGTTCCTTCAGCAGGCGCTCGGAGTCGACTTTCACGTCCTTGCAGTAGACCGCCTGGTACTCTGCGTCCCTGAAAAGAATCACGGGTCGCTTGCCCGAGAGTTCTCGGAGGAACTCTGGCTCCTCGAACTTGGTGTCCTTCAGCCACGCCAGCTCCTCGAGTCCGTCGTAGTGGACGATGCGACTTCGGGGGATGCCGAATCGGGTCCAGGACTTGCCGAAGCTGACGGGCGCCACGAGCCAGTCAACGAGCGGGCAGACGAGCTTGGCCACTTGATAGGCGAAGACGGTGTCGTTCGCGTAGACTATGGGTATGCCCAAGCCGAAGGCGGTTCGGATGGCGGACACGTCCCCGTGCGCCCAGAGCACCCGTGGGGTGCCGACGCGGTCGAAGAGGTCGAGGAACTCCAGCGTCCGCTTCTGCTCGACGGCAAGCTTCTCCCTGATGGTGGCACCGTATTCGCCCACGGTCTCGTAGGGAACTCCCAGCGCGTCGAGCATGTCGGTGGTCTGCGTCTGCTTCTTCGCCGTCACCAGCGTGCTGTAGCCCTTGGCGTGGAGGACGGAGAGGAGACTGTGGATGGCGATGCTGATCTTCGGAGTAACCGTGTCCAGCCAAACGTCAGGCATCAGCGTCACTCTTCGATAAGGAGGAAGCCCTAATGTTATAAGTCTTGCCTGTAGCCTCCATCACATTTGGAGCCTATTAGAAACTCATTGCTGAAACCTATAGGTTTCTGCATCAAGTTTCTATTAGGTTCCAAATATGATGGTGTCGTGTTGGCTCCTGCGCTGTCGCGCTTCGACCTACCCTCTACTGGTTCCTGCATAGAACCGCTATTAGGCTCCAAATATGTTCGTATTCTCTTGGAACTGGCTTGCACAGCGTTGAACGATTTTCTTTTTGGCTGGGGAGATTCATTTTCTTCTTACAACATACAGGTCTACGACGATTGTGTGCTTTGCTTTTGTGTGGAAGTCGAACATGCGTGGGACGACAAGAGGCAAGGCGTAGACTGCTTCAACCCTGCCCCCAAGCCCCTCCATGAACCTTGCCAAGAAGGGAACGGCAGGAACCTGCACAAGTCCGCTGGACGCTGTTTTCAGGTTGCTCAGCAGTTCATGGTCTGTGAAGGGGTGGTTGTGCAGCGAGTAAACCGCGTTCCCAACTTCCAGCGCCTTCTTCAGGAACCGTCGGTCAGCGGCGCGTTTTTGCACACCAAACGGCGGGTTCTGTAAAACGGTGTCAAATTCGCCCGTGACGACATCGATGTCGCCGTTCGCCCAGTCCGTCCTCATTTTCAATCCAGCTTTGACTGAGGATGCAAGAGCAATTTGGACGGCTGTCTTGTCGATGTCGATGCCCACCACCGCATCCGCACCCAGGAAGGCAGCGCCCAGCGCGAGTCTGCCCGTGCCGCAACCCAAGTCCAAGACCCGCTTGTCTATGATGTCGCCGTACGTGTACGCCGCCAAGTACAGCACAGTCGCAGCCGCAGCCTCCGAGATGGTGTACTGCTCAAGCTGTGCCTTGGGCGAGGGATGCGGCGGAATGCCTGATAGGAATCGCTCCAAATCTAGCTTTCGAACAAGCCTTTTTTGAGCAGGTTCTCCCATGACAACTCGCCCGAAACCACCATAAACTCGTTCACCGTCAGCACAGGCTTAGAAAACTTCGACGCATCGTCCAGCGAAATCCGTGGGCACGCCGTGTTCACGTAGGCATCCACCGTTGGAAACTCCAACAGCACCTCTGGCAGGACCTCTCGGAGGGCAAAGAGGCAAACTGATTTCCCCAGTTTTTTCACGACCTCTTTGACTCTCAGCGCTTCGTCGATGCGCTTCTGCCCAGGCTTCAGGCTAATCAGTACGCCAAAGGTTTTGGCGCGCTGCGCTTCCTCGATGCTTGCCCATCTCTGTTTGACGATTTTCTGCGCGTCCTCGTGCACGGAGTAGGCGGTGTTGTCGTAGGGGTCAGCAACGATGGTTGGTTTGGAAGTGGCTAGAGCTACGCCCAGTGCGTGAAATCTGCCACCGCCCAAGAACAGGAACGCTTCAACCTCTCCGGCGATGGATTTTGCGTTGCTGTAATCACAGCCCATCACTTGCCCCGCGTAGCTCAACCGCCCTGCATCGCCGACGACCACGACCTTTCCCGCTCGGACCAGAATTTCTCGAACAGCGTCGAGGGACTGCAGGTGCTGAACCGTCGTCGTCAACCCAATCTTGTTGAAGCCCTCCAGAAGAGGCAAAGCCTTCTCCAAGGCAGCGTCGACTGTCACGGTTGCTCTCGCCTCGAGGTAAAGTGTCGGTACCTTTTCATGTTTCAACAGCTTGGCGTGCCCGTAGTGGATGAGTAGGTCAGCGCCTAAGGTTTCAGCCTCTGAAGTCGCCAAGTCACACGCGCCGTAGCATGGGTCTGCGGAAACGATGGGCAACGCGCCAGCTTTCTCGATGATTCTCGCCAGCCGAGGCGCCTCAGGCTTCAGTCCCTCGGGCAGCTGAAGTAGGACGCGTTTGGCGCCGAGCTTCGCTATCTCCTGCTTGATGCGTTCTTCCTCAAAATCGAAATCCTTCATTTCTTTCACGCTTCAAACTCGCTATTGAGTGTGTGAGAAAAGGGAAAAGGTTTGCCGCCAGAAGGAAAGGCAGTTACGGGTTCCATGCCCAGTCGGGCGTTGGCTTCTTCAGCGGTTTTCCAGCCGCTAGCGCGGCTTGTTCAGCCAGACGTTCGAGGATGATTTTCTGCTCCACGCTGGCGACGAATGCTCTGGTGGCGACGACGGCGTCGTTGTTCACGGATATGCTGTCTATGCCTGTTCGGACGAGGAACTCGGCGAAGTCAGGATAGTTCGAAGGGCCTTCGCCACAGATGCTCACGGTGCAGCCGTTCTCGTGGGCGACTTTGATGAGGTGGGCGATTATCCGCTTGACCGCGGGGTCTCGCTCGTCGAAGTATCCCATTTGTCCAAGGCGTTCTGAGTCGCGGTCTATCATGAGCACGCCCTGCGTCATGTCGTTGGAGCCTATGCTGAAGCCGTCGACGAGCTTGCTGAACTCATCCGCCATTATTGCTATGCTGGGGGTTTCAGCCATGAACCAGACCTTGAAGTCTCGTCCGCGTTCCAAGCCTTCCTCCTTCATGATTTCGAGGCACTTCTTGGCTTCCCACAGCGTCCTGACCATCGGAAGCATGACGTAGACGTTCTTGAGGCCCCACTCGGCGTGGCACTTCTTGATGGCTTGGCATTCGAGCCTGAACGCTTGAATATACCACTTGCTTATGTAGCGGCTGCAGCCTCTCCAGCCGAGCATCGGGTTTTCCTCGACGATTTCGTACTTTTCTCCGCCCTTCAGGTCTCTGTACTCGTTCGTCTTGAAATCGCTCAGGCGGACAACGACGGGCCTGGGCTGGATGGTGCGGGCTACGGTGGCTATACCGTCGGCGAGTTTGTCCACGAAATCCTGACCCTTGCCCGTGTCCACGAACTGCATCGGGTGCTGACCTATGGCGCTGGCGAGTATGAACTCGGTGCGCATCAAACCGATGCCTTCGAAGGGTAAGTTCTTGTAGTCCTCTATCTTCTCGGGCACCCCCAGATTCATGTAGATTTTCGTCGCCGTGACCGGCCCGGGGTCAACGGTCTGCATGACTATGGCTGCTGCTTGGGCTGGCGCGGCAGGCGCTACTGCTTGTGCCATGATGCCTTCGTAAATGATGCCGTTACGGGAGTCAACCGTGTACTCTTTGCCCGTTTTCATGACCTGCGTGGCGACTTCTGTGCCGACGACGCAGGGAATGTTGAGTTCTCGGCTCACGATGGCGGCGTGGCTGGTGACTCCGCCCTTGTCGGTCACGATGGCGCTAGCTATCTTCATGAAGGGCACGAAGTCGGGGTTCGTCATATCCGTGACGAGGACGTTGCCCTTCTGCATTTCTCGGTTGGCGTCTTCAGAGTTCAGGACGACCTTGGCGATGCCAGCGCCATAGCCTCTTCTGCCGGCTGATATGCCTTTCACAACTATCTTGAGGGCTTCTTCAGGTTTCTTCTCCTCGATTTTGGGGGTTTCCACGGGTTTCGCACTCCAAACTGTTTCAGGGCGAGCTTGAACCACGAATATGTTCTGTGGGAACGGCAGGTCTCTGTCGATGGCCCACTCGATGTCCATGGCTTTCTTGTAATGTGCCTCGATTTTCTGGGCGAGTTCGGCGAGCTTCAGAATCTCGGCGTCGTTCACGCAAGGTTCCCTCTGCTCTTCCTCGGGCACGTCCAGGTGCACGGTCTGTCCAGTCTTCGGGTCGCGGATGTATTTTATCGTCTTCCGCGCCAGTCTCCGCTCCTTGAGGGCGAGCGTCTTCTTGTCTACAACGAAATCATCCGGGTTGACGGCGCCGGAGACAACAGTCTCGCCTAAGCCGTAGTTGCCTTCTATTACTATTTCGTCCGGGTTTCCAGTTACCGGGTTTATCGTGAACATGACGCCCGCGGCGCGGGAGTTGACCATTTTCTGGACGCCTACGCTGATGAACACCTTCTCATGCGCGAACCCCTTCTCGTTTCGGTAGAATATGGCGCGTGGCGTGAATAGGCTGGACCAGCACTTCACAACCTTGTCCATGAGGTCTGCGGGTCCCTTCACGTTCAGGAACGTTTCCTGCTGCCCTGCGAACGAGGCGTCGGGTAGGTCTTCTGCTGTGGCGCTTGACCTGACGGCTACGAAGGCGTCTTTCATGTCGAGCCGCTTGTTCAACTCTCGATACGCTGTCTTAATGGCATCCTCTATGGCCTTGGGCACTGGGGTTTTCTCGATCAGAGCGCGGATTTTCTTCGAAGCCGCATCGTACAGCTTCGGATCGTTCGAATCGGTCACGGTTTCCTTGATGATTCCGTAGATCTTCTCGGCTAAACGCGCCTCTTCCAGGTACTTCTCATAAGCAAAAGCGGTTACTGCAAAACCAGGCGGAACAGGCAGATCGGCATGAATCATTTCGCCGAGGCTGGCGTTCTTGCCACCCACGACGGGTATGTCGGTTACTCTGAGATTCTCAAACCACAAAACGAGCTCTTTCTCTCTCTTGGCGTTAGTCAACTGCCTCCACCTTGCCCGGAGCCACTGCTTCCTTGGATTCGATTTTCTCAATCACTATCCTGCAGGGGATTGGAAGCTTCGCCGTTCCGCGTTTCAGCGATTCCTTCGCGGTGTCGACTGCGTTGGCTTTGACCCGCACCGTTATGAGGGTCTGGCCGGGTTCAATCCGGGCGGCTGTGCCGATGGTTCTGCCGAAAGAGCGTCGCATGCCCTGCTGAAGTCGGTCGGCGTGCGCGCCGAAAATCATTTTGTTCTCTCTGAGGATGACGTGCGGGTAGGGGAGCACCTGCATCAGGTAATCGTTAATGAGCTTGTCCATGAGGACACGGTTCACAGCCACCCTCGCCGCTTCCAGCGAGCTGTGGCGAATCTGCGCTCGCTCCAGCGCTACGAGTCGTCCCTCGTAGTCGAACGTGCCCTTCGTGTCGCCCATCGTGAACTTGACGATCTTCGGCGGAGGAAACCCTTTCACGTATTCCTTCCGGGTGTAAGACTGTCCCTTGACTGGTCGGTAGTTGCGTGCCTTCATACGAAATCCCTTTTTAGGGATACTTTCAGGCTGTATTTAAACCGTTTGTAAAGCCACTTATGGAAAAAAGCTCTGATTTGAACAGTTTTCCGCGGCAGAGAAGGACGAGTTGAAAAGACATTGGCGCTGAAGATTCTGCGGGTTCGGTTTGTTTTTGGGCGAAGAATGAGACTGTTTAACTCGGAAGAGACTATAGCTCCTCCGTAAGAAGTGCCTGCAAGAGAAGGTTGGCTGGGGCTGTGACGGACGAAACTTGGAGAGAGAATGAAACCTCTGTTGACTTAGCTGCTATCGCTTTGAGTTTAACCGCCAGAG
>JBHGBG010000002.1:0-90266 GCA_041946875.1 Bathyarchaeia archaeon
TTGGCTTCGTCCAGCACGACCTCGGCTGCTCCGCAAAAACTGTACAACCCATCCGTCACAATGGTCTTGGGCTGCTTTCCCATCAGGTTCTTGGCTTGCAGGAAGAGATTGCGGGTGTCGTGGTAGTGCTTCGTGTCAGCCACTTCCTGAGCAATCCAAAACCGCGTCTCATCATCCATAACCGCAAACAGATACTTCATATCACCCTTCACCTTCATTCGGATTTCATCCGCTCTCCAAGTGTCAGACACGTTTGGCTTCATTCTCTCCACGTAGCTTTCCATCAGACGGATGTATTTGCGTACCCAGCGGAGAACCGTCACGTGGCTTAGTTTGACTCCCTGAAGTCTGAGGAACTTCATCACGTTCCTGAAGCTTTCGCCAGTGAAGTAGAGCTGCATCGCGCTGGTGATGACCTGTGGCGTGGCTCTCATCCGCTCGAACCCGACGTTTACGCTGAACCGCTTTCCGCATGCCTTGCAGAGATAGCGTTGGATGTCTCCCGCTTTGTTGTGGCGAACCGCGTTCCTGACTATCTGTTCTGAACTGCAGAAAACACACTTGGAAGTGCTGTCCAAGGGCTGAATCCTTGCCACGGAGACCTCTGCTCTGAACGACTTGGAGAACTCTACTGCGTAGATGTGTTTGCATTTTGCTTCGCGGTACTTGTTGTCTGGGCACTCGCAGAGCCATTCTCCGTCTACTCTGGAGACAGCGTATTCTCCGTTGCCGCTCTGGCTCTTGACCGTGTACAGGTTCTCGTCTATCCGTTTGACCTGACCGATGTGCTGCGCGATGGTTTGACCACGTTCCTCTCTGTGGTTCACGGTTTGGGTTGCCATGAGACTTACCTCAAAAGTTACCTTACTACACGGTTCCTAATAAATATTGAGGTAATCTGAGAGGTAACTTAATAAGCCACTCACGCCCAATGGTTACCTGAAAAGAGGTAAACACACATGGGAGAAATAACAAACCTGAACAAAGCCACGTCCAAAAACGAATCCCTCAGAACAACCGTGCCCAGAAGCATCGTAAACCAGTTCGGACTCACCGAATACGACAAACTGGAATGGATACTGAGAGCAGAAGGCGGAGAACTAGTAATCCAAGTCAAACCAATAAAAACTAAACCACAGCGTTAGAATCAGTTTTGCGCCTTTCCCGTTCAACATATAATGAATGAACCCATACACCCGAACTAAAAGAAATAAGCGATATCATTGCCAACGCAACCGTTGTTACATATTCAGGCATCGTCACTGCTGAAAAAAGAAGCACAACAAAGGCTATTATACAACTTACTATGATAGAATTTTCTGCGTTGGGAGTTAACATAGTAGAAAAAAGGGTGATGTCCAATGGACATCCTAATTGAAATCTTTGCTCAGTTTGACATTATCCTAGTAGCCCTCATGTTCTCTGGATTAATTGTGAGAATGCGTAAAGACCACAGCGGAACAACAGCGTGGGATACCCACTACGCTGGGTTCTATTTGCTATTCACCTTGCTGATTGCTGAGAGCGTAATAATATCGTTGTTGACCAACTACTTCTTCTTGCCAGTTTTTGAGCAAGTGCTGTTCAGCACTTATTCTAAGACCTTTGCAATATCGGCTGATTTGGTCTTAATAGCAAACCTCTGGTTTTCGCTAACGTTCAAATACAAGCCAAAAAAACTGATAATTGCCTTGCTGGTCATCACACTCATCATCACCGCATTGCTATTCTACTACAACGTTACATTCTGAGAACCCTAAGCATCACCCGACCTGTAACACCCAGAGAAAATGTGTCCATCACCCGCTAACGCAACAGAACCGAATGCAGAAACCTATAGAGGGGGTCTACTTGGCAGCCACCACTTCGTTTCGCCAAGGAAATCTATACAGTCATATAGTCCTTGAGGAGACAGAGAAAGAATAGTTTATCACCCGACCTGTAACAACGAAGGAGTTTGCTATCGTCTGACAAACGTACCAGAGTCAGCAACAACTATTTATTAAGACAGTGCGTGGAATAGAACAGCAACGCTCAGCACAGCGAGCTGACCAGCATGAAAGCAATTATCATACAGTTTCCCTTTGGCATGGTGGCATTCGACGAGCAAGGCAAAGTCGTAGACTGCAAGACTTTTCCGAAGAAGCCGCAAGCAGCAGCCAAAAAACTCGCCAAACTCCAAGTGGAAACGTTTCCAGATGAAGCCGCAACCCTCATCTCGAGACTACAAGAAAAAGACTACGACACTTTCGTCTTCGAGAACCAAAGCCAAGCAAACCATACAGAGCACAAGCTCGGCATCGCAGCCGAAACCGCAGACCCCGCACTAGTGGAGGAAATCCGCAGCCGCATGCAGCAAATCGCAGTGGAAACAGGATTCGCGAAGACAGCCGAGGAATTCACTCTTTGGAACCGCAACGTTACCATGGAACTCGCCAAACTCCAAGTCAAAGGAGAAGCCGAAAAACGCGACCTCATCGCAGCCCAAGCCATCCAGACGCTTGATGACCTGGATAGAACGCTCAACCTGTTTATGGGACGCCTGCGAGAATGGTATGGAGTGCACTTCCCCGAGCTAGACCGGTTGGTGGAGAAGCACGAAACCTACGCACGCTTAGTCCTGAACCTAGGCACGAGGGAAAACTTCACGCAGGAAAACTTGGAGAAAGAAGACCTCCCCAAAAACCGAACCGAAACAATCAGCACCGTGGCACAGTCCTCCATGGGAGCAGACATCTTGGAAACTGACCTTGCGCAAATCCAAGCCCTCAGCAAAACCATCCTTGATATGTACAAGCTCCGCGAAAACATGGAAACCTACCTCGACAAAACCATGGACGAAGTCGCCCCAAACACCAAAACCATCGTCGGCTCACTCCTCGGCGCAAGACTAATCGCCATCGCTGGTGGACTGCAAAACCTCGCCCGCAGACCCGCAAGCACCATGCAAGTCCTGGGGGCAGAAAAAGCACTTTTTCGCTCGTTGAAAACGGGGGCAAGACCACCCAAACACGGCTTGATATTCCAGCACACGCTACTGCACGATGCGAAACGGTGGCAACGCGGCAAAATCGCACGCGCAGTCGCAGGCAAACTCGCCATAGCCGTCAGAACAGACGCCTTCAAAGGCAACTACGCAGGAGACAAACTCAAAGCCAGCCTCGAAAAACGCATCGAAGAAATCCGTCAGAAATATCCCGAACCCCCACCCATCAAAGAGCAAAAATCCAGACCGATGCAGGAGCAGCGACCCAGAGAATTCAGAGAACGAAGAGAGTTCCGCGGCGGTGGTGGCGGAAGAGACAGAGAATTCCGAGGCCACGGCAGACAGCGAGACCGAAAGTGGAGACACAACAAGCGTGCAGGTCAGAGTTAAACCTCACCCAAGCTTCCCTGAAATCTACCAGGTCACACTCGAGGACGGCGCACGGAGACTCGCCACGCGAAACCTCGCACCAGGCAGAAGCGTGTACGGCGAACGACTCATCCGTTTTGAAGGCGTCGAATACCGAGCGTGGGATGCGTTCCGCAGCAAACTCGCAGGAGCCATCCTGAAAGGACTGCAGACCGTGCCCATCGTTCCCGGACACCGTGTGCTCTACCTAGGCGCAGCTTCAGGCACCACGCCAAGCCACATCAGCGACATCGTCGGCGAGAAAGGACACGTCTACTGCGTGGAATTCGCCCAGCGTTCCCTCCGCGAACTCGTCGACAACGTAGTCGCCTACAGGCTGAACATGTCGCCGTTCCTCGCGGACGCACGCATGCCGGAAAAGTACCGCATGTTCATCCCAGACAAGGTTGACGACATCTACTGCGATGTCGCCCAGCCCGAACAAGCCAAGATTCTTGCCGACAACGCAGACGTCTTTCTGAAGGAAAACGGCTGCGCAATGCTGGCGGTGAAGGCGCAGAGCATCGACGTGACAAAACCGCCTTCAGAAGTTTACCAGCAGGAAGCCAAAGTCCTCCGCAGAAGAGGCTTCAGCGTCGAGCAGGTTGTGGACTTGGAGCCGTACGATAAGGCGCACGCCATGATACTGGCGCAGAAACGACCTGCTACTACTGCTTGACCAGCTCCAACGGCAGTTTCTCCCCGTTCGAATCGTAAACCGCCACGCACCCTTCTCCCTCGAACGGGTGCCCCACAATCATGAGGATTCGCCCGAAGAAGTGATTTAAGTCCGTGTCCGAAGGCGTGATGTCGCCCGATGGGTGTGAATGCACCGTGCCCACAAGCGAGAAGTCCGTCGGCAGCATGTAGGGGTTGAAGTCCGCGAAGCCTCTGCCGTGCACGGCGAACGGCGCCACAACCAAGTCTGAGATGTATATGATGCCTTTGCGTTTTTTTCCGCGCAGAAGCAGGAAGCTTTCGCGTGGATAGAGCCGTTTGGCGCCCGCGAATATGGCGTCCAGCAAGTCCACGGGAACTTGAACGGTTGTGGGTGCTGCCATGTCAAACTCAGAATGCTCTGGGGTTATTTACCTTTGCTCGACAACATCTACAATTCTTGTTCGATGCCCATTTACGACCTTGGCTGCGCACGACGGCCCCCGCCCTCCATCTTGAGCAACTTCAATTCCCATGCGAAAACTCCACAAAACGGCAAAATGTTATGTTGGCAAAGATTTTAAGAGAGAGTCCACTAGAAAGAGTGATTCAACGTGCCGGGATGGCAGAGTGGTTAACGCGCGGGCCTTGAGAGCCCGTGGATCGCGAGGTCCGCATGGGTTCGAATCCCATTCCCGGCGCCATCTTCTCCAGTCCGTTCTGTCGCTGACCGTGAGAATCTGGAGACTCATGGTTTTCTGCTGTCAAATGGTTAGGAATTTCCGGACGAAATCGTTAATTTTCTCGTTGAAGTTCTCCATCATCCTCGTTATGACTCGTTGCCCTTCGTTTGTCAGTTGATAGACGGTCTTTCTTCCATCCCATTCACCCTTTATCAGTCCTCTCCGCTCTAGCGCGTACAGCGTTGAGTAGACCGTGCCGGGGCTTAGGACCCCGCTGAACTTGTTGTTTATGAACGCAATCACGTCGTACCCGCTAAGGTTGCTCTGTTTCTTCATCTCAATAAGGATGAGAATGTCGAGAAAGCTCTTGACGACTCGTTTTTCTAGGTCCTCAGGCGCGAAGCCTCGATGAGATTTCCTAGTTGGTTTCTCTTTGTCAGAGTTGACCATCTGTCTCTCCCCGCATTCACGTCGTATTTTGACTGACCCTGCTAATTTAACTATCGCATATCTTGTGTTGCAGGCAACGTTTTTCTATCCTGACTTGGACTCGAACTGAGTCCACACCGTGCTGGCAACAAGCGAGAACCAAACGGAGAAGCACTCAGTACGGAGCGTGCTTAGAGCTGATGTTGGTTGCCGGAATAGTCTTCGTTGCGTTTGGCGTTTTCGCCTTTGTGCCGCTCACGCCAAGACCCGGCAGCCAATGGGTTCCGTCTCTGCCTCCTCGCAGAAGCGAACATAATTGTCGCTGCCTGCGGTTGTCTCACATGGACTGGCGTTACAGGATGAGTGGGAACTGCTTTATCACGGGGTCAATGAGGTTGAACACGATTTGCGGGTACAGCCCAAGCACCAGTATGGTGCCTGCGAGGATGAAGACCGGAACCAGCAGCCGCTTCGGTTCCTTGATTCGCACGTCATCCTTCGGTTTTCGGGCGTACATGTAGTTTATCAGCCTGAACAGGTAAGCCGTCTGCACCACGCTCATGAGCACGCCGATGACAGCTAACCAGGTCATGCCGCCCTCTATAGCTGAGGTGAAGACGAGGAATTTGGCGGTGAACCCACCGAAGGGCGGAATCCCAGCGAACGAGAAAGCTGCTAAAGACAGCGCGAGAGCTGCAAGCGGCATTTTTCTGCCTATGCCCGAGAAGTCTTCGAGGCTGCGGAACCCGTAGTGGTTTATGATGCCCACAGCCATGAAGGACAGCGCCGTGGTTATGCCGCCGATTAGGAAGAAGTATAGGTTCCCCGTGATTCCCAGCGAAGTGACGCTCGTGATGCCCACGAGGTTGTAGCCCACGTCCGCGACGCAGATGTTACCTATCAGGCGTTTGACGTCGTCTTGGATGAGCGCGAACAGGTTGCCCACGACCATCGTGAACGCCGCCATCACCGCCAGCATAATCGTCCAGTCCAAGGCGCCAGTGGGCGTTATGATGAAGAGCAGCACTCTAATCAGGACATAGTAGCTTCCCTGATCAATGAGAGCTGACAGAAAAGCCGACGAGGAGGCTGGCGCCGCAGCGTAAGCGTCAGGAAGCCAGAAGTGGAACGGCACGATGGCTGACTCTATTGCGTAGCCCGCCGCAATGAATATGAACGCCAGCACGAGCACCGTCTTGTCCGTCAGCGTCGCCAGCGCCGACTTCACGACCCAGAAGTTAAGGCTGCCCGTCAACCCGTACAGGAGCGAGAGCCCGAACACGACGAAGGCTGAAGCCACGATTATCATAACCAGATACTTGAGCGTGGCGTTCAGGGAACGCGGGGTCTTCCTGTAAAGCATCAGGAAGCTGGAGCCTGCCGCGGCGGCTTCCCAGAAGATGAACATCGTCAGCAGGTCGCCCGAGAACACAGCGCCTATCAATGCGCCGACAAGTATGAGCATGATAGCGTAGTACCTCTCCGAGGGTCGCTTGGAAGGGTCAACCCAAAACACGCTGTACATGAAAACCACAGCGGAAACCGCGGTGAATATGACAGCCATGTAGACGGAAACGCCGTCTATCATGAAGGCGCTCGAGATGGGAGCCAGCGAAGAGCCAGGCGGAACAGTAAGCGGCAGGTTGACGAAACCCTGCTCCGGAGGCAAAGCATAGTACTTCAGCGCCAAGTTGGCGACGGTGAAGAAGCCGACGACGAAGGCTGCGAGGAACCAAGCGAAGGTCAATGCCGTCTTGTGCGCCGTCTTGCGAACTGCTTTTATCACCGGAACAGTCAGCAGTGCGAAAGTCACGAAACTGGCTATGGGAAGGACCGCGTCGAGGGTTTCAATCATGTCAGCGTCACGTCTCAGCCAAAGTGCACCGTGTTAATCAAGTTCGTGAAGAACCCGGGATAAATCCCGAGGATTATCACCATGAACACCAAGATTGCCATCGCCACTTTCATGTACACGTGGACGTCTGTAACCTTCTTCTCTTCGCCGCCTTTCGGCTGTCCCAAGAAGACTTTTGAGGTGAACCGCAGCGAGTAAGCCAATGACAATACCGTGGCGATGAGCATCAAGCCCGTCGGAATCAGGTAGAAGCCGTCGACGCTGATGATTTCGAAGGCTCCTACGAAGATGAAGAACTCGCTGATGAAACAGGCGAACGGCGGCGCACCCGCGATGCTCAGCGCGGCCACTATGGAGCTGGTGGCGGTGAAAGGCATTTTTCCCGCAAGTCCGCCCATCTTCTGCACGTCACGTTCTTCGGTTTGGTGCATGACCGCGCCAGCGGAGAGGAAGAAGAGCCCCTTGCTCACTGCGTGGTTCAGGATGTGCAGCACCGTGCCCGTCAACGCCACGGTGATGGCGATTGTTCCAGCCACAGACAGCGAGCTGGGGAACAGGGAGAGCCCGAACATGACGTAGCCCATATGGGCGATGCTGCTATAGGCGATTATGCGTTTTATGTCGGTTTCCACGAGCGCGATGAGCGAGCCGAAGAAGGCGGAGATGACGCCGAAAATCGTCAAACCATGCAGGAATATGCCGACGAAAGCAGGGTCGTTCACCATGATGGACGGGAGAACCGTGCCCAGCGAGAGGCGCAGTATGGCGTAGGCTCCGGCGCTGATGATGACGCCGCTGAGCAGCGCGGACATCGTTGCAGGTGCCTCGGAATGGGCGTCGGGCAGCCACATGTGCAGGGGCACGATGGCCATCTTGACGGCAAAGCCAGCTGTGAAGGCAATCAGAATCCACTTCACGATGTCGGGCGCCACGTTCATGAGCGCGGTTGCGGCTTGGAACATGTCGGTGACGCCGCTGGTTGCCATGAAGATGCCGCCTATGCCTAAGAGCACGAAGACGGCACCTGCGTGGGTGAATATGAAGAGTTTAAACGCCGCCCGGTATGATTCGCGGTAGCCCCAGCCGCCGACGATGAAGTACGCTGGAACGAGCATCAGTTCCCAGCAGAAGTAGAACAACAGGAGGTTCGAGGTGATGAACACGCCGACCAAGCCAACCGAGAGCAGGGACAGCAAAGCGTAGTACGCTGGGAGGTTCTTCTTGCCTTCCATGTAGTTTATGCTGAACAACGCCGCTGCAAAGATGAGGATGAGGCTGATTATGGCTATCGAAGCGCTCATGCCGTCCGTGAAAAGCGTGAACGAAGCATTCAAGACGGGAATCCAGTGATACTCCTCAATGTACCTATTGTCCGGACGGCTGAGGACGTCAGGAACTGTGGACATGACCAACCCAATGTTTATGAGAGCTATGAGGGCGACTATGATGGCTGCGGCTTTCGGAGACTTCTTTCCAGTGAAGTAGACGAACGGAACGGCAAGGGTTGGCAGGAGGAACACTAACAGTAGGGCGTACATGTTTACACACCTATGGTTACTATTATCAGTATCAGAATCAATATAAATCCGAGCAGAGCTGCAGCTATGTAGTGCTGCAGAGACGTTGACGGAACTTTCTTCATCTTTGACGCGCCACGTAGAGTTCGGTATGCGATGACGCTGAGGAGTTCATCCGCCATGATGTCAAGGTATTTGTGAGCAGCCATCGCCGCGCTGATGACGAAGCCAGCCACCATGGCGGGGAACCGTCCGAAGGCAGAGTCTTCGAAACTGCGCACTCCGCCTGAGAAGCTGAGGATTCCTCGGGTTACCACTCGCTCGTAGAAGTCGTCGAAGAAGTAGCCGTGCTTCAGCAGCCCAGTCAACGGGTTTCCGCTGCCCCGAATCTTCGCCATAATTGCTGACCGCTTATAGTAAGTAGCGTAGACCAGCAAACCCGTCGGCAACAGAATGAGCAGGAAAATCGGCGTCTCCAAACTGAAGAACGCGCCAAGCAGGCTTGTCTCGCCTTCGACGCCCAGAAAACCGCCCAGCCAGGGCATCAGGAAGCCCCAGGCAACGCACAAACCCGCAAGAACGACTGCAGGTGCTAGCATAACCTTCGGCGCCTCGTGAACGTGCAGCTTCTCCATGTGCTCTGACTTTTTGCCCATGAACGTCATGGTCATGAAGCGGAGGCTGTACGCAAACGTCAAAGCCGTCGTGGCGTAGATGAGTATGATTTGCCACAGGTTTCCCGCCTCTGTCACGCTCGTGATGACCGCGCCTTTGCTGAAGAACGCGGCAAACGGCGGCAGACCGCTCGTCGTCAAAATCATAATCAAACTGAGCCCGAAGGTGATGGGCATGAGTTTTCTCAAGCCGCCCATGAGCCGCATGTCCCGCGTGCCCAAGGCGTGGATGATACCGCCTGCCAAGAGGAAGCCCAAGCCCTCGAAGAAGGCGTGGCTCATCATGTGGAACAGGCTGGCGAACCAGCCGATTGAGGCGTTTGCAGCCAGGGTAACCGTGCCCAAGGCAGCCATCATGAAGCCCAGCTGGCTTACGGTAGAGTAGGCGAGGACGCCTTTGATGTCGGGCGTGTACAAAGCCATCGTTGCCCCGATGAAAGCGGTCAAAACGCCCATCCAAGCGACTGAAGGAAGCCAAAGCGGAAGCGTAGCCACCAAGGGACCCGCGATGAAGATGAATCTGGCGACGAGGTATATGCCTGCCTTAACCATAGTCGCAGCGTGCAGCAACGCGCTCACCGAAGTCGGCGCCTCCATGGCGCTGTAAAGCCAAGTGTGCAGCGGCAGCTGCGCAGACTTCGCCACCGCGCCGCCCAGAACCAGGAAGGCTACGGCGGTTATGGTTGAAGTCGGCAGGGTTCCTAGGTTTGCCATGGTGTAGCGGAAGCTGAAGGAGCCCAGGCTTGCGTACAGGATGCCTATGGCGCCTAGCAGCATGATGTCGCCGATGCGGGTCATGATGAAGACTTTGACGCCTGACTTCACCGATTCAGGTCTATTGTACCAGAAGGAAATGAGCGAGTAGCTGCAGAGTCCAACCATCTCCCAGAAAATGAAAAGCTGCAAAAAGTTGTCCGAAATGACGAGTCCAATCATGGAACCTATGAACAGAAGCAGGAAGAAGTAGTACCGAGTTAACCCGTTCTCCCCCTTCATATAGCCCAGCGAGTAAACCGCGATGACCACGCCGAAAAAGGCGATGAGGCAGGAGAACAGGACGCTGAGAGGGTCGATGAAGACGCCCGCGTTAACGCTTTGAGGTATCCAGGGCACAGACAGCTCTACGATGGCGCCTTCGCCGCCTATGACGCTGGGGACGAGGGAAAACGCCAAGCCCGCTGTGATGGCGCTTATGACTATGACGAAGGCGTTTCGGGCTTTCTCGCCTGCTCGAGCTATGAGTGGCACCAAGAGGCTGGAGAACAGGGGAAGCAGCCACACCGCCCAGCCTGAAAATTCGGTTAACTCCATCATTGGTCAGCCTCGTCTTCCGTTATTTCTTCGCTTCCCTCGATTTGCACAAGGTCGCTGATGTCGCTTGTGCCGTACTTCTTCGAAACTATAACCAGCAGGGCAAGGATGACGGCGCTCACGGCGGTGTCAGTCGA
The DNA here is from genome assembly GCA_041946875.1 of Bathyarchaeia archaeon. GTDB lineage: Archaea > Thermoproteota > Bathyarchaeia > Bathyarchaeales > Bathycorpusculaceae > JADGNF01. The sequence continues at coordinate 10,658 of JBHGBG010000002.1, forward strand.
AAACGCCAAAATCAAGAACGCCTGACCGACCTCGATGTTCATGGCGGAGGCAAGCATGACGAAGTTCAGGGTGGCAGCCGTAGCGATTAGCTCGACGGAGATGAACACTTTCAGCAGGTGACGCTTGGTCAGCAAGCCGTACACGCCTATGGCGAGCAGAGCCAGCGACAACAGGACGAAGTCCATCATGGTGCACCTTCCCGCTTCGCCCCGTTCCGTTTCCTCTCATACAGAACGATGGCTACGCCCAAAGCCACAGTCAGAATAACCAAGCCCTGCAGGACAACGTCCACAGCCCTCAGGTCCCACAAAGCCTCCCCGAAAGGAGCCCCAAGCGCCGACGAATTCGGCGAAGAAATCGACAGAAAAATCGCGGGCAAAGACAGAACCACTCCGAGAACCACTACACTAACCGCAACGATTGGCTTGGTTTTCTTCTCGGGTTTCTCACTGAGCATCTCGCCCGAGAGGAAAAGGATGGAGAGGGTGCCGATGCCCACGGCAAACTGAAAAATAGCCACGTACGGAGCGCCACTCAAGGCGTAGAGCAACGCCGCCAAGATGAACGTGCCTGACAACGCAGCAACAGAGTACACTGCCTCGTCGAGGAAGATGGCTAGACAAGCCGAGATCACCAGCCCCGCCCCGACGAGCTCAAGGATCATGCCTAAACACCAGTGGCTTTCATTGCACTTGGCTGAGGAGTTATAACTAAGTCGGATTTATCTGTTGTCGCTAGCTCGAAAATCTCCGAGCTCTTGATGGCGTTTCTCGGGCAACTCTCCGCGCACTGATAGCAGAAGATGCAGCGGTCCAGAAAGAACTTCGGCCGCTTCTTTCCTTCCACGTCAACCATTTCGATGGCTTTTGCTGGACAGTCTCTGGAGCACAGACCGCAGCTTATGCACAGGTTGATGTCGTAGACTTGTCTGCCGCGGAAGCCTTCGGCAACAATGCATTTCACGAACGGATACTTGCCGGTCGCGGGTTTCTTGAACAGGTGACTCAGCACCTCTCGGAACATGGGAGACACGATTTTCGCCATTTCTCTATCACACCATTGGTAATATCCAAACTGCTAAACTGATCGTCAAGATGAGGGACAACACGCTCAGGGGCAGGAGTATCTTCCAGTTGGCTCTCACTACCTGGTCGATGCGCAACCTTGCGAACAAGACCGTCATGTACTCCGAAACGATGACCACGGCAATTACCTTGACCACGAACCACAGGGCACCCCAGAACTGCGGCAGACCGAAGAAGACGGGACCGCTGGAGCCGCCCAAGAAGAGCACGGTAATCAGTCCCGCTCCAAAGACTATCTGCACATCTCTGGCAAGCTTCAGGAAAGCCAGTCTGCCGCCGCTGTACTCCGTCTCGTGACCCGCCACAACCTCGCTTTCGGCGTGAGGCACGTCGAACGGGTCTTTCTCCAGCTCAGCCTGCATCGTGATGATGAACAGCACGAACGCCCAGGGAGCCAGCAAAGCATAGGGCAGCCACTGGCTGGACACTATCGTGGCTATGGTAAGGCTTCCCGCAAGGAACGCGGGCGCCAACGCCAGCATCAACAGCGGAATGTCATATCCAAGGAACTGCGTCAGCACCCTCGCCGCGCCGATGGAGCTATAAGGGTTCGAACTTGACCAACCCGCCAGAAACAGCAGAAAGTTAGCGACGGAGACCAACGCCATGACAAAAACCAAGTCGCCAGCGAAACTAACATTCGGAATCACGCTCGCACCGTCGATGGGCAGGAAGCACATGGCAAACACAAACACAGAGACGGCAAGGACAGGCGCAAACTTGAACACCGTCTGCCTCGACTCACACGGCGTAATCTCCTCCTTCGTCAGGAGCTTGATGAAATCAGCCAAGGGCTGAAGAATGCCGCTCGGACCCGTGAACGTCGGACCCATCCGGTTCTGCATCCGCGCCTCGATTTTCCGCTCTATCCAGTCGCAGAACATAGTGAACAGCAGGATGAAAGTGAACCCTGGGAAGACGAGGACACGGAACACGAGCCAGAGATAGTCAATCATGCTTGTTCATCCTACCTGTCCGTGCAAGAGAAGCACGGGTCCAAACTCACGAAGTTCGGAGGCACGTCAGCGATGCTCTCGCCTATGGCGGTCGTGAGGAAAGCGGGAATGTTGGCGAACGTCGGCGTACGCACCTTGACGCGCTCGGGATAGGCGGTGCCGTTGCTTCTGACGTAGTAGAAGAGCTCGCCTCGGGGCGCTTCCACGCGGTTCACCGCCTCGCCCGCAGGCACAACCCTCGGCGCCCTAACTCGGTAGGGTCCCGACGGCAGGTGGTCAAGGGCGTACTCGATTATGCGGATGCTTTCCTCTACTTCGTCCATGCGGACGTTCATCCTTGCCCACGTGTCTCCAGCATCGTAAGTTATGATTTTGAAAGGAATCTCCCCATAAGCCTCGTAAGGCTCATCCTTGCGGACGTCTATGTCGACGCCTGAGCCGCGGGCTACTGGCCCGACGACGCCGAGTTTTAGCGCATCACTTCTGGATAGCGTGCCGACTTTTTGCATGCGCATCCTTATCGAGGGTTCGTTCTCGTAAATCTGCTTGTAGAACGGCAGCTTCTTCCTCAGGTCAGCCAGCACGGTCCTGATTCGAGGGATGTCGGTGTCTTTGAGGTCGCGTCTGACCCCGCCCACCGTTAGGGACGAGGAGACGACGCGGTTGCCCGTCAGCATCTCCGTCAGGTCCATGATAGGCTCGCGGTCGCGCCAGAAGTACTGGAACAGCGTCTCGTAGCCGATCTCTAGGCCTGCGTGCCCCAGCGTGAGCAGGTGGCTGTGCAGCCTGTTCACTTCCAGGATGATGGTGCGAAGGTACTTGGCTCTGGACGGAACTTCAGTCTTCAGAATTTTCTCGACGGCTTCGACGAAGGCGGTGGCATGGCAGCTGTTGCAGATGCCGCAGATTCTTTCGACCAAGTAAACGTCCTGAAGATAGGTGCGGGATTCAGAGGCCTTCTCGATACCCCTGTGGACGTAGCCTATGCGCGGCTGAACGGCTTTGACAGTTTCGCCTTCAACCAGCACGGCAAACTTTTCTGGCTCCAGCAAAGCAGGATGCTGCGGACCGATGACTATCTTAACGAGTTTTCCGTCCTCAGACTTCTCCTCAGTGGTAGAGGGCGGATTGAGCTTGACTTCACCTGGCTTGACATCCTTCCGAAGCGGGAAGATGCCTTCAGGCCAGGTCTCAGGCAGCACAAAGTGACCTGAACGCGGGTTGCCCTCGAAAGTCACGCCCAACAGGTCAGACACTTCAAGCTCATGCAGCGTGGCGCTGGGCGTGATGTCGTTTATCGTGGCAATTTTCGGGTTTTCCTTCGGAACCTCCGCCTGAACCGTAAGGAAAGCCTTGGATGTGCGAACGTGATAGAAAACGCCTATGTTTGCACCCAAATCTATGCCTGTGATTGCGGAGATAGCTGTTTTTTCATCTGCCTCTACTAGGGTCTGGAAGACGTCTCGGTGGCTGCCTCCGCTGGCCTTGACCGCTGCCTTGCCAAGCTGATCGGGCACTATCTGAACTGGCTTGCCCTGCAGACGGGTTTCGAGAATCTTTACGATGTCTATGTCACTGCTTGGCACTGGGTTTCACCTCTGCGGTCGCTTGCTTCTGCAGTTCTAGAGGCGGTTCTTTCGGTGTTTCTGGCACCGTTTTCGCGGGTGCTGCCTTCGGCGGTGGTGGCGCCTTAAGCGAGTTTAGGAGTTTGACCACGCCGTCGATTATCGCTTCGGGGCGCGGCGGACACCCTGGGATGTAAGCATTAACTGGAATCACCTTATCAACCCCACCGAGGACTCCGTAGGTTCCTTGGAAGACACCGCCCGAGCACGCGCATGCGCCGATGGCGACGACGAACTTGGGCTGAGGCATCTGGTCGTAGATGCGTTTCAGCCGTTCCGCGCACTGCTGCGTGACCGACCCAGTCACGAGCAGGACATCGGCATGCCGCGGGGAAGGCTCGAGCTTGATGCCGAAGCGTTCCACGTCGTATTTTGGCGTAAGCAACGCGACGATTTCTATGTCGCATCCGTTGCAGGCGCCGGAGTTAAAGTGAATCACCCAAGGCGACTTGAGTCTAGCCCAAGTTGCGATGTTGGTCATTCGTCCTTGCCTCCTTCGAGCAGAAGATAGCCTGCGGCGAGCATCAAGAGCAGGTATACGATGATTAAGGGGAAGTTGATGGCTTGACCGACAAAAGAAGCATAAGCCACAAGCAAGACAGAGCTGTCCAAGACTATGAAGTAGATCAGGTACTTATAGAGCGAGACGTTGACCTTCAGCTTCGGAAAAGTGACTTTCTCTCCGCAGGCATAGACAGCCCGTTCACTCTGGCTTTGCGCTGGCTTGGGCGCTGCTCTCCTGCCCAAGACGTATATCAGGGATGCCGCGGCTACTATCAGGACGAACGCTAATGCCGACTCAACAAGCAAATCGTTCGCCTCCCACAAAAAATAGGTTTCTGAACAATTTTCTCACTTAACTCCAGCCGAGGTCTTCATACGTTTATAGAATCCGTACTCTGCGTGAACATATTTAAGGGTGTTGTAGGTTCTACTGGGCAAATGTTCAAAAGGATTGGAAGTTGATGCGAGCATGCCTGGCATCCATCCTCCCTCCGCGCAGTCTCCCTTCAGCCTTGTGGGCGTCGCACGAGTTAATTTACTCATGATGGTCCGAGCTTAACCTTCTTAGAGTGACCTTAGATGGATTTAAAGTTTAGCCACTCAATTCATCACAACCCATGGTGTTTCCTGACAAGGCCGCATATTATGCAGAACGGCGTGAGTCTCTATTATTCGCCCTCTTCGGTGCCGTGCCACCGTCTCTCGAGGTACAGAATCAAGCTGAAGAGCCCCCTGCTCACGATGACCAGTACAAGGACCTCGAACTCTTCAATCGACTGAGTGACGGTTGTTTTGATGATCTCAGCGCCGATGAAGATTTCAAGGCTCAGCGTCAAGTAGCCTGAAAGAATCCGCGTCACACCCGCTGGCTGATACGCATTCTTCAGCTTGGTCTGCACAAACTTGACCGCAACAAGCATTGCGCCGAAGAAAACAAGCGCGCCGCCAAGCAGATAAAGCACGTCCGTGGCACCAAGCAGAAGAGTCGAAATGATTTCGTAGATTGTCCCGCCTGGAGTGTAGGGTTTTCCAGCCGTGGGCGCGGGCAGAAAAGCCGGACTCGTGAAAAGCAGGGCTGTCGAAATCGCGAGGGCAGCAATCACAAGTAGCAAAGTGATTGTCAGGCGGCTCGGTGCAGGCTTGCTCATGCGAATTCTATCCGTGCGACTCAGCATGAAGGTAAGCGTGTGTTGCCATATATTTTTTGTTCCTCTCCACGTTCGAACCCGAAACGTGGCAAAGCGGCAGAGACTCCAGGAATTAGGCTGGAAGGTTTGCGGAGAAAGAGAATGAGGGAACTGAATTGACCATGCTTTTCAGCGTTACCTTCGTCTTCTGAGGGTGACGGATGTTACAACAATGATGACACGACGATGACAACAATGTACATCTCATCTCATTCGGTGGAGCCTGCTCTGAAGGTGGTGCAGCACTCAGGGAGAAGTTGGCGGTGGCGACGTTGGCGGCGGGGCGGCGTACGCGACTATGACCGTTTCAGCGCGTGAGGCAGCGTACGATTTTGTCCCCAGGGAAAGTGGCGATTGTGGTGTATTCGCCTAGAATCGGCGATGCCCAGCTCTTCTTGAACACGTCGCTCATGCCGCTCGTGACCGCTTGGAGGCATCACCAGAAGTATGGCAGTAGCAGCTAGAGTCTTCTTTCTCCTTTCTCTTTCCGTGGTAATGTGATTGTTTGCACTTTGTATATAACTTTTTTCAGTCGTCAAGAGACAAAGGACACAAATTCGATGTAAGAATGCTCGGTGCATAGCAAAAATGAACAAATCACTCACAACAAGGAGACCGCGTTCTTCGCAATACGGAAAACGAAGCCGCTGCTCCTAGCCTTCTAAGCTGGAACATTTTACGACGAATTCCTCAACTGCAATTTTTAACATAGACCAAATCAAAAACGAAGGTCGCAAAGTTAATATGGGCGGCTTAAATTTCTAACGTGTCTAAGGCCTGTCGAAAGGGCAAAATTCAGGATTGAACACGGAATGGTCAGAAAAGCGCGAATCCGGCTAACAAGCACCGACTACGGCAAACTCGAAGAAGTATGCGAAGAACTGAAGAGCATTGCCCAGAAGACAGGCGTCAGAATCAACGGTCCCGTCCCCCTGCCCACGAAGCGACTGCGCGTGCCAGTTTTGAAGGCGCCGTCGGGCGAGGGAACAGCAACTTGGGACAGGTGGGAGATGCGCATCCACAAACGCCTAATTGACATTGACTCAGAGGAACGCGTCATGCGGCGCATCATGCGCATCCGTGTGCCCGAAGAAGTCCACGTCACAATCGAACTCATTTAAGAGCTCAAAAGCGAACGGCTTCTCAGAAAAATTCGTTTTAGCGTTTTCTTTCTTGCCTCAGATGTAGGGTGAAGCGTAAAGGAAAGACGGCACCGCCAACGCAACGGCTGCCGCGAAGCCCAATGCCCAGACTTTCTTGTTCCAGGTGTAAATTTTGTAGCCGTCGAGGATTCCAAAGGGGATGAGGTTGAACACGGCGATGGTGGCGTTGATGAAGGCAACGATGGCGAACAGGCTGAAGTACGGGCTTGGAACCGAAGCGGCAATGAGAAACGCAGCGCAGAATCCCACGTTCACGACTGGTCCAGCGATGGAAGTCTTTCCCAGAACGTTCAAGCGCATGGGTCCGGAAATCATGACCGCGCCCGGCGAAATCAGCTTGAACGGCAGAAACACCGATATGAACGTGAGAACAGCGCCCCAAGCGGTCAGGCGGAACTCCGCCCAGAAGCCTCGCCTCTGCGCCATGAACTTGTGAGCCATCTCGTGAACCAGAAACGACGCTGTCAATAGCGCGGCGAAAACCGAGGTGACCGCCCAAGTCCAGCCCAAGTAGCCCATGAAGTTCGAGTACAACGCCATCGAAAAACCTATTGCGACAACGAGCAACGTCGCAGCCGCCAGATGCTGCAGTTCCTTGGGGCTGAAGAAGAAGCGGCCCTTGGTATGGGCTGGCTGTCCGAAAGTTATCTTGTACTCATAACTGCTGCGGGCGGGAGTTGGCGCAAAGACCTCTTGCTTCTGGGCTTGCGCCTGATGCAGGTTCGGGCATGCGTGTGCCTCGGGCAGGCGGTGGGCGCTGCAGAATTGGCCCCCGCAGTATGGGCATCGGAAGGGCATGAAGGTTTCTTGACCGCATCTGTCACAATTCATGTATGATTGCCACGCTTTAGCTGCATTAGTCGGGTGAAGCGGCTTATATGTTTCTCGTCGCAAAAGTCTGGAAATGTCAATGCGTTGTGGCAATGCTTAAAACCGCCGCAGTCGAAACTAGCAGGCAACTAGCGATGTGAATCAGGGAGAGAAATCGAGGTGAAGGCTTTCAGCTTCGTCCACGCCGCGGATCTGCACCTAGGCTACGCGCAGTACGGGCTAGAGGCGCGGAGGCAGGATTTCGACAACGCCTTCACCGAAATCGTGGAGAAAACACTTGAGTTGAAGCCCGACTTCATGATAATCGCGGGCGACCTGTTCCATCAGGCGCGTCCCTCCAACGTCACGCTGGAGACCACCATACGCAGCTTCAAGCGGCTGCGCGACGCAGGCATCCCCGTGCTGACTGTTGACGGCTCGCATGACTCGGCGCCCAACAGCATCACGAGCACGATTCTCTACCCGCTGGACAGCGCAGGCTTAATCTACCACCTGCCCAGGCATGAGGGCGCTTGCTGGCGCAAGCCCGACTGCTGCTACATCTACGGCGTGCCCAACTTTCGCAGCAGGCGCAAGACGGAAGAGGCTCTGCCCGCGTTCATGGAGCAGAATCCGCCCAAGCCAGACCCGGCGGTTGGTAACATTTTTGTGTTGCACATGGCGGTGGACTTGCCCAGCGTGAAGCCGCCCTACATCGAGGCTGAGGTTCCGCCCGAGCTTCTTCCCGAGGGCTTCGGCTACTATGCGGCGGGTCACGTTCACCAGCGCTTCCTGAGCAGGTTCAAGTCGGGTTTCTTGGCTTACAGCGGATGCACCGAGACCGTGAGCTACGATGAGGCGAAGTACAGGAAAGGCTTCTACCATGTGCATGTTAACGAGAAGGGCGAGTTCCAGCCCGAACTCGTTGAACTCACTTCGCCGCGGAGGTTCGTGGTGCTGGAGCAGGAGTTCACGGGCATGAACGCGCAGAAAATCACCGACGCCGCGGCGCAAATGGTCAGAGACGCAGATGAGGAAGGCGCGGTAATCATACCAGTCCTCAAGGGCACGCTACCCGCCGAGGCAAGCCGCGCCGAAGTCGACGTTGCCCACATCCGCACCGCCGCCGAAAAAGCCCTGCTCGTTCACCCCGTCGTCCTGCTGCGGGAAAGCGCGGTTTCCGACGAAATCGTGCGTTCCATCTTCGAGGGCGAGTTCAAGGACCTGAAGACGAAGGCGTTCGAGTATTTCCTCCAGATCTTCAGCGACCGGTACAGCCATGAAGAAGCCGAGCGAATCGCACGTTCAGCCCTCAGCCTCATCGAGCCGTTGACGCGCAAACAGGAGGACAAAGTGAAGCAGACGCTGGAGGAACTGCTCGCGTGAGAATCGAAATCGTCCAGCTGGAGAACATCCGCAGCCACATCAAGTCCACGGTGCCGTTCACGCGGGGCTTCAACTGCCTCGTGGGCGGGTTGGGCTGCGGCAAATCCAGCGTCCTGTACGGCATAGACTTCGCGTTCTTCGGCGACCCCATCGGCAGAAGCTTCGACTACCTCATACGGGAAGGCGCGAACTCAGCAAAAGTCACGGTGCAGTTCAAGCAGAACGGAAACACATTCACGCTGACCCGAGGCATAAAGCGCCGAGGGAAAGGCATAAGCCAAGACCTCGAACAACTCAAGCTCTTCCAAGATGAGAAACTCATCGCCAGCATGAACACGGGCGCCATCGCGGAGCAGTTCAAAGCGATAACGGGATTGGACCGGGACCTGTGGCGGGAAATCGTCTGGGTCCGCCAGGAGCACCTGAAGGAACTCATCGACGCCGCGCCCCGCGACCGGCAGAAGCGCTTGGACGAGTTGTTCGGGCTTTCCGACTATGAGGTAGCTTGGAGCAGCATTGCTGAGTATCAGCGCGAGTACGAAATCGAGAAACGCGTCCTCGAGAAGGACCCCGACGTCACGGGCAGAGAGAAACTCGGCGCAGAATACAACCGCCTAACTGAAGAGTTCACGCTCCTGGAGATTGAGCTGCAGAACGCCGTGGAGAAGCTGGCAGTCACGAAGAGGTTCTTGGATGAGGCGGACGCCAAGCTGAAAAGACTGGAGGAAAAACGGCTTGCCGTCGAGGAACTCAGGCGGAAGGAAGCTCGCCTTCAGGCTGAAGCAGCCAACTGCGAGGAAGCCGCGGCTCAGCTCGCCCGCAGACTGAGGGACAAGAAGACAATCGTCGACAACCTGCAACAGCGCTTGAACTCCACAGAAGCGCAGATTAAGGCGTGCAGGACGACGCTGGAGGATGCGGGAGTTCCGGCTGACCAGCCTGCCAAGGCGCTGCGTCCATACCTGCTGGCGTTGGATGACCGAATCAGCAGCCTCAAGGCTGAAGCGGAAGCGGCTTCACGGAGCATGCAGGAGGATCAGAAGCGCGTGGCGCAGCTCTCGACTGAGACGGAGCAACGTTGCCCGCTGTGCCTGCAGCCTTTGAACGATGCATACAAGAGCGCCATGCTGCAGCGAATCGGCTCCGAGAACGCGGAGCGGCAAACCGCGATTGCCTCGCTGAAGAGCGAAGTTGACCAAGTCCAGCGGCAGAAGCACTTGGCGTGGGAAGCCTGCTCGAACCTGGAGTCCTTAGCCGCGAGGCTGGAAGACCTCAGACCTCGAGTCGCCGAGGAAGAGAAGAACTGCGCGGACCTCCAGAACGAATTCGCGGCGGCGCAGCAGCGGGGCGACGAGGTGCAGAGACAGCTCAGAGGACTGCGCTCCGAGATAGGCAGGTTCGACTTGGCTGATGTGGAGGCGGCGCGGGAGCAGAGCAGGCAAGCGCTACGACAGTACTCGCTTGTTGAGTCTGACCTCAAGTACAAGGAGAACCGCAAAAGAGACTTGGTGAAGCGGCTGGATGAGGTGCGGGAGCGCATCGACCAGGCGCAGCAGAAGCTGGAGCGCATGGAACGCATCGGCAAAACGGTGCAGATTATCGCTGCTATCCGCGACGCGTACAGGAGCATTCAGCCGAAGCTGCGCAGCGAGTTCGTGAAGGTCTTGCGCAACTTCGTGCAGCAGGTCCTCGACACGCTGGTGGGCGCGGAGGCGCCGCTGTTGAACGTCGTTGTTGATGAAACGTACACGCCGTATGTGAAGAGTGAAAGCGGTTTGGACAGGGAAGTGGCAAGCCTTTCGGGTGGGGAGCGTACGTTGCTCGCCTTCGCCTACAGGCTCGGGTTGGGGCAGTTGATTATGCAGTCGCGCACGGGGCACGGGCTGGGCATGCTATTGCTGGACGAACCGACGGAAAGCTTGGGCAGGGAGGACGGCAGCATTGACCGCTTGGCCGAAGCCATCAGTCGCTTCCGCGCCATCGAGCAGATAATAGCCGTAACGCACAGCGAAGCGTTCGCGGAGAAGGCTGAGACCGTTATTGTGCTGGAGAAGGAGGCGGGCGTGAGCAAGGTCTCCATAAGCGGAGCCCAATAGGTTAAGTCTACGCTGCAAGCCTTTGACCCATCGAAGGCAAACGTATGTGGTGACAGTATGATAAATCTCGAGAGCGTTCAGTTTGCTGCGGAAGCCATCAAACCGTACGTGAAGTCTACCCCTCTGAAGCGTTCGCAGTTCCTCAGCGGTTTCTGCGGCGGCGACGTGTTCCTCAAGCTCGAAAACCTCCAAGTAACGGGCGCGTTTAAGGTGAGGGGCGCTTTCAACAAGATGCTTCACTTGCAGGCGGAGAAGCGGAGGCGCGGAGTCGTCACAGCATCAGCTGGCAACCACGGGTTGGCTATCGCGTACGCTGCCAAGAAACTTGAAATTCCAGCCACGGTCGTGCTTCCGACTTCCACGCCGAAGAACAAGACAGACGGCATAAAGCGGTACGGGGCGAACGTAGTCCTGTTCGGAGACATCTATGACGACGCTGAAAGGAGAGCCAGAGAGATGACGCGTGAAAACGGACTCGCGTTCGTTTCACCCTACAATGATGAGCTGGTGGCTGCGGGAAACGGAACCGTCGCCCTCGAAATCCTCACAGCGCTCTCGAACGTCGAGGTGGTTGTAGTGCCAGTCGGCGGAGGAGGCCTAATCTCGGGCATGAGCATTGCCCTGAAAACCATCAGCCCAAAACTGCGGGTCTACGGGGTTCAGTCTGAGACCTCGCCCGTCATGCACGACTCACTGAAGGCGGGCAGTATAGTCGAGTTCACGAAGTCGCGCATGGACTCACTCGCGGAAGGGCTTTTCGGCGGCGTCGAAAGAGACTCCATCACCTTCAAAGTCATCCAGCAATGGGTCGACGAAGTCCTCGTGATCAAGGAAGAAACCATCAAACGCGCCATCTACCTCCTTTGGGAGAAAGAGAAGCAAGTTGCAGAGGGCTCTGGGGCAGCAGCCATTGCGCCCATGCTCGAGAACCCGGACTTGTTCGCTGGAAAAACCGTTGCAGCCGTCATCACGGGTGGGAACATAGACGCAGAAGTTTTCAAAGGAATAATCAGTCCATCTCGCTGAGAACGTTGTGTCGGATGGTTCGCGGGTTGGCGCAGTATTCTTGATTCTAAGGTGTGTTGGCTAAAGTTCATTTGCTTCGCTTTGCTCTTGCTCTCACGACAAGGACTGACGCAACAAGTACAGCAATGCCCGCGAAGACAATCGCGACCGTAAATGCCCACTCAAACGTGGGGTTGCCATCATGGTAAGCTTCCGCAGAAGACGCTGAAAGAGACGATTGCGGCATTGAGGGAATAGACTCTGCGGAGGCTATTGGCGTCTGCGTTGGACTCTGGGTCTCTGATGTTTGCGTGCCGTTTTCCGTCATGAACCACCACGACAACAGAATCACAGGTGCCTCGTCGAAGTCTGCTGGAGCGTCTTGCCCACAAACCAACGTCGCTGTATACAACGTGTTGGGCAGCAAGGGCTGTTCGAGGTGGAAGGTGAAGTGTCCGCTGTAGAATTGTTGTTCCTTCACGACGGGAGCAATCTCAGCTTCTGGGTCTAGGTATAGCTCCATTATCGGGGCAGGGCGAGGAGTCATGAACTCAAAGCTCTCGTTTACTGGACGCGCGGCGGGCGGGTTCGGTTCCTCTGCCTTGGACATGTAGGGGGAGCGTGAAGTGAAAATGTTGCTTGGCGGTTCACAGGGAGGCAGAAGAAGGTTTCGGTCGTCTCGGAAAAACACACGGTTACTGACAAAGGTAATTCCCAAGCCCCTGGAGTACGTGCCGTTAGAGGTGTATCCCCAATAGAAATCCGTGGCGTAACGATTCGCTGCCACCGTGAGATTCAAGGTGCCGATAACAACTGAACAGTTGCCGCCGGCACCCACCAAGTCCAAAGTACCAATTATTTCTGTCAGGTTGGCGTCTTGAGTCCAGTTTTGGTACCTTTTCAGGAAGTCTTTCGCCCTGTCCAAGGTGTTGGCAGTTGGCTGCAAACAGAGTGGAAGTACCTGTGACGATTTAGTCGTCTCCGTCGATACGAAATACAGCCCTTTGCCTTCAGCCATGTATTGAGCAAACACGGTAACATCGGCTTCTTCAGAGGCATAATTGTACTGCCAATCGGTTACCCATTTATCAGACGCGTTGCTGACGAACGGACCAGCGCGTCCGCCTCTGTTCCAGCCTGAAGCACCGCGCAACTGCAGGGCTTCGGTAACGAAAGGATAAGTCCTGTCTGACGCAATGTCGTCTTCGCAAATCGCTGTCTCTATCCCGCTTGTGAGAGTCAGGATAGCGATGAAGATGCAGAACGTCATAAGGAAGCCTGAGGTTTTCGTTCCCGTCACGTCGCTGTCTCCTGCGCTTGGCATTATACTGCTGTACAGTGTCAGCGGCAGGTCGCACATAAAACGATGCTTTAGAACAAGCGTTCTTCGCCTTAGAACAGCATGCCCCTTTCACGCTTCTTCGACTTGGTTTTCCAATGTACCTATGCCTTCGATTTCGATGCGCACGACATCGCCGTGCCTCAGGAAATTGGGTGGTTTCATGGCGAAGCCGACTCCGCTGGGCGTGCCCGTCGCGATAATGTCGCAGGGCTCCAGTGTCATGACGCGGCTCAAGTGATGCACGATCTGGCTAACGCCGAGCCACATGTTGCGTGTGCTGGCGTTCTGGCGGAGTTCCCCGTTCACCCACGTTCGCAGCTGCAGGTTCCTTGTATCGGGCAACTGCGTCTTTGTGACCATGCAGGGTCCAGTTGGCGCGAATGTGTCGAAGCTCTTGCCTCTGGTCCACTGGCCGTCTTTGAACTGGAAGTCTCTGGCTGAGACGTCGTCGAACACCATGTATCCGAAAATCACCCTCGGCGCCTCTTCGACGGAGACGTTCTTGGCTTTCCTGCCGATGACCACGGCAAGTTCGCCCTCGTAGTCCAGTTCCCGCACGAAGGCAGGTTTCACGATTTTCTCTTGCGGCCCGATTATGGTGGTGCGAGGCTTGATGAAAATGATGGGTTCGTCGGGAGGTAAAGCGCTCATCTCAGCTGAGTGATCCACATAGTTGCGCCCCAAACAGAGGATTTTGGGCGGAAACGCGATGGGCGCCTGCAAGGTGACTTCGTCCAACGGCGCGGAGACCGCAGCCAAATCGCCAGGCTTGGCTCTGGCGAGTAGGGTTTCGGCGGCTTTTTCGGCGTCGGGTTCGGCTATGAAGGCTTCGATGGTTTCAGGGAGGTCCGCCTTCATGCGCTTGGCTAAGAAAGGCAGGCACAGCACTGTTTGGTCTCTCAGGGCGCCGTAGCACTCTTTGCCACGATGGCGATAGCGTGCGATTTTCACTTTCCCACTTTCTCCTTGTGAATGACAAGATTTTGGGAGGTTAGGAAAAGAGGATGACTTCAGGATTTCAGGGTTTATTCTTTCTCGTAGACTTTTCTTTCGCTTATGGTCAGCGTGTCTTCTTCGCCGCCGATGACGCGGTAGTTCTCCTTCAGCTCCTGCTGGTGCAGAAACTTTTTGAGGAGCACTTTGGCGTATTTTTTATTCACGCCCTTGGCGTCGGTCTTCAGCGTCAGCTTGCCGCCGTCGTTTGTGACTTCTCCGCTAGCCTTTTCCTTGAGGAAGGCGGTCAGCTTCTGCAGGGCGTCTCCTTCGCCCTTGATTTTTGAAGCGTCAATCTTTATTTCAACCATGAACGTTCACCTCACGTTTCGTGCAAACGGTTAATCTTAACCTTTTCTGTTTACCCGACGGATATCTCTTCCTTCAGTCCGCCCTCGGGATACGGAAACACGCGGATGTTCTCCGTGGGGAAGAACACTTTCACCTTGCGTCCAATGCTCAGCCACTCCTCGCTTAGAGAGGACTTGATGACGACGATGAGCTCCTCGTTCTCCAGCCTGATTTCGTACCGGATGTTCGGGCCCTCGAACGTTATCCGCTCCACTTTGCCCGACACGACGTTGAGTCCTTCTTCCAAGCCTTCTTCCATTATAAGCGTCTCGGGTCTGATGGACAGGACCACCTTGTTTCCCTCTGGCTCACTATCTGTAACGGTTTCAATCTTCGTTCCGCCGCGCAGCTCAACCAAGGTGTTGCCGTTGGTTCTGCCCGACACGTACCCTTCCAAGAAGTTGGATTCGCCTATGAAGTGAGCTACGAACACACTCTCAGGCTTCATGTAAAGCTCCTGTGGCGTGCCCACCTGCAGGATTTTGCCCTTCCGCATGACGGCGATGCGGTCGCTTATCGCCATGGCTTCCGACTGGTCATGCGTAACATGAATGCCTGTCAAACCCAAATCCGTCGCCATCCGCCTGATTTCATAGCGAATCTCATTCCGCACCTTCGCGTCCAGCTGACCCAGAGGTTCATCCATGAGCAGCAGCCTGGCACCGGCTGCCAGAGCCCGCGCCACGGCGATGCGTTGCATCATGCCTCCGCTCAGCTCGTTCGGGTAGGCGTCCAGCCTCTCGTGCAGTTTGACCATTTCTAGGACCTCGTGCCCGATGGTTGTGGCTTCCTGCATGTCGAAGCCCTTCACCTTGGGGCCGTAAGTCACGTTGTTCCAGGCGGTCATGTGGGGGAAAAGCGCGAAGGTCTGGAAAACGAAGCCGATGTCCCGGTCCTCGGGCGGCACGTTGTTGACGAGTTTGCCGCCGATGTAGATTTCTCCGCTGTCGGGCGTGATTAATCCGGCGATGAGGCGGAGCAGCGTGGTTTTGCCGCAGCCGCTGGGTCCTAGCAGCGAGAAGTACTCCTTGTCTTTTATGGTTACGGTCACGTTGTCGACTGCCGTTATCTTGCCGAATTTCTTGGACACGTTCACGACGCGGACTTCGGGCATGGTTCGGTCTTCCTTTTCCTTCTATGCTTGGATTTTACGGTACTAATACTTTTCTTCTCTCCCAGCCACGAGCCTCAGGGCCAACAGGATTATGAAGCTGAACAGTATGAGGAACCCACAAGCCAGCCCCACATCGAACGTCGTCACTCCTGGAATCGGAGTGCCTACGCCCCTGATGGTGTTTATCCAGTTGACGAGCAGGACAGGCGCCGTCGGCAGGTTCGTTGTGACGGCAAGTGTGGCGCCCGTTTCGCTCACGCTTCGGGTGAACACCATGATGGCGCCTGAAAGCAGGGAATACTTGGTCAGCGGAAACACGATGGTTCGGAAAACGCCCAGGGGCTTGGCGCCCAGAGTCCTCGCGGCTTCCTCCATACCGGGGTTAAACCTCTCCAAGGCGGCGGACATGGACCGGATGAAGTACGGGTACGTGATTGCCAAGTGCGCCAGAATCAGCAGAACGATATCGGGCAGGGCGAAGCTGGCTTTCCAGAAAATGCCCAGCGACACTCCAAGCGCTATGGACGGCACGACGAGCGGAATGTTTACGAGTATGTCGAATATGGAGGACATGAATTTGCCGACTTTTCTGCGCGCGATTATGATTGCGGTTGGCAGACCGATGATAATGTTGATTACCGTGACCACTCCGCCCAAAGCGTAGGACAGGAGGAGGCTCTGCCAGTAGCCTGACCACACGCCTGACCCTGTCAGCGCATTCCCGAAGCTCGGGGTGAGAAGAGCTTGGAAAGCCGAAAACGCTACAAACAACGACGGCAAAAGGATGAGCGCAAAGAAAACCACAAGGGTAACGCTGTTCCTGAGCCGCTCCGCCCCTCGGTAACTCAGCTTTCTTTCGGTCAGAGGGCGTACCCGCTTAAGCGGCAGCCGAAGCTTGGGTCCCAGAAAACGGATGGCGACGAAAACGGCGATTGAGATGGCGATGAGGATGAAGCTGGCGAAGACTATGGCGCCGTCGTACAGCGCCGGACTGGATACTGCGAACTCTGTGCGCATGTTCTGGATGAAGACGGAGCCGTTCTCGAACACGCCAGCCACTACAATCGTGGCGCCCGTCTCAGAGATGGAACGCGCAAACGCCAAGATAAACGCCGATATCATGGCGGGTCTCAGGACGGGAAACGTCACCGTGCGCATAGCGGTGAAAGGCGGCGCACCCAGCGTCCGAGAGGCGCGTTCGTACTCCACCTTGTAGTCAAGTAGCGCGCCGACTAGGGTACGGACGACAACGGGGAAGCTGAAGGTGAAGTGCAAAAGCATCACCAAGAGCCAGCCGGGCGAGACGACGCTGCCGCCGAAGAGAGTGGACAAGCCGCCCGAGTCAGCGTGGCTCCAGAACAGTAGAAGCGAGTACCCCAACGCCGTCGTCGGAATGATGAAGGGTATATCTGCCAGGGTGTCGATGGCGCTCAGCCAACGGGACTTGCCGCGGGCGATGAGCCAAGCCATAGGAATCCCAGCCAGCAGGTCGAAGGCGGCGACAACTAGGGCGATGATAAAACTGTTCTGGATGGCGCTTAGGGCGCGGCTAACTAGAGGCGGCTGGTCTAGGATGAACTGGATGTTGTTCCATTCGATGAAAATGCCGACTATGGGCGGGAGCAAGATGAGGGTGAAGAACAGGATTACAGCTGAGGCGTAGACGGCGTATTTGATGGTGGTTCGGGACGAGAGTCTGTCTAGGGCTTTAGTGATTCGTTCCGTCAACGTTTTCCGCTCAAGACCCGTCGCGCCTATATAGTCTATGTTCTGAGGGTCTGTTTTTCTTCGCTGTCTTTGCTGATAAGTCTTACGTACTGTGACGCGGCAGTTTTCCAAGCCGCCCGCTTACGATATGGAATCGCTAATTGACGGGAAACGGGGACCCGCGGCGAATGATAGAAAAGACCAAATACACCTTGCTGGCAAAAGTAGACGGCGCGAGTCAATCATGTTTGAGTTCTTCAGTTTCCCCTACATCTTCAAGGCGGCAAGGGTCTTCCTGAGTTATCCGAGGGCTATTCTGAAGCTGGCTCGCGGGTCGGAGAACGCAGCGGTCTATATCTACGAGCAGAGGAAGCTCAGGTACAGCCGCAACCCTGTCTCCTTCAGACGTGTCAACGGCTATGTGGTCTACATCGACCCAGCGGATAACTGGGTGATTTCCCCCTCCATAGGCGTGGACGGCTGGTACGAACCTGAAGAAACTGAGCTGTTCAAGAAAATCGTGAGAAAAGACGCGACGGTCGTGGATGTAGGCGCGAACGTTGGCTGGTATACCCTGCTCGCCGCCCACCTCGTGGGAGAAAAAGGCAGAGTCCTGTCGTTCGAACCCGAGTCCCGAACTTTCTCGCTTATGAAGCGGTCAATCGCGGAGAGTGACTTTGGCAACATCCAAGCGTTCGATAAAGGCGTGTCAAACGTGGAGGGCAGGAGGAGACTGTGGCTGACAACGGGCAATCTGGGAGCGCATTCCATAGTCAGAAAGGCAAACGGCGCAGTGGTTGACGTTGACGTTGTGACGCTGGACAGGTTCCTCCCTAGCTTGGGGGTTGACCGCGTGGATGTGTTGAAAGTGGACGTGGAGGGCGCGGAACCTGAAGTCCTCGAAGGCGCAAGGGAATACTTGGAAAACTCGCGCGTCAGGAACCTGCTGTTGGAATGGAACGCTGAAGCTTGGACTGATCGGAAGCAGCTGCTTGAGATTCTGCTGAAGAGGTACGTGCCGTACCGAATCGTGCGGTCGCCATTCCTCGTCAAACAAGCCTCGAAGAACTATCTCGCCGAGACGCCTAATGCGAACCTTTACCTGAAACTGGCAGAATGAGCTGGCTCAGCTGAAAGCCTGGGGGAGGCATGTGCGTCTTGTGTCAGATTGCCCGTCGAGTCAGACTCATAGCCTTGGAGGGCTCTTGACTCTAGAGTTCATCATCCAAGACACTGAAGCGCCGCGTCGGCTTAAGAACTTTTGCAATTCCAGACTGAATGTTAGAAGCAGACTTCTGTTGGGTTCACCATTTCTGGCATTGTATTCTGCAAGGTGATAGTAGCGAACGCCAGGCTTGGGACATAATTCTAGGAAACGTGCCATCATATTTGGAGCCTAATAGCAGATATATGCAGAAAACCTATAGGGGGGTCTACTCCGCAGCTCTACTATTGGCAGAAAACACAGTCAAGAACATGCTGAAAAACTACAAGCACGAACCTATTTGGAGCCTAATAGAAACTCGATGCAGAAACCTATAGAGGGGGTCTACCTACAGACAACTCGCAGTAAAAAGAAAGCCTACCGAACAAAGCACTACCATCGAGGAGAAGAACAAGGTTGATGAACAAAACCCGCAGAAAAGGTAAAAACATATATTTCCTGACTGTGGCCCTTATCCTTCCAATCTAAGGCGCAGATGTAATGAAGGACCTTTCGGAGAAGATTCTGCAGCTCAAGCGTGAGAAGAAAGCCGTAATCCTAGCGCACAACTATCAGCGTCCCGAAATCCAAGAAATCGCAGACTACATCGGCGACAGCATCGAGCTCAGCCGCAAAGCCATGCTGGAGCAAGAAGCGGAAATCATCGTCTTCTGCGCAGTAGACTTCATGGCGGAATCCGCAGCCATCCTAAACCCAACGAAGAAGGTGCTGCTGCCCACGCTCGGCGCAAGATGCCCCATGGCGCAGATGCTCACAGTCGAAGAAATCAAACGCGCCAAGACTCTGCACCCGAACGCTCCGGTCGTGCTCTACGTGAACACGCTTGCTGAAGCCAAAGCCGAATGCGACGTGTGCTGCACGAGCGCCAACGCAGTCGAAGTCATCCAGTCCTTGGACTCAGACACGGTGCTTTTCGGCCCGGACCGAAACCTCGCAGAATACGCAGCAGAAAAAACGGGCAAAACCCTCATCCCACTGCCCGAGTGGGGATTCTGCCCCACACACCTGCTTTTCCAGCCCGAAGACGTCACAGTCCTCAAGCAGCAGCACCCAGAGGCCCTGGTTATGGTGCATCCGGAATGCAGCGCTGAGATGCGCGGCGTAGCAGACTTCATCGGCAGCACGAGCAAGATGTGCACCTACGCCAAGCAGAGCAACGCAAAGACTTTCATCGTGGGCACCGAAGAAGGCTTGCTCCACAGGCTGCGTAAAGAAAACCCGGAAAAGCAGTTTCTCACGGCGTACGAAGGTGCAGTCTGCCCAAACATGAAACTCACCACGATTGACAGGCTCTACGCATCGCTCAAGGAAGAGAGGTACGTCGTCAAAGTTCCCGAAGCCACAGCCACGAAAGCCCGAAAAGCGCTCGAGCGCATGTTCAACCTGAACGGCAACGCCAGCCGCTAGACGCTGACAATCACCGTTTTTAGTATCTTTACGCCTCTTTTCGTCGCCAACTCATCGCTCAGGTGGCGCAGGTCAGCCGTTTTGCCCTTCACTGCAATTGCTTCCAAGCAGTCGCGTTCGCCGATGTGGATGTGCAGCGTCGAAGTGACGAGCTCGGAATGCTCGTGCTGCACCTCGGTTAGGTCGCTTTCCAGTCCTCTGATGTCGTGGTCGTAGACCATGAGCAGCACACCGGTTTTCACGGTGTTTTCCTCTTCTTGGAGCCATTTGCGTTCGGAGACGTAAAGCCTGACCGCGTCTTGGATGGCTTTGGAGCGGCTTTCGTAGCCCATCTTGCCGATTATGGCGTCGAAGTCTTTGAGGAGTTCGGGTGGGAAGGTTACGCCGATCCGTGTGACTTTGGACATGCTTGATCCTCATTGCATTCTTGGGTGTGGTGCCTAAAAGCTTTTATACTAAGAGTAACACGTTTGTGTTGATTGGTGTTACCGTGCACATTCCCGACGGACTCCTAATCCCTGTGAACGCTTCAACGCACGCAGTCAACGTTCCCGACCTGTTAGTCCTCGTGGTCACGTGGGCCGTCACGGTTCCGTTTCTGGTTTTCGCCTGGAAGAAAACCCGAAGCACGTATTCCGCCAGCTTCGCTTCGTCGCTTGCGCTGATGAGCGCGTTGGTTTTTGTCGTGCAGATGCTGACTTTTCCGGTTGCTGGCGGAACGAGCGTGCACGTGCTGGGCGGAACGTTGGTGGCTGTGCTTCTGGGTCCTTATGCGGGCATGCTCAGCATGACGCTAGTTCTCGGGTTGCAGGCAGTCGTTTTCGCGGACGGCGGATTGCTGGCTTTCGGCGCGAACGCCTTGAACATGGCTGTCATTGGCAGCTTGAGCTTTTTCCTCGTCAAGACTCTGATGGGGAAATCTGGAGGCACGCAACGGTTTGCCGCGAGCGTGTTTGTAGCGACTCTGGTTTCCGCCGTGTCGACTGCTGTGCTGACTGGGTTGGAGGTTGGGGTTTCGCAGGCGTTTGCGAGTTCAGGTGGCGTTTTGGTTACGGTTCCGACGATGCTGTCAGTTTACGCGGTTGAAGGCTTGGTGGAGGCCGCCTTCACGAGTTTCATCGCAGCTGGGTTGATGACTTCGCTTCCGCGCTTCCCAAGCTTCGCCTTGGCTGGGTTGAGCATGCTGCGGAGGGAGGATGTGCCGTGAAGAAGCTTCTACTTCTGGTTGGGGCGTTGATGGTGGCTTTCGCAGTTCTGCTGCCTTTCGCGTCGAAAACTCCAGACGGGTTGGAAACATTGACTGAGGATGCTGGGAACCAGCAGGGACCTGTGTGGAACGGGTTGCTCGCTGACTATTCTGCTGCGCTTGCAGACCCATATGTTTCCACGCTTGTTGCAGGGCTTCTTGGCACAGCACTCGTGCTCGTCGTGGGTTTTGGGCTCGGGAAATCCCTTACGACGAAGAACAAAGCCTAACAGGAAACCAGTCTGAGCAAGAATCAACGCTTGTTGACTTCGCCTCTTCGCACACCTGGTGCTCGGCTGAGACTACAGGCCCCTCTATTTATAGGCTGAAGAGAAGTGAACTGGAGTTGTGGGGTTACTACGTAAATTCCAACCCCATGTTTACGTGGTAAGGCAGCTAATACCACGTAAATAGCCAATACCACGTAAATGAGACCCTGGATTTACGTAGTAATGGCTTCCATTGACGGACTGTGCTCCGGGGAAAAGTATAAGAGCGGGTTTTCCGTTATCATTTGGCTTCATACGGCTTAACGACATGTTCGAACATGAGAGCCTTGTTCGACGCAACATGTTCGCAAGCCTTGAACGATAACCATGGAGGCGAAAAGAGTGCTATCAAGAGATTGTGACGGATGCTCCCAGATGAAGGCGTGCAACAGACGCTTCTTCATAGTGAACCAGGGCGACAAAGTGTATTGCCCAGACGGAACCGCCCACTTAGTGGACGGAATGTAAACCCTTTTTTTGAGTTAAAAATAGAGAGTGTAATTCTCCCGCAATTTTTCTTTACATTAGTCCAAACGCGTGATTGTGGACACGCTGGCCTCCGCTGGTTTATGCTTCTTCCGCCTGGAAAAATGGATTACGGTGCTGCTAGAACGTGGGTATGAGGTCCATCATCTGCAGGAAAATCAGCACACCCAGAACCATGCTGGCTATCCACAGCGCGGCTGTCCACCGCATTCCCTTCTTCACGTTTCCTGGCAGTTTGCCGAAAGCGTAGATCACGGCAGTTGCCAGAGCCGGAATCGAAACCGCAGCATGCACCATCTGCGTCAGCGAGATGCTGGAGTACACCATGACGTCTGGATCCGTGTAGAACCGTATCATCGTGGGAATCATGACCGCAGCTGTGGGGATAAGGGTGAGAATCAGCACGGTTGTCAGGGCGAAGCGGTGTTGCCGTAGCGCTTCTTTGTTCTTGACGACGTAGCCGAAGCCGATGCCGACGAGGAGAACGCCGAGAACGACGAACATTAGGGTTAGCACTGTCTGGGACAGGACGGGTGAGGTGCCTGCGTGTAGAGTGACGAACAGGTTGAGAATCAGTTGTTGCATAAAACCCACATTCGCATTAAGGCTATTTGACCTTATGTGGCTACTCCATGACAGTCACAATCCGCGGGCTATGCTGCCTACTAGAACGTTTTCCGCGGTCTCTTCAGACGCTGATTCTTGTCTGTAGCTGAAGTCTTAATACCCAGCATCAGTCTCTATGAAGATGAGGCTTGCTGTGTGAACTACTCCGAAATCGCGGATGCGTACGAGAGAATCGAAGCTACAACCAAGCGGCTCGAGATGACCGACCTCCTCGTGGACCTCCTAAAGCACACGCCCAAAGACTGCATCGAAAGAGTCGTCTACCTTACGCAGGGCAGACTGTACCCTGACTTCGAGGGCGTCGAAATCGGTGTGGCAGAGAAATCCGCCATCAAGGCTCTTGCTCGGGTCTCGGGTAGGAAAGAAAGCGAGATAGAAGCCGACCTCCAGCGGACGGGCGACATCGGCGAAACCGCCCAGGCGTTCTTGGCGAAGAAGAAGCAGGTTACGTTCTTCCAGCGGCAACTCACGGTGCAGCATGTCTACGAGACGCTGGACAAGATGGCGAAGACCTCGGGCTCAGGCGCTGTCGACACGAAGCTAGCGTTGCTGGCGGGGTTGCTGTCGGACGCGTCGCCAAAGGAAGCCAAGTACATCCTCCGCACGGTGACGGGCAACCTGCGCTTGGGCATCGCTGACATGACAGTGTTGGATGCGCTGGCAGTTGCGTATGGCGGCGGCAAGGAAGCCCGCGACCTCATAGAACGTGCTTACAACATCAGCAGCGACTTGGGCAGAGTCGCCCGAGTCGTTGCAGAGAAGGGCATGGCGGGCATCGAGAAGTTCCAAGTCGAAGTCTTTGAGCCTATAAGACCGATGCTGGCAGAGCGTTTAGCTTCGCCCGAGGAAATCCTGGAAAAACTGGGTGGGAAGTGCGCGGCGGAGTACAAGTACGACGGCGAGCGCATTCAGATGCATAAGAAAGGCAACAAAGTGGTTCTGTACAGCAGGCGGCTGGAGAACATTGGCGACCAGTACCCCGACGCTGTGGACCTCATAAAGGACAACGTAAAGGCAGATGCCGCCATCCTGGAAGGCGAATGCGTAGCGATGGACTTGGAGACGGGTGAGATGCGCCCCTTCCAAGAGCTGATGCACCGCAGACGCAAGTACGGCGTCACGGAAGCCATGGAGGAATACCCCGTTTCGCTGTTCATGTTCGACGCCCTCTACGTAGACGGGCAAGACCTGACACAGACGCCCTACCCAGACAGGCGAAAGGCGCTAGAGGCAGCCATCGGGAAGAGCGACCGCGTCACCCTCGCCATGCACATAATCGTCCGCAACGTGAAGAAGCTGGAAGCTTTCTTCGAAGAGGCCATTGAAGACGGCTGCGAGGGATTGATGTGCAAAGCCATCGGCGAAGACAGCGTCTACCAGGCAGGCGCCCGAGGATGGCTATGGATAAAGTACAAACGCGACTACAAGAGCGAAATGACCGACACCGTGGACCTCGTCGTCGTCGGCGCCTTTCATGGCAGGGGCAAACGCGCAGGAACTTACGGCGCTCTGCTGCTGGCGACTTACAACAAGGAAGATGACGTTTTCGAGACGATTACGAAGTGCGGCACGGGCTTCACAGACAAAGACCTAGCGGAATTGCCTGATATGCTGCGGAAACACTTAGTCCCGCGGAAGCACTCGCGTGTCGTCTCCATGCTCGAGGCTGATGTGTGGTTCGAGCCGGCGCTGGTCATGGAAATCCTGGGCGCGGAGATAACGCTGAGTCCTATTCACACCTGCGCCATGGATAGCATCCGGAAAGGTAGCGGTTTAGCCATACGTTTCCCGAGGTTCACGGGTAAGTACCGCACGGACAAGGCTCCTGAAGACGCGACCACGTCTGCGGAGGCGGTGGAGATGTACCGCAATCAGCTCAAGAAAATAAGCGAAGCACCGTAAGCGCAGCGACTGCAAATCTTGATAAGGACAAACCGCAATACACGGTACCCGTGAGATTGCATGTCACAGGACTCCGAAAAAATGAAAGGCATGCTTGCGCTGAAGCAGCGGCTCGAAAAAAGAAGCGAAGAGCTGGAAAACGAAGCAAGAGAGCTGAAAGCCACGCTCGACGTGCTCAACAGCGTTCTACTCGAGAAAGGCTTCAAGCGTGGAAGCCTGGAAGACGCCAAACAGCAGCAACCCGCCCAGCCCACGGAAGCGGCAAAACCAGCTGAAGAGATGCCAGAGGAGAAGACCAGCGGCTACCACGGCGGAGAACCAGACAACGTCATCCCACTGAAGACGGCGAACGACGAGTCCTTGGCGATAATCTACGTCGAAAAGGACGCAATCCACGTGTTAACCGACGAAAGCAAGAACTTCAGCGTCAACACCCAGCCGTTCGGCAACTTCCTCGTCGAACGCGTCCTGGCGAAGATGCAGGACAAAGACAGCGAACTCGTCAGGATGAAGCAGCTGGCGCCCGAGAAGATGTTCAGCTACAACATCGTCCGTGAGGGTGACCTCATCCGCGAAATAGTCATCCGCAACGTCGACGAAGAACGGTTCAAGGAGCTCAGGTCGAGCATCCGCTGGACTCTGGAAAAGATGTACGAGAAGATGAAGAGCCAGTAGCCCTCGGCGCGCTACTTTGGCATATGCTTTGCAAGAGACGCATCGAAATTCTTTTTCGGGCAGAGACCGACGATTCGGTCTACCTCGCAGCAGTCTTTGATGAGCACGACTGTGGGGATGCTGTAGACCTGAAACTTCTCAGCCGTCTTCGGATTCTCATCCACATCAAGCTTGGCGACGACCACTCTTCCAGCGTACTCTTTCGCCAGTTCCTCTATGGTCGGCGCCAGAGCGCGGCAGGGCCCGCACCAGCCCGCCCAGAAGTCTATAAGGACGAGTTTGTTCTTGTTTATCGTGTCTTCAAAGTTGGCGTCTGTCAAGTGTAGAGGTCCATTAACCATAAAACTTTCTCCGTGTGTTTGCTGCATAATTCTCTGTTCCTCAGTGATATAAACCGTTCCGTGTTGGTTCACTTGCGGGCACTCAGGCTTTGCTGCAAGGCTTTGAAGGCTCTGTACGCTTTTTCGGGGTCGGAGATGCCCGTGGCTGTCTTCTCGAAGGGACACAAGCTCGTCTTGTCTGCGTCTAGGATGTTGTTCACAAGCTCACGCCACTGGCAGGGAATTCCATTCTGCTTGAACACGGCTTGACCTTTTCTGCTGAGAACTGCAGCGTAGACCTCGCGCATCCGAGCGTAAGCGCAGAGGAGCGCGATGGCTTTTCCCGTCACGCGGTCAGCGACGGAAGCGCCCTCGAGTTGGCTGCCGAGCTGGTCGATAGCATCGAGGAGGCCGCTGACACTGTGGCTCTTCGTCGAATAGAGGACTCTGCCGTCTTTCACTATGGCTATTGTGAGATTTTCTTCGTAAAGTTCCGTCTTCGCAATGTCCAAGTCGCTCATGAGTCTCAGAGAAATAACAGGCATCGCTTCTAAAAATATTCATCTGCACGCATGCGCGGAAGAAGGGCTGGCTTTTTAATTTTTGTAGCTGTGCCGACGCAGTCACAAGTGTTTAAGAATCAACCCTCGCAGATTCTGCTTGGCGATTCGAAGCGTTTTGTTAGAGGCGAAAACAATTTGACAACAGAAAGCACTCCGAAGAAGGGAAGCAATGCAGGTTGGTATGCTGCAGCAGCAGTCGTGGTCATAGTCATAATCGTCGTGGGCATCGTCGCCTACACGCAACTCACACCCACACCCGTGCCTAGTGCTTCACCGCCACCAACATCCACAGGCTCAACCATCACCGTGACCTTGTACGGCGGGGAAGCCAGTGGCGGCGGCTTCGGTTTCGGCACTACCTCCACAACCATAACCAGCCCGGGTCCAGCACTAACGTTCAAAGTCGGCGACAAGGTAACAGTGGACTTCCACAACGCCAGCCCCAGCGTCCCGCACAACTGGGCGATGGTGGACGCAAAAGCCACGACCGCGAACGTCGTCTTTGGCGCTCAGATACAGTCGGGCAGCAACCCGCTTTCACCGGGCGGCAGCGGTTCAGTGACTTTCACCGTGGCTCAGGCTGGAAGTTACTACTACATATGCCAAGTTCCAGGCCACGTCGGACTCGGAATGTGGGGAACCGTAACCGTCAACCCGTAATCGCGAACACGCCAACCTCAGAAGCCAGCCAAAATGTTGCTGAAGCCCTCAGCTTCAACCTGCAAAACCCACATTTTCTTCTGTTCATGCCTTGCACGAAGAAAGCGCGCGGGCATGGTTCATTAATGAATAGTTTACCGCGGAGAAACCGTAGATATGGCACAACCCATCCCTCCCTCAGCCAGCGACTGGTGGCTCCTCTTCAACCTCTTCATATACATAGGCGTGATAGCGGCGGCAGTGACCATCGGCGCCATGGTTCACTTCGCCATCAAATATCGCCAGAGAAAGGGACAGCCCGAAACTCGTCTTCAGTTCGACTCAGCGCTTTCCCGGCGAAAGGAACTGTCGACGCTCGCGGTCATCTCAGCTGTCTTGTTGTTCACGCTGGCGTTGGCGTCTTACAGGCTGACTCTGAGTTTTCAGTACCCACCCTCGACGCCTAACACGCTAACGGTTGACGTGACGGCGTTTCAGTGGAGCTTCGGCTTCCACTACCCGAACGGCGCAGACACTGTAGGGCAGTGCTACGTGCCCGCGGGTCGACCCGTCGTCTTCAACGTCACGAGTAGCGACGTCATGCACAACTTCGGACTGCCAGACTTCAAGCTCAAGATAGACGCCATTCCCGGCAGGTACAACACTCTTTGGATAGTCCCGCCCTACCCAGCCGCCAACGCCAATCTAACCTACCAGATAAGGTGCTACGAGCTCTGCGGAACAGGACACACTTACATGATAGGCACCCTCGTCGTGATGGAGCCCGAGGCGTTCGACAGGTGGCTCAGCAAAGGCGGAGGGAACATGACGATGGGAGGAGGCTGAGGGCGATGTATCAGGGGTTCTCGCTGAAGCGTTGGCTCACAACGACCAACCACAAAGACATCGGCATACTCTACCTCGTAACCTCGCTGTACTTCCTCATCATCGGCGGCAGCGTCGCCGGCCTCATACGGGTCCAGCTTGCCGCGCCCAACCTGAGCTTGCTTGACCCGTTCAAGTACGGGCAGAGCGTGACGCTACACGGGCTGATAATGATTCTATGGTTCCTCTCTCCGCTGGCTGTAGCGTTAGCAAACTACTTTGTGCCGAAGCAGATAGGCGCCAAAGACTTGGCTTTTCCGCGTTTGAACGCGACGAGCTACTGGCTGTATGCCGTCAGCGGTGTCCTCCTCGTCGTTACGCTGTTTCTTCCGGGTGGCACTGCGGACACGGGCTGGACGCTGTACGCCCCGCTGAACACTACGGAGTTTAGCCCGCAGCCCGGAGCCACGCTGGCTGCTCTCGCGTTGGCGATGCTTGCTGTATCTGTCACCATGTCTTCGGTCAACTTTATAACGACGATTGTGCGGAACCGCGCCAAGGGCATGACTTGGAGCCGTCTGCCTGTCTTCACGTGGTCGATGCTCATGACAAACGCGCTTATGCTTTTTGCTTTCCCGCCCCTTGCCGCAGGCTTGGTGTTGCTGGCTTCTGACAGGGTCTTGGGGACGGTCTTCTTCAGTTCGATGCAGGGTGGCGCCATCTTGTGGGACCAGCTATTCTGGTTCTTCGGACACCCCGAGGTCTACATAGTAGTCTTGCCGGCGATTGGCGTGATTGCCGAAATCATCGTCACCTTCACCAAGCGACCGCTCTTTGCCCGAAAACTCTTCCTCATCGAACTGGGCGCGGTGACTTTCCTGAGCGTCGGTGTCTGGGTGCACCACATGTTCATGACGGGCATAAGCTTTGACGTCCGCGAGTTGTTCTCATTCACGACCATGGCGATTTCCGTGCCGTTCGAAGGTTTAGTCATCAACCTCGTGCTCACGCTCCGCAGAGGCAGCGTGAGGCTGACTACGCCCCTGCTCTTTGCCCTTGGCGCCATATTCTTCGTCATCCTCGGCGGAATCACGGGCGTCTTTCAGGGGTTCATGATTCTGGACTATGCGTTCAGGGGAACCTACTGGGTGGTGGGTCACTTCCACTACGTGATGGTTGGTACGACGATTTTCGGGCTCATCGGTGCTCTGTACTACTGGTGGCCCAAAATCTCCAAGAAGATGTACAACGAGAAGCTGGGCAAACTGTCCTTCTACCTGAGCTTTCTCGGGTTTAACCTGCTGTACTTCCCCTACTTCCTGCTGCTGGACATGCCTCGAAGAATAAGCGTCTACCCCGCGAACCCCGAGTGGATGCCTCTCAACGCGGCAGCCACCGCTGGAGCATTAGTGCTCGGACCCGCGGTTCTGCTTTCTATCGCAGTTCTAGTAAGCAGTTATATGAAGGGCAAGCCTTCACCTCCAAACCCCTGGGATTCAGGCGAGAATGAGTGGACGGGCAACTACAAAGAGCCCAGCTCATCCTCGCTGGCAGCACCACTTGCAGGAGAACCGGAACCCGTAGTTATGAAGGCAAAGGATTCCGATGAAGATGAGGACGAACCAAGGGAACACAGAGGCACTTACATACCAGCCATCATAGCCCTCGGCGTAGCCATCTTCATGGTGGGATTCGCCGTCTACCCGCTCCTCCTCATCCCCGGCACAGCCATCCTCGCCGTCGCCATGCTGAAAATCTTCAAGGACGGCGCAGAGGAAAAATTCGCAGATCTGAAGGAAGCACTGCACGAAAAGTGGCCTCTCGAAAATGTAAGCCGAGAGAAACTCGGAATCTGGATCTTCCTCACTTCCGAGATTCTGATTTTCGGTTCCTTCATTGCAGCGTACCTCTACGTCAGAGTGAACAGCACGTCTTGGCCAGTTGCCACCGCCACGCACAGTTTGGCTATCGGGACGGCGAACACACTCATCCTGTTGACAAGCAGCCTAGCCATCATCCTCGCCCTGCACTCAGTCAGGACAGGAAATATGACGGGCTTGAAAATCGGGCTGGGAAGCACCTTCGCCCTAGGCTTCACGTTCCTCGAACTGAAACTCGGCTTCGAGTGGCCTGACCTGTTCCGCCACGGCTTCACCATAAACAGCGGGTTACCCGCCTCCTCATACTACGCGCTGACCGGCGCCCACGCCATACACGTCGCTGTGGGTCTTGCAGTAATCGGATACCTCATGCTTCGTGCCACCAAGGCCGGGTTCACGCGTGAGAAGCATTCGGCAGTGGAGACTGTCGGGTTGTACTGGCACTTCGTGGACATCGTGTGGATGTTCCTGTTCCCGCTCTTCTACTTGATTTAGGTGAAAACCATGCCTGGAGTGAGACTGTACGTTGGAATCTGGCTCGTGCTCGTAGCCGCCACCATAGCCGAAGCCGTGACGGTTTCGCTGCCTGCGTCCGCCCAGTTGCTCGTAACGATTATCATGATTATCGCAACAGCCAAAGCCGTCTTGATTGCGCTGTACTATCAGCACCTACGGTACGAGGGCAGAGCCATAGCCGTCCTGCCCCTTGCAGGCATCGTGGCGCTCGCCGCCCTCGCCGTCACAGCCATCATCTCTTTAGGAGGAATGTGAAGGCGGTGGCAAAGTCCAATGCAGCATTTTTCGCGGTTGTTGCTCTCGCAGCGGCGCTGTTTATAGGAGCCATATCCACGCTGGTCCTGCCCATTCAGCCTCCCCTCATAACTGGACCCGGCGTTTCTGGCAGAAGCCCCACGGTGAACATCGTGCTGTATGCTGGAGAAATATCCGCATCCACCTTCGGCTTCGGCTTGAGCGCCTCAAACCTGACTTCGCCTGGACCGACACTGCGGTTCACCACGAGCGATGTTGTGAACTTGACTCTGATAAACGTCGGAGCCGTGCCCCACGCCTTCGCCGTTGTGGACGCGCCTAAAACTGGCGCAACAGTGTTGTTCAACTCCGGAATCGCCTCAGCCGCCAACCCCGTCCAGCCGGGCGGGACGGGCTCGGTCATCTTCTCGCCCAACAGCCCCAACGACCAATACTACTACATCTGCCCCGTGCCCGGTCACCCCGAGCTGGGGATGTACGGCGCCTGCGTAGTCACAGTCGGATGATACCTCCGGTGATGCGCTTTGAAGATGAACCTCGCCAAGTACGTCGAGCTGACGAAGCCCAAAGTAACCCTCCTGAACCTGCTCGTCGGCGTCACGTGCTTCATCCTTGCGGTTTTCCCTGCAGTCGACTGGCTGAAACTTGCACTGTTCTGCGCCGCAGGATATCTCGCCGCTGGCGGCTGTGGGGTCCTGAACAGCGTCTACGACCGGGACTTGGACCGGCTGATGCCCCGCACTTCGCAGCGGGCAATCCCAGCGGATCACGTCACGCCGCGAAAAGCGCTGTTTTTTGGCGCAGCGCTGACTATCTCTGGCATGGTTCTGGCCTACTTTGGCTTCAATGGCCTGACCGCGTTCTTGATGGCTCTCGGTGCCGTCTTCTACCTCGCCGTCTACACCGCTTGGCTGAAGCGCGCAAGCAACTGGAACGTGGTCATCGGCGGCGTTGCAGGCTGTTTCGCGGGACTGGCAGGTTGGGCAGCCGCCGCAAACGCCATCAGCCTATTGCCGCTGCTCGTGGCAGCCGTAGACTTCTTGTGGACGCCGGGACATCTGTGGGGACTCGCCATCAAGAAGGCCAAAGAGTACAAGACCGCGGGGATTCCGATGCTTCCCGCCACCTCAGGCTTGGCGAAGGCGGCTCAAGCCACGTTCCTCTTCAACACAGCCGCGGTCGGCTCCTCCATGCTGCTGCCTCTGCTGGGCTTGACTGGTCAGGTTTTCTTTATAGCAGCGGCTTTTGCAGGATGCTGGTTTCTGTTTGAAAGCTTGAGGCTCATGGTTCAACTCTCAGAAGCGCATGGATTCAGAGTCTTCTTGGCATCAATGCCGTATCTTGCGGCGCTCATGGTGGCGCTCGTAGCTGACCGGCTAATCGCCGTTTCCTTCTAGTCTCGACTTTCTAATGGGAGTTGCTTGCGGAACCTCACCATCTCCCTCGAAGTGACCTGCTCGTCAATCCGCAGTAGCAATGACGCCACTTCGCACGCCCGCCGAATTACGGCTTTCTTCACCTCGGACGAGTCCTGACAGACATCTTCTTGACATCCTCCCAAGCCCACGCCCCAGTTGCTTCCGCCATCAGCGTGAAGCTGACTCAGCCTCGCCAGAATGTCCAAGGAGTTTAGTCCGTTGTTCTCTGCCAAGCACCATGGGATTTCTAGGAGAGCTTCGGCGAAGCCGTCGATGGCAAGCTGCTGCCGCCCCGAAACCTGCCGGGCGAAAGTTCTGAGTTTTTGCGCAAGGTGCATTTCGATTGCGCCGCCTCCAGCGACCCATCCGCCCTGCTGCGCGGTTTCGAGCACGGTCACCGCGTTCCGCAAGATCTGCTCCATCTCGTCCATACCCTGCGCAGTCGACCCGCGGAGCATGAAAGTGGCGTAGCCTGGACAGAGAAGAACCGCCGCCTTCTCAAGCCCGAGTTTCTCAGTTTCCAAAGACTCGGCGTTGCCAACATCATTTGCCTTCAGCTCAGCGAGGCTGCTGACGATGGTGGCGCCTGTGGCTTTGGCGATTATGGCCATTTCGGTTCGGTCGATGGTCTCGAACGCCAAAGTGCCTGCTCTGCAGAGTCCGTTCTTGGCGTGTTCGTCGATGGGTTGCTGGCAGAACAGGAGGTTCACGTCCAAACCGCTGAGTTTCTGGAGCTCCTCATCCTTGAGGCGGTTCTCTGCGTCTCGGCAGGCAGCCATTTCTTCGGGGCGGTTGAGCTCGAGCTTCATGTGGAAGGAACCCTCAGTGGGCATCTTGATTTCCAGCCTGTTTGAGCCGATGCGGGCACAGGTTAAGGCGATTCTTGGCTTTTCAACGTGGTCGGGCATGTTTGGATGGAGCTTCTGCTTCTTCAAGACCACGCCTCGGATGAGCCTCGTCTCGGAGACTCCGCCGCCTATAACCCTGACGTAGCGGAACCTGCTGCGGTCCACTTTACCTCCTTCGGCAGCCGCTTGGCAGGCTTCCTTCACGATGTGCCGCAACTTCTCGGTGAGCAGGTTTCTGCCGCAGTCAACCGCCTCCAGAACAGCATCCGAAATTTGAGCATCTAGGCGAGTTGCCATGTCATCAATTATCCGGATTGCCCTTCGTTCCGCCTCAGCGAAGCCCTCAACGATAACGGTAGGGTGAACGCCCCTGGCTACGAGTTGGTCTGCTTTCTCGAGCAACGCTGCAGTTAGGATGATGAATGATGTGACGCCGTCGCCGACCTCTTGCCTCTGAAGTTTTGCCGCTTCGGCGAGGAACGCGGTCGTTGGATATTGGATGGCGAACTCGTCCAGGACTACAGCAGCGTCTCGGGTTATCTTGA
The DNA here is from genome assembly GCA_041946875.1 of Bathyarchaeia archaeon. Classification (GTDB taxonomy): domain Archaea; phylum Thermoproteota; class Bathyarchaeia; order Bathyarchaeales; family Bathycorpusculaceae; genus JADGNF01. The sequence continues at coordinate 43,629 of JBHGBG010000002.1, forward strand.
TTATTCTTTCAGGTCCCCGGCGAAGCGCGACCATCTTATAGGCGCCGTTGGGTCCGAGCGAGGTGCGGACGTGGCGGGCGGCTGAAGCGACCGTGCGGAGGTTGCTGCGCCACACCTCTTTTCCTTTGACGTAGTCGTAGTTTGGGGAAAGCCCTGAGGTCAGGCTGGTTCGGCGCATGCGTTCACCATTACTTTGCCACGGGCGACCGGCGCTTTCACAAGGACCTGCCTGATTTTTTCGGCACGGTCCGTCCAGCCGAGGTGCTGGTAGAGGTCATGTTTCAGAGCGAGGGGTACGATGGCTGTCTTCGTCCCTGCCACGAAGACGTGTTCGGGTTCGAACTCGAGTTTGTCGCCCCAGCTCCAGTTGCTGATTCTGAATTGGAGGTCGCCGTAGACTTTGGCTTTGACGCCGTTTATGGTGAAGTCGAAGTAGTAGCTTCGAACATATACAGGGTACTCCTTTCCTTCGACGACGGCGTTGCGGTCCAGCTTGTGCGTTTGGAAGTAGACTCCCGTCGGGTTACAGTCTTGGACGGCGAGAAAAATCTGAGCGGCTCCCCGTTGGGTTGTGACGATTTCGAGGCAGTCGGGCTTCACCTGAACCGTTTTTAGCGCTTCGCCCAATGCGCCTGTCAGCGCCCAAGGAAAGTTTTGTCTGGCGAGTTTTCTGTGCAGCGATAGGAGTGCGGTGATGTAGGGTTCTTCGATGACCGACAGTATTGTGCTGAGCTGCTCCCTTATCTTTTCGATGTCGGTTGTGTACATTTTCTCTAACCTTACTAACTCTGGATGGGATGTTCCCCGTGAAAGGCGGTTCAGCTTACGAGCGGACCCGGACTCTGGAGATACCGCCTTATTCCCTCGGCGGCCAGATAAGCCATCGCTCCGGCTGGGTGGGTGCCGTTGGTTATGTTGTCTCCGAACGTGAAGCAAATCTCACCAGCGCTGAACACGTTTTCGCACTTCCAGCACTGCATCCATTTGTTGAACACCGACGTGGCGGAGTCCTTGCCCGTTCTTGCGCCCCCTCTCATGTGGTGCCCCCACCAATCCACGTGCTGTGAAAGCTCCTTGACGGTACTCTTCTGGATGGTGGAGGGGTCTCCCATCTTGCCAAGGATGTCGGTTATCAGCGTGCTTCCGTTGACCATGTACTCGCCCACGCGGTAAGTGTTTGCATCCCAGTCCAGCGTGATTCTCGCCGACGGGTCCCCGTAAATGTCCGGATAGTGCGGGTCAAGGTCCACATAGTGCTCCAGCATCGGCAGCGTCGGTCCGGAGGCGCCTACGCTGAACCTGATTTTGGACGGTATCTTCTCGTCTTTGAGACTGGCTTTCCAAGCGCTACCGAAGGCTGTTTCGCTAGGCAGGTGGGTGGTTATCGTTGCGGGTCCACTGCCCAAGTAGTCTCCGATGTAGTTGCCTGCGATGTGTCCCAGGAAATTCGTGGGGTGCTTGTAGTCGGGGTTCACCTCGTGAAGGTCCATGAAGGCGTACCCGCCTCCCGCCGCGTTCCCAGCGCAGTAAGTGTTCGCACCCATATTCAGCTGGACGCTTGCGCTGGAGACGCTGGGATAGTAGCCTTCGCACAATCCTCGCCCCATCGAGCCGGTTCCCTGCGCGGGCTTGTACGGGTCGCCTATGCCCGAGAGTAGCATGAGGCGCACGATGTTGTAGCCCCAGAGCCCGTTGAAGACAATCTTCGCGGGTTGGACGTGTACTTTGCCTTGGGCGTCGTAGTAGCGGACGCCTGTCGCTTTGCCCGTACTGTCTGTGTCGATGCGGAAAACGTACGACTGGAGACGCATGTCAAAATTGGGTTTCCCCAGGCAGTAGGGAATTGTAGAAACGTGGCTGCTGGTTTTGGCTCCGACCTCGCAAGGATAGTTGCAGTTGCCACCGCACCACCCGCAGTGGATGCAGGGGTTTCTGGCGACGCCGTACTGGTTCGTGTACGCCGACGAAATCAAGCCTGTTGGGTGCGCGAACGGGTGATAGCCCAGGCTTTCTGCCGCTGTCTTGAACGCCTGCGCGTAGGGCGTAAACGGGTGAGGAGGCGTTGGAAAGTGCACGCCTGGAATCCACGGGTCCTCTGTATCGCCCGAGACGCCGATGGCTTGCTCCCATGCTTCGTAGTAGGGAACCATCTCGTCGTAGGTCACTGGCCAGTCCTCCAAGTCGAGCGTGCCGCCGCTGGCGCTGCTGGCGATGGCGTTGTATCCGTTTTCGCCATACTTCTCCTTCGTCATAGACACGGGTTGGTAAGACCATGCTGAGAATCTGCCTAGGCCTCCGCCGTAGTGGGTTCCCACCCCGCCCACCGAATGCCCCAACGCATGGTACTGTATCTGCTTGGTGTACCTGCGCACGGGCAGGGCGAACTGGTCGCTTTTGTTACGCACGGTGAACGTGGAAATGTACAGGGGATGGTCAAACTTGCGCTCGACGGCGATTGCCCATTCGTCGTGGATGTTCGTGGGGTTCCAGTCTATGCCGTATTCCCAGAACACGCCTTTCTCCAAACCGACCACGTTGTATCCTGTTTTGACGAGTTCTGCTGCGACGGGCCCGCTCATGTGGCCCAAGCCGAGGCAGACCACGTCAGTCTGTGGGTGAACTATGGGGCTGGACATGCTACATCGTGCCTCCCTTCTGCAAGTCCGCAAGACTCATCGCGGGAAGCCTAGTTGGCGTGGTTGCAGTCATCAGCTCCTCGGAAGTGTGACCTTGGGCTGCTCCGCTGTTTACACCAGGAAACGCCAGCAGATTCCAGCCGACCATGCCAATGTTTCCGCCGTACAAGGGGTCCGTCCAGAACCCGGCGGTGACCATGTCGTGAAGTTCGTTGAAGAACTCGGCTGGCGTCGGACCTGAGAAGAACTGCATTGCGGTGACGTTGTTGTTGAACAAGTTTTTGAGGACCTGGGTCTGCTGGTCGACCGTGAGGTTTTCGAACTTGTTGCTGAATGCTGAGTTGCAGTAGTCTTCCAAGAACATCAGCCCTCGGCGCCAAAATTCCCTTGGGTTAAACGCATACTGATAAGCTGTGCCTGCCTGCAGCCTCGGCGTTATGGTGCCTCCAGGGTAGGTTATCGGTTTCTTCTGCGTGTCAGGGTAGATTGCGCCCTCAACCGTGACCGAGCCTGACTGGGGCATGACGAAGGGACCCTGCAGGTAATAGTTGCCGCCTTTGCCGTAGCTTCCCGCAAGCATCCGGTCAATGAAGTAGACAACTCCCGCTTCCTTTGCACCGGGTCCGTTGCTGTCGCTCGGAATCATTGCCTCCGCGATGGCTTCCACCTCGACCCTCTCGTTAGGGTTCAAGGTCAGGAACCCTTGTCCCTGCAAAGCCGATTTAAGCTGATTCTGCAGATTGGTGTTTTGGTTCTGTAGAGTTGTGTTTTGGCTTTGCAGCTGGTTGTTCTCGCTCTGAAGCCTGCTGATCTGGCTGTTGTCGTTCTGGATGACGTTGTTCAGGATGGGAAGTTCAACGGCTGAGGCGACGCCGAAACCCACGGCGCCTGCAACGCCGTACTTGATGAACTGACGTCTAGAAGTTGAAGTTTCCTTTGACTCTGACAAAAGCAGAAGCCTCCAATAGTGCCATGCCACGGAGCCGATTTAAGCGATTGTGACTGCGCTGTGGCTACAACAAACTCATTTAAGCCTGTCCCAGAGCCAATAGAAGACAGAGGAATTTCTATGCTTGAAGGATGGGAATGGCTAATTATAGGTGTCGTTGCCATCGTCATCATCATGTGGGGTCCCAGCAAGATACCCGAGTTCGCCAGAGCCTTAGGCAAGGCCAAAGGCGAGTTCAACAAGGCATCCAAAGAGTTCAACGAAGCAGCTTCCATCACCGAAAAGAAGACTGAACAACCTCTGCGATCGAAAGACGAGGTTCTGCTCGAAACTGCCCGCAACCTGGGAATCTCAACGGATGGCAAAACCAGAGACCAGTTGGCTGAGGAAATATCGGCTAGGGTTAAGTCTTTAGGCACCGCTTAGACACTCAGGTTTCTCGTAGCACGCATTCAGGTTAGCTAAGGCACTAACAGAACCGCAGATGGGTACCGATGCCAAGATTGCCGAGTGATTTTTGGGGACACCTCACAGAGCTAGCGAAGCGCATGAAAGTCGTCATCTATACCTTCGTGATATCCGCCGTCGTCATGCTTGTCCTGCCTGGGAACGCTGATTTTTTAGTCAACCCGAGCAATTACCAGCCGTTGGTCTCGGTTTTCCTGCGGACGATCAGGGAAAGAGTCCTGTCGTCGGACGTGAGGCTCATAGCCCTACAGATAACTGACCCCATAAGCCTCTACGTCACAGCGGCTTTCACGTTCAGCGCAGCCATAACGATGCCTGTCTTGGCGTACGAGGTCTACAAGTTCGTCAACCCCGCCTTGTACCCACATGAGAAGAAAGCCATAACGCCCTTTGTGACAGCCGTCACCACGCTCTTCGTCGCGGGCGCTGTCTTCGGTTTCTTCCTTCTGTTCCCAGCGTTCGTGAACTCGATGTTTCCGTTCTTCACAGCAGTCGGCGCCGAACTGATGTTTTCCATTATGGACTTCTACAACTTGCTCTTCTTCACGGTCATAATGAGCGGCTTTATCTTCACCATACCAGCGTTCTTCGTTCTCCTCGTGAAGTTCCGAATCCTCCAAACCGAAATGTTTAGGCGGAGGAGGAAGTACATCTACCTCGGAATAGTCGTCCTAGCACTTTTCATCTCGCCGGGAGCGACACCTCTGGGAGACCTGTACATGTTCGTGTCGCTTGCCGCCCTGTTTGAGGTCAGTATGCTCGTAGCCGCAAAATTCGAGCCGCCCAACCTCAATCAGATTCCCAAACCGGCCTGCAAGTTCTGCAAGAAAGAAATCGACCAAGCCGCAGGCTTCTGCCCCTACTGCAACAAGTCACTGCGGTGACGCGGCAAGCTGGACGCCGACGCCGGTCGCGGGTTCTTCGATTCGTGCTTCTTTGCCCCTGAAGAAACTCAGAATACCAGCAATTGCCAGAAACAGTAGTGAAACATAGAGGGCCGCGTCTATACCATTTATGAACTCCGTCGTTACCCCGCCCGACAGATTGGTGGTTCCCAAGAAAATCTGGAACGCCACATCCCTCGGAATCGACAGTGCAGCGACAGAGATTGCCAACACAAAACTGCCCAAGGTGCCGATGTTCTGCAGCGTCCGCAGAAGCCCAGAGATACTGCCATATGAGCCCTGCCTAACGTGAGACATTACGGCGGCGGTGTTGGCGGGGAAGAACATCGATGTTCCTACACCCGAGACAGCCGAAGCCGCAAGCACAACGTACAGTGAAGTGTCTGCCCGAAGAGTCAGATAGATAAGCGTCGCAATGCCGAGGAAAACCACGCCCAACGTGGACAAACCTCGCGACCCGTACTTGTCCGAAAGCCGCCCCATAACTGGACCCAAAAAACTGCCCGCCACGTACCCTGGAACGAGCAGCAACGACGCGTCCAACGGGTCCAATCCGCGGACGCCCTGCAGGTACATTATGACCAAGAAAGCCACGGCGAGGTAGCCGAGGCTCACGAAGAACGTTGCCCCGACCGCGTTTCGAAGCACTCGGTTCTTGAACGCCTCAAAGTCTATGATGGGATTCTTCAGCCTGCGGTCGTAAAACAGAAACCCCAGAATAAGCAACCCACCAGCTACCGTCAAGGCGGTATTCTGGACTGTGAAGCCCTGAGCTGAAAAATCGGTGGCACCGAGTGCAAACATCGACAGAGCAACAGCAAGCAGAATCATGCCGAACACGTCTATCCGAGTTTTCACCCGCGCCGCATCCTTAACGTACTTCAAACCCGCAATCACCGCGACGACGCCTATGGGTATGTTGATGAAAAAGATGTACTGCCAACCCGCAAACGTCGTGATTACGCCACCGAGAACTATGCCCAGCATGGCACCAGCGGTCCAGCCCAGCGAGTTGTATCCAAATGCTCTGCCCCGAGTCCGCGCCGGAAAGACATCAGCGATGATGGCTCCGCTGTTGGATTGCATTATCGAGCCGCCCACCGCCTGCATCACCCTGAACAAGATAAGCTGGATGATGCTGCCCGAGAAGCCGCACAACGCCGAACCTACGGTGAAGAGCGCGAAGCCGAAGTTGAACATCCTGCTTCTGCCGTAGATATCGCCAAGCCTGCCCACCTGCGTCGTCGTAACCGCAATCACCAACAGATACGCCAGAATCACCCAGATGGAGACCAAGAAATCAGAGTGCAGACTGTCGTTGATGACGGGAAACGCCAGGAGCACAATCGTGGCGTCAACCGAACCCATGAGCGTTCCAAGAACTACTATGCCGAGAACTATCGAGCTGTGCCTCTGAGAAAAAGAAGCCGACTCTACACCATTAGACTGAGGTGGCTCGTTCATGGAGTAACCTCACCGCAACGCGGAAAAGAACGCATAGACAAGCTCCTACGCCGGAAACCCCAGACGAGTCTTGCGTATTAAGCCTATGTGACTACAGAAAAGCAGCAACAACCGTGCAGGTTGAAAAGGCTGCCTGAAGCCATGCCAACACTTTGCCCCCTCTGAGAACGTGCTTCCAACCATTGTGCGACGAGAATCCTGTGACGGTTGTGTAGCGTTGGCGAAAAACGCAACTGTTCGCCTGTTGTACTATTATTCCACAATGTTAAATAAGGTCACGAGCCAAACGCATCGAAAGGGCTGAACTGGAATTGAAATTTAACAAGAGAGCTATAAGTCTTGTTCTCATATCACTCATCCTCATCATTGGCATCTCCGCCCTAGCGCCAACAGCCTCGACGCAGACTGACCAGAAAATCCCAGTTCTGATAGGTTTCAAGGGAGACAACGACGTTGCCTTCGTAAGGTCACATGGTGGCGATGTCAGAGATTCTTTCACGAGCATTGGGACAGTCGTAGCCAGTGTCCCCGTCAGAGAGCTGGACGCGCTGAGAAGGAACCCGAACGTAGCCTACGTCGAAGAAGACGCGTTGGTGTACGCCTTAGCCCAGTCCACTCCATGGGGAGTAACAAAGATTCAGGCGCCAGTCGTCTGGGCAGGAGGAAACAAGGGCACCAGCATAAAGGTTGCCGTTTTGGACAGCGGCATAGACACCTCACACCCTGACCTGAACATCGCGGGCGGCGCCACCTTTGTCGCCGGCACCAGCAGCTACAACGACGACAACGGTCACGGAACCCACTGCGCAGGCATCGTCGCGGCACTCGACAACAGCGTGGGCGTCGTCGGCGTAGCCCCTGAAGTCTCACTGTACGCAGTCAAAGTTCTAGACCGCACGGGTTCAGGCTCAATCAGCAACATCATCAACGGAATGGAATGGTGCATAAACAACGGCATTCAGGTCATAAGCATGAGCTTCGGCTCCAGTTCCGATTCAGCCTCGCTCCACGCGGAATGCGACAAAGCCTACAATACAGGCATAGTCCTAGTCGCCGCGGCAGGCAACAGCGGCCCCGGCAGCAACACGGTCGGCTACCCAGCCCGATATTCCTCAGTCATAGCCGTTGCAGCCACAGACTCAAACGATAATGTGGCAAGCTTCAGCAGCAGAGGCACACAATTGTCCGTGGCAGCTCCGGGCGTCAGCGTCTACTCAACCTACAAGGGAGCCGCCTACGCCACCATGAGCGGCACATCTATGGCATGTCCCCACACGGCTGGAACCGCAGCCTTAATCCTCAGAAACGCCCCGCACACGCCAGCCGAGGTTCGAACAATCCTGCAGACCACGGCGGTCGACTTGGGCACCCCTGGGTTAGACACGAACTACGGCTACGGCAGAATAAACGCCTCCAAAGCAGCTGGAGCACAACTGCAGCCGCCGACGCCAGACTTCTCCATGACCGTTTCACCCTCCCTTCTGACAATCCAATCAGGGACATCTGGAAGCTTCACCACAACCCTGACCTCGCTTAATTCGTTCATGGGAACGGTTACCCTGACAACAACAGCACCTGCAGGTTGGACAGCCATTCCTAACCCAACCTCGAGGACGCTCACGTCAGGCGGATCTGCAACTTCCACTGTCACTGTGACAGCGCCGGCTGGAGCAGGCAGCGGAACGTACCCAGTTTCAGTCAGAGGAACGAGTGGTTCCATAACTCACTTGGCAACAATAACTGTGAACGTGCAGTCTGCGCCCACTGCTCCATCAGCTCCACAGAACCTCAGGGCGACGGCAGGCAATGGTCAAGTCTCTTTATCATGGTCAGCGCCCTCAAGCAGCGGAGGTTCCGCCATCACAGGCTACAAGGCCTACAGGGGCATTGCTGCGGGTTCAGAGACGCTCCTCACGACGCTGGGCAATGTGTTAGTCTACAATGACGCGGCTGTCACGAACGGCGTAACCTACTTCTACCGCGTCACGGCGGTCAACTCAGTCGGCGAATCCGTGCCGTCGAACGAGGCCAGTGCAACGCCCGCGGCGTCTCAGCAGGGCACGATGAGAGTCACTGTAACACTCAGCAGGACATACATATCGCGAGGTTCAACGATTACCATCACGGTCATAGCGACAGACGCCGGCACGAGCATCGGGATAAGCGGGGCTTCAGTAACGATGAAGGTCATCTATCCCAGCGGACAAGGTGCAGGAACAAGTGTCGGCACGACGGACTCCTCAGGAAGGGTGCGGTTCACGTACAGGACTGGATTCACGGCGCCACGAGGAACGTACACTGTAACCGCAACCGTCACGAAGGCAGGCTACCAAACCGGAACGGGGCGGGGAACGTTCAGAGTCACCTAAACCCAAGGTGACACCGATATCCGAAGTGGTTTCGTCGAAACCGCCACAGACAGCATACATACCACATAAGGGAAAGCACGAAGCTCACGGTCACGGCAACGAACCGCGGCTCCGAACCGTCGCCGTCTTGTTTCACTTCCACGCAGCGGTGCAGCTTTGCAGTACAAAGGGATAAACTGGAACTGTTTTTGCGAACTAGTTTTCCTATAAAAAGAGGGAAATTGAAGGTTTTGTAGTTCTTCCCTATGTTATAGTCAGCAGTTTAATTGGGCTTACCGCATACGCGCCGTTCTGCGTATTCACCCAGAAAGCAACAAGATCCAACTGACCAACAGGCAGACCCATCGGAACAGTTGCTGCTGCATTGTAAGCTCCTGCTACGTTCGTTGTCAGCGTCGTGGCCAGTGCCCATGTACCCGTCTGGTGCGGCAATCTATAGTAGAGGTATATGGTTTGTGCTGATCCCGGAGCAGGCGAGAGTTGCCCGCTTATCGTCAATACTGCACCTCTGGCAACTGTCGTGGGATTCAGGTTGAGCGTCAGCGTGGGCGGTGCAGTCACCACATAGGGTATTCCCATCATCCGGCGGTATCCGCCGATTGTTGCAGTTGCAGTAAATTCCTTGTTGCCTGCCGGCATGAGGTTCGAAGTGTACAACGTGAGCGTCGTTGAGCCGGTCGGCGTTAATTGCGATATGCTGTATTCGTGTGTAACGTAGACTGATTGGTAGGTGGGCCAGTGCGGTGTGCCGCCTATGTATGCTGTGGCGTTTGTGGGTCCTGCGAGTCGATTAATTGTGACGTAGTATGCGAGTGATTTGCCTGCGACAACTGTCTGACTGCTTGGAACAAATGTGATGCTGAAATCTGCATCTGGAGTTGAGTAGTATATGTCGTAGAATGAGTCTCCTGTTGATCGAAAGTCTGTCCATGCAACGCCGGGTTCCCAGAGTGGTTGGCCGCCAACCGTTCTCTTGAAAGTAGTTATTGTCATTGTCGGGTATGATTGGCTTGCCAGTGCGGGTTCGCTGGTGACTTTTCCGTGTGGCGTTGTCCAGCCGAAGTAGTAGCCCCAGAACGCGTGTCCTCCATAGTATATCGGGATGTCGAAGTAGGGCAGTTGAGTGTAGTAGATGTCATTGCCTATTTGGTAGATTAAGTGGTAGTTTCCTCCCACGCTCATATCTTCGGTGCCCATGCCGTCGACTGCCAGTTCTGGTCTCTGTTCGTATGAGGCTGAGACTGCGATCTGATGATAGCTATCACTCCCTCCGCTCCATGATGCTCCGTAGTCTAGGCTGAAGGAGTAAAGTATGTCATGGTTGCTCGAGGTTGTGTTGGCTTCGTAAGCCACTATGACTGTTGTAGGCGAATGGGCGGGTCCATAGCGACTGCCTGCCACTGCTGGCCAGGATGCATCTTGAGGGTTTTCAGTTATGTTGTATACGAAATTGTAGCTGGAACCGTAGTCGGTGGAGTAAGCTAGGCTGACGTATCCCCAGCCGCTGTAGGTCGCAGCATCTCTGAAGGCTATGTACAGGTTTCTCTGAGCATAAGTTATGCTTGCTTGATTGTAGACCCAAGCCACGGTGGATCCTATGAGAGGCTGAGTCCACCATGTTTGAGCCCAGTCTATGGACCTTGCGATGTACAGGTCTCGATCGTTGGCGGCAATGTATTTTTCATATGTGACATAGAGGTAATTGCTTGTTCCCCACGAATATTCGGAGACGAGTTCAGGCGATTGATCGTCGTCAGCATCTGCATCTATGTTACACTGTTGGTTATCACCGGGGTTGTTTATGTTTATGCGCCAAATTCTAATGTCATTCGAGAGTCCCGACGCCGGGACCGCGGTGTCTTGCGTCGCCACAAAGAGAGTTGCGTTGTAAGGGCTGACTGCTAAGGAGGGATGGATAATGCTTCGCTGGGGATAGGCTCCCCACCACATCACAAGTATCCAGTACCACGAGTTGCCGTTGTTGTCTGACCTGTAGATGCGCAATACCCAACGTGGGTTGGCGTCGTCCCATTCTTGCACGGCGCAGAAGAGCGAAACAGCCCCCGTCGCGCTATTAATGTAGGTGCCCATCGAAGGATTAACGGAGTCGTTAAAATCGGGCGTCATTTTCACTTCTGGTTTCCAACCTGAACCCACGTCGCCTGCTATTCTTGGATTTCCAGGATCTTCATATGCCGCTGGAACTGCAAAGTTGGCCATTGGGCCTTGATTAGCCTGTCCGTTCGTTGGTGCCTGATTAATGAGGCTGTTGTGCAATTGTTCATCGGTCATTGCCGAGGTGAAGGATAGACTTGCAGCAAAGGAGGTCAACAATGAGATGGTGAACAGCACTGCTATTGTTGAGCTTGTTTTCATTTGCTTTCCCTTCTCCCTATACTTGTTTTTCTTGTTGATTCTATACCCTTGAATTGATTAGAACATAGAACCAACGTTCCCTATTTCTATCAGGTTCTATATAATACTTGCTACGTGTGTTGTTACGCACCATCTACTTTGCTTGATCAGACCATGCAATTCTAGCTAGGCGTCGAAACACTAACAGTCAACCCACTGTAAAGCAACAAAAGTGTGAGTGGCACTTAATCCTAGGCTTCATGTCGAATCGTTCTAGAAGAATCGATTGCTGAAGCATGAAGTGCAGTGGCTCGGGAAAACGAGGTAATCGGCACCACAGCAGCCGAGCCACCGCTTGCCGCAACGTTTGGGTTCTGCATTAGCCAAGGCTATTGATATTCGCAAGAAGGATTCATTAAAAAAAGGAGTGGGAGGATTGTTGTTCTGCTCACTTGCGTCTTCTGAGGACGATGGCTGCGGCTGCGACAACGGTCACTACAGCGGCTGCTACGCCCGCGATGACGTACATGTCGGTTGGCGGTGGGGCTTCAGGCTGCGGAGCAGACGTGGGCGATGGCGAAACGGTCTGGACTGGAGTCGGCGTCGGGGTAGGCGGCGTCGTTGTCGGTGGCGCAGTTGGAATTGAGGCTACGACTGGTGCGGGTTGGGCTGGTGCAGGGTCGACCCCTATCGCCGTCTCAGCGCTCGATGGGTAGTATGAGTCTGAACCTTCGAACTTTGCCACTATCGTATACTTGCCTTCTGCTTGGGGTTTCCAGAGATAGCTGAAGCAGCCTCTTGCGTCGCTCGTGACGTGCGTGATGTCATTGACCGTGCCGTCTGGGAATACCGCTTGCAGGAGGACTGTGACGCCCGTGGCGTTCGCTGGCTGAGGTGCGTTGTTGTAGAGGTACTGTCCCCACGCGCTCTGGCCATCATCGGATATTGCCGGAGTGCCCTTCGCGCCTGGAGAGATATCCTTGACTGTTCCCTCGATGAGTACGCTGGAGCCTTTCGTTGCGACTTTGGGTGAAGCCGTGACCGCGGTTTCGCTTTGACCTTGACCGAAACAGTACAGGCATCCGTCTTCGTTGTTCTGGTAGAACACCATTCCCGCAGAGATTCCGCTGCCGAAGCCGACCGACGCGAAGGTGTACATGCAGAACGAGGGATAGTTCCAAATCACGTCGCCGGTGAAGGCGTCAAGGCAGTAGAGCGAGTATCCATAGGGGATGGGGTTCGGGGTTGTGTGTTCGCCGGTTGCGCCGTAGAGTTTTCCGTCAGCGATGACGATGTTTCCCCACATTGGGTAGGTGCCGAACGCAGTGTATGAAGTGTTTCCGAGGTAGCGCTTCCAAACCAAGTTGCCGTTTGTCGTGTTCCAGCAGTAGACGTATCCGTCCAACATTCCTGAGTACACCAGGCCGTAGGCAGCAGATTGGCTGTACGCTTGGCAGGAGCCGTAGGGATATTTCATCGGGTCACTCACCCACACTTCCTGGCAAGTCAAGAGGTCCACGGCGTGCATTCTCAGGTCGTCACCGCTGTAGAATACCTTCCCGTCAGCGACGCACTGCGACAGCGTGATGGAGTAGAGGTTCTGCAGCGTTCCGTTCGCGATTAGTTTCCCTGTGTTTGCATCGTAGGTTGTGGTTCGGATGTAGCCGTCGTAACTCTTCGTTGAATACACAAGAATGTCCTTGTAGACGTAGGTTGGCGAACCTAGTCCAGGAACTGTCCACACGTTCACCTTGGCTCTCGTGGACCACTTTGACAGGTTCCCGCCGCTGGAGATGTAGAAGTAGCCGTCAGCGAATACTGAGGGGCTCACGTCGGTTCGCTGATAAATCGTCTGACCCGTCATAGGGTCAACCTCGCGCAGACCGTTCCCGCTTACCCATAGGCTGTACGCGCCTGTGACCGTGGCGGTCCTGACGTCGGTTCCTCCCTTCGATTGACCGACAACTTCCAGAAACAGGTTGGGTCGTCCTGGTGGGAAAGCGTTGGGGTTCGTGGAGGGCGCTGCAATTGGCCAATCTAAGTCAACATTGTATACGTCTTGTCCAGTGTACATGTCTACGCAGTGCAGCAGTATGCGGGTTTGCGTGTAGTTGTTGGCGAAGTCTCTGGTGGTGTAGTACAGTCTTCCCTGCGCGGCAACATAGTTAGCTAAGCCTATGTTGACTTCGGTGTTGGGCGCAAAGCTTCCTTGGATGCTGTTCCAGCCTTCTCCTCCTCCAGCGAGACCGCCTGGCACGACCTGTTTTCGCCACAGAATGTGCGGAGTGTTTGGTCCTTTGCTGTAGGGGTTGAATTGTGCTTGGGTGGCGTCGTAGCGGTTCTGAGCCCAAGGTCCTGATATCTGATACCACTCGTAGTATTGAGCGGATATGGGGAACCTCCAGTACCCGGTTGGAAGGGGAACCTTTGGTAGGCTAAAGTCGATCGGGTCTTGCTGCACGGTCCAAGAGTAGGGTGGACTCTCAGAGCCGAGGTGCCTTGCGTCGCCTGCCCAAGTCAGCTTGACCGAGTAAGTGCCGGCTTGGTCGCAAACGAAGTTCGTGTTGACTGCGGCGCCCACGTCTGTGAGGTCGAAGAATACGGTCTTAGTTGTTCCATCAGGCTTAGTGACGGTCATCGTCAGGTTCGCATACTTCTGATTGCCCACGCCTGTTGGCGGAGAAATCCAGCCCACCAGCCACACGGTCTGTCCCTTACCGACAAGCTGGGGATTGGCAAAGGCAAAGGCTGTGGTTCTCACCTTTGTCTGGGCGAAAGCAACGGGCAAGAAGCTTACGGCTGAAATGACGGTTAGCGCAATCAGAAAGAGGGCTGCTGTGGCGGCTATGTTCTTTCTCGATGTAGATTTTCCTTTCTTTTCTGAGTCTGAGTGCATTTGGTTTCATTCTCCTTCGCTTTGTTCTTCTCTTTCGATTCTCTCCCGCCCAAGTTCGAATTTAATAGATAAATAGTATTGTAAGTGCTCTCTGCACTTACTTGGAGAAGATTCTTAAAGGAAGCAACCCTAACACTGGATCACGCGAGCGTGAGAAAGGAGACATGAGCCACTCCGAAGAAGACATCACCACACTCACCGATTTCGGACTGAGCGCATCCCAGGCGAAGGTGTACCTATCGCTTCTGAAGTCCACAGACCTAACAGCCCATGCGCTTTCTGAAATCTGCAACATAGTTCGTCCCGACGTTTACCGCATACTCGTTCAACTCGAAGAGTTGGGGCTTGTTCAGAGGACCATAGACAAGCCAGCCAAGTTCCGTTCGGTCTCCGTTGAAAAGGAAATCTCTTGCCTTATGCAGAGACGAGTCAAGAAGGAGGAGGAACTTCGGCGGAAATCGCAGGCGTTGATTGACAAGTACAAAAACGTGCAGAAGCGCTGCTACCAGAACAAGGAGGAAGCAGAGTACTTGTTGATTCCAGGAAAGGAAAACCAGTACGCAACGTCCGAAGAGACAGTCAGCCGCTCAAAGAATTCCATCTGCGTCCTCGGAACATACAGGAGAGTGTCGGCATGGCTAAACGAGACCCTGCCCACTTTGGAGAAGGCAATGTCCAGAAAAGTCACATTCAGAATGATTCTACCGAAATCAGAAGAGCCCAGCTGCAACTCGGAACCTCTAAGGACCCTGTCAAAACACCCAGCCTTCCATTTGAGATACGTGTCCGTTTCACCAGCAGCAGTGGTCGGCACATGCGACAGAGAAAAAGTCATGATTAGCAATTCATCGGATGACGCACTAGGCACATCTCCTGCGCTTTGGTCAACTAACAAGTCGCTGGTCGGTCTGGTTCAGGACTATTTTGAATGCTTGTGGGCGAACGCCGAAGAGCCGAGAAGAACCTGAGCGGTGACACATTAACCGAGCTTGGCCACAACAGGAAAGTCGGCGTGTGTTCCTTGTTGTTGACGAAGCACAGTCACACAGGCTTAATAGGTTTTCACCGAATATGTTCACGGTGCAAAACAAAATGCAATCAGTCAGTCTAAACAAGAGGCAAAGCATCCAACTCTGCGACGAGATCGGAAAAATGCTCGCGACCGAACTCGACTCTGCCGCCATCCAGACCAAGGTGAGACGCGTCATCGCCGACTACACCAAGGCGAACATGATTGAGGACGCGCCCGAAGACCTGATGCGCAAAATCAGCTGGTCCGTGAAAGTAGAATTCAAGAAGTAAGCGCGAATCCTCCTGTCATTCCTTTATCATTCTTTTTTTGGTCTACGTGACGTCAGCTTTGCAGTTTGACAAGTTTTTTATGCCTACACAGCACAATACTAGCCGTGGGAGACAACATGTTGAGCGAACAGAACGTTGTCGAAGTCGGCCACATAACGCACTTCTTCCCCAGAATCGGCGTCGCCGTCCTGGACCTCACTGCACCCCTGTTGGTGGGCGACCGCATCCTCGTCAAGGGACCCTCCACGGATTTTGAGCAAACCGTCGAATCGATGCAGATTGAGCACAAGAACATCCAACGCGCCGAGGCAGGGCAAAGCATAGGCATAAAGCTCGCGGAACACGCCCGAGAACGTGACGTGGTCTACAAGAAACTGTAGACGCGTCTCTTCCCTTTTTCTAACCGACCGAGAGGCAAACACGTGCGAGCGCGCCTGAACCATCCTGCAGTAGCAGCATCAATTCTGACGCTGATACTCCTGCAAGTCCTCTCCGAGTTCACAGCGGCAGAAACAGCGGCCAAACCCACCATAAGGCTGGACTGGCACAAAGACAACGGCTACAGCGCCTTCAACGATATTTACGGTCAATTCACAATAACCGCAAGCGTCTCCACAGACACGATCAGAGTCGAATTCTACGTAGATGACGCGCTGCAACTCAACCGCACTGTTGTGCCATTTGTGTGGTCCTTCAACACAGATGACTACCCGCTGAGGCAACACGTCATAAAGGCTGTAGCGTACGATTCTTCCGGCGAAGCGGCGGAAGTTCAGACTCGGAGGAACTTCGTGCCCTTCCCCACTCTCTACGTGGCAGGAACAATCGCAATCGCGGTGGTCGTTACTATAGTCTCCACCGTCTACGTTATTGTCAAAGAACGAAAGAAACGGGCGGTCGAGAGAGCCAACCGATGTTCTGTCAGGTTGCGAGCTGAAGCATGTACTCATCCACAGTCTGCAGAAAAGCCTCCTTCAAGTCCACTCATGCTGTTCTGCCAGCACGAAAGCCGTGAAAAGCAGTTTTGAAAGCCGCCGCGCCAAGTCCGCCTTGTCCTCTCCACCGGAACCTGATTTATCGAAACCGGCAATCGTCTCAGCTGTTTCGGCTGCATTTCTCTGCAGGTCTTGCGTCATCTTGGAGGGCTTGATGGCTTTTCTAGTTTGAGTTCAAGGCTTTGGTAGGTTTTCCAGCACATGTATTGGGCGTCGCGGAGCGTCGGAGACAAATCGGTCACCGCTACGTACTCTTACATCCGAGAATATAACTCTGAGCAACGCATCTGAAGCCGAGACGCTTGTCTTGGACGTTGATTAACGATTCATAATCTTTTATATTATGTTGGAGTTTAACTTTTATCGCACGAGTTAAGATAGGGCATCACCAGCCGACGGGACAGATATGCGGGGAATTACCTCAAAGATCAAGGAACAAGAGTTCAACGAACTCTTCCTGTCGTCCATAGACGAGACGCTAGCATCGCTTGGAGAGACCGCCACCAAGGCAGTATACTTCCACATAGAGCAAAAGTTCGGCATCAAGAAACAAGACATACCCAACCGTACCGAGGACTTCGCAAAAGCACTCCGAGAAATCTTCGGCTTAGGTTGCAAACCCCTCGAAATTATGTTCATGAAAAGGCTCCACGATAAGACGAAAGTTGACGTTGGATTCGTCAAGCCAGAAGACTTCACGCTATCAAAATACGTCAACCTCGTCAAACAGAACATGGTCTCAGACAGCGACGCAAGGGATAAATGCGATGGCAAAACGGGAGGGGACAAAAAAGCCGCTGAGGAATACAACTTCGTAGCTCTCATGAACTTCCTGGCCGACCCAGTTGTAGTTGTCGACGAGAAGGGTATTCTTCTGCTCGTGAACGAAGCGTTTGGAGCAATCACTGGGTTCAGCGAGAAGGAATTAGTCGGCAAGTCATTCTTAGGATTAACCATCATAGATGAAAAGAATAAAGCCATACTCGCTATGAACCTACACAAAAGACTCGCAGGCATCGCAGTCAACCCCTATGAGATCAGAGTTTTGGACAAGAACGGACAAACGCGATTCCTAGAAGTGAAAGCCAAGAAGATCGAATATGCCGGGCATAACGCCGACCTCGTCATTTTCCGAGACATCACCCGAAGGAAGGCCAACGAACGCCGCCTAAGAGAGTATTCCGAGAAACTGGAAACACTCGTGGATGAGAAGACAAGAGAAATCAAGCAAAGCGAGGAGAAGCTGAGGGGGATATTCGACTCATCACCAGACGCCATATTTGTCACAGACATCACAGGCAAGGTTTCTGAATGCAACCAAGAAGCCCTCCGGATGTTCGGATTCTCCTCCAAAGCGGACGCAATCAGCAAAAACGGACTCGAACTGATGGACACAAACAGCCGCGCATCCATTGAAGGCTTGCTTCAGGAACGCCTGCCTCAGGCGGAAGTTGTCAAGAACGTCGAGTATTCCTTCACAACCCGAGACGGCAGGAATCTCTCCGCTGAGCTTTCAGTAAGCGCCATCAAAGATTCGAAAGGAGAAGTCGAGCAACTCATCATCATAACGAGAGACATCAGCGAGCGCAAAAAAGCGGAAGAAGCCCTGAAAACCAGCGAGGAGAAGTACCGCAAGATAATCAACGGCATGAACGATACCGCTTGGGTCATAGACCTCGACGCAAAATTCATCGACGTCAACGACGCAGCAGTGAAAGTCTTGGGCTATTCCCGCAAAGAACTGCTCTCCATGGGACCCCAAGACATCGACACCAGTCTGACAGCAGATCAGATAAAAGACCTTGTCACAAGGATGCCAGCAGATCAAATACAGGTTTTTGAGACATGCCACACCGCAAAGGATGGCAGGAAAATCCCAGTGGAAATCAGCTCCAGCCTCGTGACCTACATGGGAAAACAGGCGATTCTCAGCATCGCAAGGGACATCACCAAGCGCAAGCGAGCTGAGGCTGCATTGCAGGCAGCAAAGGAATACGCCGAAAACCTGATCGAAACCGCCAACGCCATGTTCGTCGTACTAGACAGGGAGGGAAAGATTCAGGCGTTCAACGCTGCCGCAGAAGAAATTACGGGCTACACGCGGAAAGAGCTTGAAGGGCGTAACTGGTTCGACACCGTTTTACCTAGAGACCGATATCCCGAGGTCAGAAAGGAATTTGAGCGTCTCATGTCAAGCGGACTGCCCAAGAAGTTCGAAATCCCCATTCTCACGAAATCAGGCGAAGAGCGATACATCGTCTGGCGCAACAGCGAAGTGCGCGAACAGAACAGAATCGTAGGGACAATCTGCTTTGGCTTGGACATAACCGAATTCAGGCAGCTGGAGATGAAACTTCGAGAGGCAGAAAGACGCTACCACACACTTTTCAATCAAGCGCCCTTAGGCATCTTGCTGATCGATCCTAAAACCGCGATGGCTGTCGAGTTCAACAATGAAGCACATCGCCAACTCGGTTACTCCAGAGAGGAATTCGCCAAACTCGCCGTCTACGACTACGAGGTAATCGAAACTCCCAAGGAAACACAAGCGCGAATGAGAAAGATAATGAAGACAGGCAAGGACGAGTTCGAGACTAAACACCGCACTAAGAACGGGGAAATTAGAGACGTCGTAAGCACCGTGCAACTGATTGAACTGTCGGGCAGAAAACTGTTCCATTTCATAACCAGAGACATAACGGAGCAGAAGAGAATTGCGAACGAACTCGAGCTGGAGCGCGATAAGCTGGAGGCAGTCACGGAAAGCATGGGCACCGGCCTCATAGTCATCAGCAAGGGCTACCGCACGCTGTGGGCGAACAGCTTCGTTAAACGCTTAAAGGGGCATGTGGAAGGTAAATACTGCTACTCCTCGATTCACACTCTGGACCACGTTTGCCCAGGCTGTGGCGTTAGAAAAGTCTTCGAAGAAGGCGTACCCTTTGACACCCATGAGTATTCTTCCACAGATATCAGCGGCAGAAAGTACTGGGTTGAACTCATCGCAACGCCGCTGAAGGATAAAGATGGAAAAGTCATCGCCGCGATAGAAGTGGCGGTGGACATAACAGAGAAGAAACTGCTGCAGAGCAAACTGGCTGAATACTCCCAGCAACTGGAAAAACTAGTCGAAGAGCGGACTCGACAGCTGGAGCAGACGCAAGCTAAGCTGGTTAAATCCGAGAAGCTTGCAGCCATCGGCGAACTAGCAGGGATGGTTGGGCATGACCTGCGGAACCCGTTGACAAGCATCAAGGGCGCAGCGTACTTCCTCAAAGCTAAGTACGCCAAGGGATTTGATGAAACTGGAAAGGACATGCTTTCCACGATTGAACGAAGCATCGATTACTCAAACAAAATCATCAACGACCTACTGGACTACTCAAGAGACATCAAGTTGCAACTCCTTCGAACCACGCCGAAAACCCTCGTGGACAGTGCCCTTTCGCTCGCGGAGACTCCTGAAAGCATCAAAATCACCAACACAACGGCAGAAACGCCAACTCTCACGGCTGATGCGGGTAAGATGAGCCGAGTTTTCGTGAACATAATCAAGAACGCATTTGAAGCCATGCCCAATGGCGGAGAACTGACAATCACGAGCAGGGAAGACGACGACGCGGTGGATTTCACGTTCCAGGACACTGGCATAGGCATGACACAGGAAACCGTGGACAAGCTATGGACGCCGCTGTTCACGACTAAGGCAAAGGGCATGGGCTTCGGCCTGCCCATCTGCAGGCGAATCGTTGAAGCACACGGAGGAAAAATCACGGTTGAAAGCGAACTCGGCAAAGGCACAGCCTTCACGGTGAAACTTCCCAAGAACCTCAAACAGCCAGTCGAAGACGAAGTTACCTGGGTGTTCCCTTCGCCTACGGCAATCGCGTCAGCAACCCACTGATGGAGAGCGTTCGGGCACGGCGCGTTAAGGAATTATCTCACAGCCATTGTACCGCAAATACTCAAAATCGCCCAAGCTGACCCTGCTATCGTGAATGAACTGCCTGATTCTCGGAAACTCCCGCTCCACCGCGTTTACCAAGCTCTTCACCGTGTCGCAGACTTCGGCGTACGCCTCGCTGCTCCAGCGCTTTGTTATGTTCGCGTAGAGGCAGCGGCCACCGCAGACGCCCTGAATGTTGCATTCAGTGCAGGGGGGACTGGTGATTAGGACCTTGCCGAGTGTCAGCGGGTCCGAGTGGGCGATGTGCCCCAAGTAGTACCTTTTCATGCCCCACATCGTTGGGCAGGGGATGATGTAGCCGTCCGTCTGCACAGCGTAGTTTATCCAGCCGCCTCCGCATCGGAGCAGGCTCGGCTCTTTGTCCAGCAGGAGTGAACTGGCTATGCCTAGCAACGGGTAGAGCCGCAGCACCCTACCTGTCTTCTGCATGTAATCCACCCAGAACCTTGTGAGGTTGTCCACGCCTGGAATGTAGCTTTCTGCGGTCCAGCGTTTGAAATCTCGGCGATGGTAGTCGTTTCCCCAGAATCCGGCGTTCAGCTGCCAGTGCACGCTCGAAAACCTGAATTCCCCGTTGCCGAGGAGCCAGGTCACCTGCTTGTGGATGTCGGTTTGCTCCATAACCGTCATGCGGGCTATCAGCTCGCCCCGGAAGCCGTTCCGCTTGATGAGCTTCAGGTTATCGATGACTCTGCGGAACGTGCCCTTCCCGCGGTAGTGGTCGGTCAACGCCTCGTCACCATCCACCGAAACGAGAATGGTGTGGAAACGGTTCACGTACTCAGGCGGCAGCCTGTGCAGCAGCAGCCCGTTCGTCTGAATCATCCAGTGCTTCGGCTTAGCCGCGTCCATGGCGCGCTTGATGAGGTCTGCACGGAGCAGGGGTTCGCCGCCATAGAACGTGAGGACGCAGTCCGGGTCCTTGGCGCAGAACTCCGCCAGCAAGGACAGGTCGTAGCTTGCGGCTTTGGGCAGCGCGTAGTCCAGCTCAAAATCGGCGAAGTCTTCGTCGAAGTCATCCAGGGTTTCGCCGAAGCAGTACCTGCACTGGAGGTTGCATTCGGTCGTCAGGATGACATGGAAGAACATGCCTTAAGTGTGCACGGCGCCTGCTTAATAGTATTTTTCCGCTAGTCTCCTGGCTTCCTCATCCTCAGGACTCCGTTCTGGCTGCCGTTCCTCGGTTTCTTCTTCATTCGGCGGCAGGTTTGGCTTATGTTTTCTTTCTGTTTCTTTCTGTGCTTTTTTAATGGCTTTGTCAGCGTAACTCTTCAGGTCTCTGTCTTTTAGGGTCTTCTCGGGGACCGTTTCGGGCGCGTAGATTAGGGGCAAGACTGCTAAGAATAGGAAGACACTGGCGAAAGAGAAGATTGCAGTGCTGGGTATGCTGGATATAATTGTACCAAACAAAACTCTCATGAAGTTTGAGAAGAGATACGGTAGTGCTCCGATAACGTAGAATTTCTCCGCATTTCGCATTTCGGCAAGGTCTCCCCACAGTGTGAAAAGGAACATCGTGTAGAAAATTCCCCAAGCGATGCCGTCGACGGCGATGTAGAAACTCCAAGTTTCTATACTGTGAGGAGTCAGTCCCAAGACGGCATATCCTATTCCTAGCAACGCGAAACCTATTATCGTCAGACGTTTACGACCATACATGCTCGCAAGAAAGCCCGCCACCACTGTGAAAATTGCTACGAGAATATTCTCCAAGATCGAAGAGAATCTTATGAAATCTTCTCCTTCGGAGAAGAACTTGCCCATTAATGGAATGGTCATGTAGTTGACAAGCGAAAACATGCACCAAGGAACAAAGTACAGCATGAAAGACTTATTCGTGACAATGCTTATGTATGAGGCGCGGCTGTGTTCTTGAAGCGTTAGGGAACCAAACTTCAGCAAGAAGAGAAAAAGCAGACCCATGATTCTTATGGCAGCCAGGGCCGCCCCAACTATTGCCACATCAGTAGCCGCAATGCCAATGACGGAAAACGCCATTCCGACCGTGAGGAATGTGATCCCCGCCAATTGCGAACGATTCTCAATGCTCGTGGACGCTGCAAAGAATCCCATGGTTGCGGGCATCCCCAACCCGAAGTATGTGCCGAAAACCGCGGAGACTGCTGCGAGTTCAAGACTTGAGGATGGTTGAAAAACGATAGGCACGAACGAGAGAAAGACGCCTGCCAGTGTCCATAGGTACAAGAAAGTTACTCTCTTTCTGAACGTGTTCACCAGAATTGAGCCAGCTACGGCGGAGAGGGCGATTCCGGCGAAATTGACACCTAAAACCAGCAGCGCTTCATAGTCCGCGAGTCTCAGGATGCTGATGAGGTCTCGGATTATGTTAAAAGCCAGAAAGTACCATACGAAAGCGTTCGCTACCAGAACTACGTTTGTCGCAGCAAGTCTCGAACTTATTTTAATCTTCGTACGAATGTCTTCCTTTCACCTCTATGCTCCGCTGCGTCTCCAATAAGGATTAGGAATTCAAGAACTGAATCTGAGGTTCAGAAAGATTTTTAAGTAGATATGTACAACACGAATACAAGTGTCACAAGGAAGGAGAAACATGAAGCCAAAGGTGCCAGCTCGCCCAGTCGGATGGTTCTAAGCCGCTAGACTGCCACAACCTCAAGATACGCAGGCAGAGCCGAGAGTAAGGTTAGGATTTGTTCTCTTGCTCTGTTGCTTCGCAGTGAACACGCTTTTTGTATTGCGTTTTTTGAAATGTTAAGCATCTCCTCTTTGAGTGCCTGCACTTCCCTTGAACCAAGAATAATTTCCATGACTTCCTTGTGTTTCGCTTTGGACAAACGCTTGGCAGACACAATCGGCATCAGAATAGCTTTTAGTTGAGCGTTGCGAAGGACACATAGAAAAGGAAGGGGCGGACATTCATTTCTCAACCTGCTCTTGAACTCCGCGATTTCCAAAAGGTCCATGAACTCTTCCACCATCAATGAAGCGACTCCAAACAGTCTGCCGACTTGTCCAAGAACATCCACCGTTGACTCATCAGCATCTCCAAGAATCGCGCCTATCTTCATGCATGTTTCTGGCACGACCGCCTTGAGTCCGAGCACTTCACGGAGTTTCTCCGGTGACACGCTAAGCTTGCCCTTCTCTTCTAATTCGATACCTTCCGCCTTGCTGATTTCCAGCGTTGCTTGGGCAACCAAACCGAAGATTCTCTGGCATTTAGTTTTAGAAAGGGATTGGCATTCTCTCTGCAACTGCGAGAGCCCATTAACAAGCAATACATCACCTGTGAGTATTGCGATTTCTCTGCCGAATTGCCCAAGAACAGTGCGTTTTGAGCCCTTGATCTGAGAATTGTCGATAATGTCATCATGGATATCTGCTGCACCAGCTATGAGAATGATGGCCTTGCCAACAAGGGCCGTTTTCTCAGATTTTCCTCCGACAGCTTCGCATGCCAGAGAAATCAAGGAGGGAAAAACAGGTACCGCGCTTGAAAGAGTCACCTTTGCGAAGTGCTTGAGAGCCAATGTCACTGCACTGTCATCATTGGTAGAATCCAAGAGTTCTGCGCGTGCATCTTTCAGCGCCTTCGACCCTTTCTCGTCAACAATGAGTTTGAAAGCTTCAACGAGGTTGGATTTCGATGTCATGTTTTCTTCTATGTCTGGTTTGCATATTTCTCTTTTTAGGTCAGCCTCTCCAAGACGAAAGCGTAACTCTTAATAGCTTTCAGCATCCATGAACAGTTCCATGAACAGCCACAGACAAATCGAGGACAAATGGCGCACCGCATGGAAAAACGCCCACCTGTTCGAGGCGGACCCAGACCCGAAGAAGCAGAAGATTTTCGTAACTTTCCCCTACTCCTACATGAACGGTCCACTCCACGTGGGACACGCCTTCACCGCCACCCGCGTCGATGCCTACGCACGCTTCAAGCGGATGCAGGGCTTCAATGTCCTCTGGCCCTGGGCGTGGCACTGGACTGGGCAGCCGCTACTGGGTGCGAGCCAGCGCGTGGCGAAGGGCGACCAGGATTTCATTCGTGTCCTGCGCGAAGTGGACTGTGTGCCCGAGGCAGATTTGAAGCGGTTCGTGGACCCGCTGTACATGGCGCAGTACTACACGAACGAGGGGCGTGTGGCTGTGAATAGCATAGGATTCTCGGTTGACTGGCGGAGGGAGTTCACGACTGTTCTGCCTACGTATCAAAAGTTCATCGAGTGGCAGTACGCCAACCTCCGCGAGAGAGGCTACGTCACGAAGGGCACGCACCCCGTCGTCTGGTGCCCCAAGGACAAGAGCCCCACGGGTGACCACGACCGCCAAGTGGGCGAGGGCGTCACGCCGGAGGAGTACGTGCTCATCAAGTACCGGTTGGACGAACGCACGGTTTTGCCCGCGGCGACTTTTCGCCCAGAAACCATTTACGGTGTCACGAACATGTGGATCAACCCAGACGCGGACTACGTCGAAGCCACAGTCGACGGGGAAATCTGGATAGTCAGCGCCGAAGCCGCCGAGAAGTTGAAAGAGCAGGAGCGGACCGTTGAGGTCAAACGGTGTTTCAAAGGCAAAGAACTCATCGGCAAAAACTTCCAAAACCCCGTCACCAAACAGTGGTTCCCCATCCTGCCCGGTTGGTTCGTCAACAGCAAAACCGCCACCGGCGTCGTCTACAGCGTCCCTGCACACGCGCCCTTCGACTGGCTGGCGCTGAAAGACCTCCAGGAAAAACCCGAAGTCCTCAAGGACTTCAACGTTGACGCGGAGATGGTGAAGCAAATCAAACCCATCAGCCTCATCCAAGTCGAGGGCTACGGCGACTTCCCAGCCGTAGAAATTGTGCAGGAGATGGGTGTCAAGGACCAGCGTGACTGCCGCGCTGAAGACGCCACGAAGACGCTGTACAAGAAGGAGTTCCACGGCGGAGTCCTCAAGGATAACTGCGGTCCATACGCCGGGAAGACGGTGCGCGAAGTCAAGGACACGCTCATCAGAGATTTCAAGCGGCTGGGCTACGCCGACAGCATGTACGACCTGCCCGAGCCCGTCGTGTGCCGCTGCATGACGCCGTGTATCGTCAAAGTCCTGAGCGACCAGTGGTTCCTCAACTACTCCGAGCCCAACTGGAAAGCCCAAGCCAAAGAAGTCGTGGCTCAGATGCACTTCTACCCCGAAGCGGCGAGGCAGTACTTCCTCACGGTCGTCGACTGGCTGAAGGAGTGGGCATGCGCTAGGACCACTGGGTTCGGCACACCGTTGCCGTGGGGCAAGGGCTGGATCATTGAGACGCTGAGCGACAGCACGATTTACATGGCGCTGTACACGGTCTACAAGCACATACGACTGCACAGCCTCAAGCCCGAATCGCTCACCCGCGAAGTGTTCGACTACGTGTTCCTCGGCAAAGGCAACCCCAAAGACCTAAGCAGAACCGCGGGCATCAGTGAAACAATCCTGAAAGAGATGCACGAGGAATTCCTTTACTGGTACCCCATGGACCTCCGCAACTCTGCGAAGGAGCTCGTGCCCAACCACCTGACTTTCTGCATCTTCCACCACGCCGCGCTGTTTCCGCGTGAACTCTGGCCCAAAGCCATGGGCGTGAACGGTATGCTCATGATCGAGGGCAAGCAGATGCACAAGTCGAAGGGCAACTTCATCACAATGAAGGGCGCCGTGGAACGATTCGGCGCAGACGCCACGCGGTGCGGGCTGCTGCTGGGCGCGGAAGGCATGGACGACCCTGACTGGCGCAGCGACAACGTCAACGACCTCAAGAGCAAACTGGAGGCGTTGCTGGGCTTCGCAGGCGACATCTTGACAAAAGCCACGAAAACTGAGGACACTTCACTGGAACGGTGGCTAACAAGCCGAATGCAACAGCGAATCGCCGAAATCACCTCGGCCATGGAAGAGATGAAGACTCGGACGGCTCTGCAGACTGCGCTCTTTGAAGCTTGGAACGACATCCGATGGTATATCCAACGCAGAGGCGGGAACGACACAAAAGCCTTGGGCGAAGCGGTGGAGACGTGGCTGAAGCTCCTGGCACCATTCGCGCCCTTCGTTTGCGAGGAACTCTGGACCAAGACAGGCAAGTCGGGTTTCATTAGCACTGCAGCCTGGCCCCAAGCCGACCCAAACAAGGTTGACATCGCAGCTGAGGAGCAAGAGAACCTCATAACTGACCTAATCGACGACACACTGAACATTCTAAAAGCCACCAAAATCACCCCCAGACGCATCTGCTACTACACTGCGGCACCTTGGAAGTGGCAGATCTACCTCAAAGCACTAGAGAAATCAGCGCAGGGCGAGGTGAAAATCGGCGAGGTTATGAAGGAACTCGCCGCTGACCCAGCAATAAAGCCGCACATGAAAGACGCGGCCGGCATAGTTCCCAAGGCCATCAAAGCCCTGACAAAGCTGTCCGGCGCCAGAAAAGCGAACATGCTGAAGCTCAAGGGCATGGAAGAAAAGGCCGTAATCGAAGGCGCCCTCGGCTTCTTGAAGGAGCGGTTCAGCGCTGAGGTCTCAGTGTATGGCGAGGTAGAAGAGGCACTGTATGATCCAAAGCAGCGTGCCCGGATGGCAATGCCCAGTCAGCCGGCAATATACGTGGAGTAGCCGCTTCTATCAGACTCTTTCTGCATGGCACAGCGCCAGACGAAAGAGCTGGGGATTCACGACTTGGGTAAGAGACTCCATGCTTGC
Source organism: Bathyarchaeia archaeon (assembly GCA_041946875.1). Classification (GTDB taxonomy): domain Archaea; phylum Thermoproteota; class Bathyarchaeia; order Bathyarchaeales; family Bathycorpusculaceae; genus JADGNF01. The sequence continues at coordinate 70,640 of JBHGBG010000002.1, forward strand.
ATTCTTTCCCTGAGAGGCTTGTCAACGTGATGCAGCAGATTGGGTTGGTCTATTCCCAGCGGAATATCTTCGCTGAAATCAAGAAGCCTGCCACCATGATGCCGAGCAAGACCACGACCTCCGTCAAATGCTCAAGAACACTTTGGCCTATCCAAAGACCGCGCATCAGAGTTGTCACATGGGTCATCGGAAAAATCTGCGCAATCTGCTGAACCGTGTCTGGAACGACCTCAAACGGCACGAATACTCCTGAGAGGAAAAGCATCAAGAAGAGCAGTATGAAGCCAAAACTTTCAGCTGCACGCACGTTCGGCATTACGCTGGCTATTACGATTCCGAAGGCGAAGAAACTGAAACTGCTTAGAACAAAAGCGGCTGACACTGCTATCGGATCTCCGGCGAATCGCAAGCCGAAAGCAAATTTGGCGGCGACAATCATGATCACCATAGATAGTGCGGTCACCGAGAAGATCATGGCAATTTTTGCGGTCAGGATTGTGAGTGGGCGCAAGGGCGTGGCTTTCAGACGACGGAGGATGCCTTTCTCACGGGCTGTTGCTATTTCTGTGTTCAGATTCGTAAGAGCTGAGATAGCGACAATCATGCCTGTGAAGGAGGGTACGTATACGTCCACGATGCCGTAGCCTCCAAACTGAGGGTTTTGTCCATTTCCGTATATGCTGCCAAAAACAAGAACCAGCATTAGAGGAAAGATTATTGTGAAGAAAGCTCCTGTTGGGTTTCTGAAGAACATTTTCAGTTCCATTATGGTGAGCTTCCGTAGTCCTGGCATTTTTCAGGCCTCCATTTCTCTTCCGGTGAGGGTTAGGAAGACGTCTTCGAGGTTGGGCTGTTCGGTTCGCAGGTTGCTGAAGTGGATGCCCTTTGCTGTCAGTGTGTTGACGACGTTTCCCGCGAGTTCGCTGCCCTTTCCGTAGACCACGACGCGGTCGCCGACTTGCTCGACCTTGGTGACTCCAGCCGTGTCTTTCAGGGTTTGGCTTGGGCTTCCGGTCGCGGTTTCGATGTTGAATATTATGCGGTTTTCCGCGCCTAAGCTCTGAATTAGTTTCTCGGGAGAGTCTAGCGCGACAATGCGACCGTGGTCGACAATTGCGATTCGGTCGCAGAGTCGTTCAGCCTCTTCCATGAAGTGCGTTGTGAGGATGACGGTTTTGCCGCCCTTCTGGATGTCTCGCACCAAGTCCCAGATTGAGTGCCGTGCTCTGGGGTCAAGTCCGGTTGTCAGTTCGTCGAGGAAGACCACTTCTGGGTCATTGACCAGAGCTAGGGCGACGAACACGCGCTGTTTCTGTCCTCCCGAGAGTTTGTCAAAAAAGTCATTTCTCTTGTCTGCCAGTCCAAGCCGGTCCAGCAGGACTTCCCAGTTTACCGATTTAGAGTAGAATGAAGCGTAGAGATCTAAAGCTTCCCAGACCTTGATGCGGTCTTGGAGGGCTGAAGTCTGCAGTTGGACTCCGGTGCGTTCACGCAAATTGTAGCTGTCTTTCTCCGGACTTAGTCCCAGAACTTCAACGCTGCCTTTGTCGGGCTTGCGTAAACCTTCTATGCATTCGATGGTTGTGGTTTTGCCAGCGCCGTTGGGTCCAACCATACCGAAGATTTCGCCTTCGTAGACTTCGAATGAGATATTCTCCACGGCGACGGTTTTGCCGTACGTTTTGTGTAGCTCTTGGACTCTTACGACCGGCTTGCCCTGAGTAGCCTCTTCTACGCTATTCATTTCCTTTCTCCCCAATCCCTCGAACCAAAATCGAGTAGCTTATTTGCCTCTGATTGTTTTTAAGGTTTTCCAGAATAGTAGGATGCGCAATGGGCAAATCGTTCATCTGGATGTTACAAGTGTAAACCCCTGTGTGGTTTCTGCTTTCGTTTGCTACTCAGTTTGTTGGAAGGTTGCAGCGAGGGCTCCACTTTGTGTGTTTCAGCGACGCTTCTGGGGATTTCTGTTTGATGGATGTATTTCGCCAATAGCATCGGTCTTTTCCAAGTGCCTTCCGAAATCGGTCATCCACTCGTCTATTCACCGTAATTATTAATAAGCCAGACCTACAACTTTTCTACCTTATAGAGAGCGACCCGGATGGCTGGCAAGCACGGCACGAAGATAGTCTTAACGGCTTCGGCAACGGAGATGAGCGAGTTTGGCAACAGCCAGTTCATCGCCTTCGTGGGCGCCTTCGCGAGCGGACCGTTCCCAAAGTGGATTTTGAGGCGATTGCTCTACCCACCGGTGGAGCGCAACGGGGACGGAAGGGCAAAAGTAGCTCCCTACGGGCTGAGGAAGGTTGAAGCCATCCTGTTGGAGAACGGTTTCTCAGAGGCTGACGTGGCTGTGGTTCATCCTGCGGACTTGGACAAGTTTGTGGGTCCTGCCACGAAGGCTGTGGGCATCAGCAGTATGGACCCAACTGGCATGGGATACGTCAGCAAAACCTACAGCAGCCTCATCGGCGGCGGTGAACCTATGAACGCCGTGGAATTCAAAGCCCTCGCCAAACACCCAGCCACCCGCACACACAGACCTAAGGTTATCGTGGGCGGGTTTGGAGCCTGGCAGCTTGAGCGCAAGCGGCTCACACGTGACTACGGCGTAGATTGCCTCGTGTCTGGACCCGGCAAAGACGGCATTCTTGAAGCCTTCCAGAAAGCCGTCAGAGGCGAAGCCTTGCCCCAACGGATGCATTCACCCATGAAACCAGACGAAGAAACGCCTCTGATTCGTCACGCAGCTATTCATGGCTCAATTGAAATCAGCAAGGGATGCGGAAGAAACTGCCAGTTCTGCACACCCACCGTCCAGCGCAAGATGGATGTGCCACTAGACACGATTATGAAGGAGGTCGCCGTCACCGCGAGCGAATTCGGAGAAAGAGGCGCGAACATAACCCTGGTCACCGAAGACCTCTTTCTCTACGGCTCGAAGGACAAAACCTTCATCCCCAACGAAGCCACAGTTCTCAAACTAATCAAAAGCGTCGCGGGCTTCAAGGGCGTCAAAGGCATCCAGCCTAGCCACATGTCCCTCGCTCCAGTTGTCTGCAACCCGAACATGATACGGGACATAGCTGAAATTCTCCTCGAGCATTCGTGGTACAGCCACAACGGCAAACCCGTCGTCACGGGCGAAACAGGCATAGAAACAGGCAGCGTCCGCCTCATGCGCAAGTACATGGGAGGAAAGATGCTACCCTACAAGCCAGAGCAGTGGAAAGAAATCGTCACTCAAGCTTTCGGCATCCTGAATGACAACGAATGGTACCCACTGGCAACGCTCATCGTGGGCTTACCAGACGAAACCGAGGAAGACATGGCGCAAACCCTCGACCTGATGGACCAGCTTCGTGGCTTCAACGCGTTCTACGTGCCGCTTTTCTTCGTGCCGCTGGAGGACTGCCTCCTGATGAACAAGAAGGGCGCGGAATACGACGAGTTGACGAAGCTCAGGTGGGAGTTCCTAACGCGGTGCTGGGAGTACAATGTCCGCATCTGGCGCAACACCTTCCTAGAGAGCCGAATTCCTAGCCAGGTACTGAAGGCGGTGGTTGACCGCGCCGCCATTCCCTTTGCAGCGAAGGTAGTACAAAAGTACTATGGGTTGACGCGGGACGAGCAGATAGGCGAAGCCATCTGGAAGCTATCTCAATGCCACGCTTGACCGCATTGTCTGCGTTCTGACCCGGAGCCAATGTCTCGTCCCGTGATTCTATACTGAGCGTACGTTGAACGACGTAGGGGCTGTGACATACGGAGCGTGCATACCATCCGTTCGCGTTCACCTGTTATGCTCAGCGGGTTGTTGACCTACGTGATCGTTATCATCTTCACTGGACTGGCCACGTAGGCTCCTGTGGCTTCCTCAAACCAGACAGCCATTAAGTCGTAGTCTCCAGGAGGAAGGGAAGTTGGAACTGAAGCGGCTGCCTTGAAGTGCCCAGTGCTGTTGGTGTATAGGTACGTTGCTATGGCCCATGTGCCCGTCTCGTGCGGAAGCCTGTAGTAAAGCCTCAGGGTGGTGGCTCGTCCCGGCGTAAGCTGCCCGCTGAGGGTAAGCGTCGAGCCTCGGGCGACTGTTCTGGGTTCTAGGTCAAGTATGATGTTAAAGGGTGTAGTCACAGTCAGTTTGAACGGGGCTGTTCTGGTCGAACCCATGTAGTTGGCTGAGACCGTGAGGTTATAAGTGCCTACGGGCGCGCTCTTGATGGTCCATATTATCAGCTTTGACGTGAAATCGGGTGTTGCAGATGCCGGAAGGAAAACGTACGAGCCGACGTTCGATGGCAGATTGAGCAGAGTAAGAGAGACGGGTCCCAGCACGCCCGCGAAGCGAACCACCGTCACGTAGTAGCCTGTTTGGTAACCAGCCACAATAGTCTGCGACGGCGGAGAAATGGCGACGCTAAAATCTACCATCGTAGCATACTTCAAGTCCCCCATCACGAAGTCATGGTAGCCAATATGTGGGTTGCCGACAGAGTCGATGGCAAGAGAACTGCCGAGACCAACGTTGGTGATTGTGGAGTCGACGGTCTCAACGAACCACTGGCTGCCCGTCCAGCTGGTATACTGCAGACATGAAGCTCCGGAAGCGTTGTAGTAGCATATGTGTGGGTTTCCAGCGGAATCCAAGGCTAAAGATGGGTTGTTCATACCGAAATTTCCGTTGGCGCCTAGGAAGCCGATCGTGGATATGACCCAACTAATACTGCCTCCAGAGAAGGTACCCTCCGCATACTTCAAGTACGTGGGCGAAGAGGCGTTAAAGAAAGCTCTGTCGTAATAGGCTATGCGAGGGTTGCCGTTTCTTAGAGCCAGCGAGGTGCCCGCGCCGAGGTTGCCTTCTGAGTCAACGGTAGTGTAGTGCCATCCGTTGTCCACCATCCAAGCGTACTTCAAGTCCATAACCCCAGGATTGCAGTAGCTTATGTGTGGATTGCCGCTTGAGTCCAGTTTCAGAGACTGCCACCCAGGAGTCCCCGATTCAAGGGTCTGAATGGTCCAGGCACTTCCGTTCCAAGCCGCATACTTGAGACCGTTGCCATTGGGCGCGAATCGCTGCACGCGATAAAGAGTCCAGTCGGTCACGTAAACGTAACCTGAACCGTTGACGGCGACGCCGCGAGTGTTGTAAAACTGGCCAGGTGCATATCCGAAGCCGCCCCATTGCACCATGAAAGTGCCATTGCTCATGAACTTTTGGACGCGGCTGTTGTTGTAGTCCGTTACATATACGCTTCCTGAGCTGTCAACTGCTATGGCGCGTGGGCTTCTGAACTGGCCGTTAGCTGAACCGGTTGTGCCCCACTGTGTCACGTATGTGCCGTCGTTTGTGAATTTCTGCACCCGATTAAGCGTCCAGTCAGTCGTGTACACGTACCCTGAACTGTCAGCGGCGACGCCGAAGACACCGCGGAACTGGTCGTTGCCGGTGCCATTTGTTCCCCATTGAGTTACGTAGACGCCGTCGGATGTGAACTTCTGGACTCGGAAATTGCCGTTGTCTGCCGCGTATACGTATCCTGCGTTGTCAACTGCAATCTCGAAGAGGACATTGTTGAATTGGCCATCGCCGGTGCCGTTGCTACCCCACTGCTTCACGTATGTGCCGTCGACGGTAAACTTCTGGATACGGCAGTTGAAACTGTCCGCCACATAGACGTATCCTGCGTTGTCAACGGCAATGCCTGAAGTTGCGTTGAATTGTCCATTTCCAGTTCCAAGACTGCCCCACTGAGTAACGTATGTGCCATTGCTGGTGAATTTCTGGACGCGGTTGTTGGACCTGTCCGAGACGTATACGTATCCAGCGTTGTCGACTGCTATTCCTGCGGTGTTGTTGAATTCCCCGTTTCCAGCGCCGAGAGTTCCCCATTGGCTTATGTAGCTGTATTGGCTGAGATCGTTGTAGGCTATCCGTGGGTTTCCCGCGGAATCGAGCGCCAAAGACGGGCCGTATCCGAGGTTTCCCGCGTTGTCAACGACCTCTGTGACCCACGAGGTGATGTTAGGGTTAGGGTTTATGTCCTTGGCGTACTTCAGGTCGCCATTCGAAACATTGTTGTAGGCTATGCGCGGATTGCCTGCTGAATCCAGTGCTATGGAGCTGTATCTTCCCACATCACCATCTGAGTCCACGGTTTCAACAGCCCACGCTGACCCGTTCCAGCGGGCATACTTCAAATCGAACGTCGAGTTGTCGTAGTAGCTTATGTGGGGTCTGCCAGCGGAATCCAAAGCCAAGGAAGACCACTGACCCACGTTCGCTGCAGAGTCTACGGGCCGGTTCCCCCACGACAAAGATGCCTGAACATCGCTCACGGAGAGCGTAAGAACAATTGGTGCAACAACAAGGATTATTACCAATACGCCGACAACGGTTTTCTCCAAATTGCCCCTCTCCCTCGAACCTGAGTCACTATGCGAGGGTTCTGTATTTATTATTTGCTGGAAAATAGTTATAGAACACTGAACGCGTGAGAATTCGCGCGGCATAGCTGCGCAGCTTAACAAACCTTCGAACACAAGACGCCGATACTTACGACTTAGCACGTTGAGGCTGAAAAAGAAGCTTTATCTTTCTCGCCCAAAATAACCTCTAGCGGTACCGGTTCAGGTGGAAACACCGTTGAGCACCAACTTGTTGAACATCAACCTAGCAGGCTTGAAGCTAGACAACCCCACGATGCTGGCCAGTGGCATCCTCGGCTACACCGGGGACATGCTTCAGGCGGTCGCGGAAAGCGGCGCGGGTGCTGTGGTCACGAAATCCGTGGGGGTAACGCCGAGACCAGGCTACGCCAACCCCACCGTCGTCCAGGTGAAAGGCGGGTTAATCAACGCCCTGGGCTTGCCGAACCCGGGCATAGACGCTTACGCCGAAGAGATAACGTACGCCAAGACCATCGTCCTTGCGCCGCTTGTCGTCAGCGTCTACGGCTACTCAGCAGAGGAGTACGCTCTGGCGGCAAAGAAGGCTTTGGAGGCTGGAGCTGACGCAGTGGAGCTGAACGTTTCCTGCCCGCATGTTCAGTACACGGGCAGCGAGATTGGGCAGAACCCGAAAATCCTGAAGGATGTCGTATCCAAGGTCAAAGCCGAAGCGTGGAAGCCGGTCTTCGTCAAACTGTCGCCGAACGTCACCGACATCGTAGAAATCGCTACAGTAGCCGCAAAGGCGGGCGCAGACGCCTTAACCGTCACGAACACGGTGCGCGCCATGGCAATCGACGCCGAGACCCAGCGTCCAGTGCTCAGCAACATCCGAGGCGGACTGTCGGGACCAGCCATAAAATCCATCGCGTTGCGCTGCGTCTACGAGGTCGCCGAATACCTCAAGACACCCATAATAGGCTGCGGAGGCATAACCAACTGGCAGGACGCTGCCGAATTCCTCATAGCGGGTGCCCAAGCCGTCCAGGTCGGCACAGCCATCGCCACGCAGGGCCTGGGCGTGTTTGAAGCGATAAACCGCGGGTTGACCGCGTACCTGAAGAGGAAAGGCTACAGGAGCGTGAATGACATTGTCGGAATCTCTCACCGCAGTTAACACTCTCAGAACCACGCCGCTCGTGGACGTGAAGACCGAGACGCCCACGGTTAAAACGTTCACCATGCGGGACAAGCTGTGCTCAAAGGCGAAGCCAGGCCAATTCCTGATGCTCTGGATACCGGACGTGGACGAGATACCGCTGAGCGTGATGAACGCGGCTGATGGCGAAGTCCAAGTCACCGTCAAACAGGTGGGCGACGCCACCAGGCACCTGCACGGCATGGAACCCGGCGACGTCGTGGGTGTCCGCGGACCCTTCGGCAACAGCTTCACCGAAAGCCGAGGTAGGGTCCTCATGGTCGGAGGCGGCACGGGTACGGCTCCGCTGCTGTTCCTGGCGAAGAGGCTCGCTGTCAAAGCTGACCGCCTGAGCTTCGTTATCGGTGCCAAGACAAAAAATGAGTTGCTGTTTGTAAGCGAGCTTGAGGGCGTGTGCACGGAGGAAAGCGTCCACGCCACGACGGAGGACGGCAGCTACGGCTTGCAGTGCCTGGCAACCGAGCCTCTAGAGGGGCTTTTGGCCAAGGAGAAATTTAACATCATCTACACCTGTGGTCCCGAGCAGATGGTGCGGAAGGTCTTCGACCTAGCGGAGAAACAGAAAATCGCCTTGGAAGCCAGTCTTGAACGGCTGATGCGATGCGGCATCGGCTTGTGCGGCAGCTGCGCCATAGGCAAGTACCGCGTCTGCAGAGACGGCCCCGTGTTCACCGCCGCCCAGTTGAGCGAAGTCAAAGACGAGTTAGGCTATTCGAAGCTGGGCTTTGACGGCAGCCGAATCGAGCTGTAGGCGAAGGCGTCATGTTGAGCCGGCAGGAACTTGAGGTGGCGGTTCAGAAGACCATTAGCCTGTACAACAGGCTCAAGTCTCCGGGGGTCGTGGTCAAAACCGTCTTGGTTATCCCTGATGCAGTGACGATTGAGTTCTCGGGTCAGCTCTGCTACAGTTGCGGCGGCGTGCAGGACTACGTTGAAGACTTTGCAAAAGACTTCCGAGTGTTCAGCCCAAAAGCCGACTTAGTCCCGGGCAAGACACGGGAGACGAGCCCGCGAAGCTTTGAAGTGAACTACCTAGTTAAGCCTCGATGAGAAGAATCCTTTGAAAAGAATGGATGTAGAATATGGGTAGTTGGGTTAGAGTTCCGTGGGGAAGCCTATCTTCCTCAGGTACTCCCTCTGGTACGACGGGTCGAAGTCCAACTCCTTGCTCCGGAGGATTCTCTTGTCCAGTCTGTCCAGCGCCACGCGGAACGTCGGCTCCACGCCCCAGCCCTCTCCCGAGGCGACGAAGAAGCCTTTCACGCCCTTGACCGTGCGCAGTTTCAGTCGGCAATGAATCAACGGCAGCCTGTTGTGGTTGGTGCCGTGATACTTCATGTAGACGAACAGTGTTCCAGACTCTAAGAGTTCCTTGTACTTGCGAGCCAGCGAGTCGAACTCCTGCATCATGAAAGCCTGGGCGTTCTCGTCAATTTCCATGCCTTTCACTGAGAACTGGACGGTTAGCCGTCGGTCTAGCTCCTCCATCTGCGAGATAGGTTCCAGGAAATCCAGTTTTGTGACGATGCCGACTAATCGGTCTTTGGCGGTCACCACTAGGCAGTGGACGTCGAGGTCGTGCATCTTTTTCTCCGCATCCTTCAGCGGAGTCTCAGGCGGAACCGTCACGACTGGAGTGGTCATGACGCCCTTTGCTGGGATGCTGAGGACTTGGATTTTCTCACCCTTGATATCCCCCAGCGTCTGGCGCTGGTTGGGCTGGAAGATGTGTTCGATGATGTCTTGGGTGCTTATGATGCCGACGAGTTTCCCGCTGTCCATGACCGGCATGTGACTGATGTCGTTCTCCCGGAAGAGACTCAGGACGGCGCCCACCGAGCGGGTGGCTTCTATGGTGTAGGGCGCTTTCGTCATGATCTGCTCGATGGAAGTGTTGCCCCACTCCTGAGCCACAGCGCCGTGGATGATCGCGTCGTCGGTCACGAACCCGTGGAGTTTGTCTTTTTCGAAGATCGGAAGCTGCCTGACGCCGCTTTGTATCATCAGTTTGGCGGCTTTGCTCAACGGCGAGTCAGGTTCAATTCTTGGTGCGGGTCGCATGAGCGTCTTCACTTTCGTCGTTGCGGGGTCAAGTCTCGCCCTGACTATCCATCTTCTCGCGATGATGCCTACGTACTTGCCTTTCTCGTTCAAGACCGCCAACACGGGGGGAACGTCTTTCTTGAAGAGTTCCAGGCATCGGGAAAGCGTGTCGGTTTCGTTGACCGCTGCAAACTGCTTTGACGAGACATCTCTCACAGAAATTAAACTCATCACAATCTAACTCCACTCTCGTTATTGGCAAAGTAGGATTTAAACATTGCAAGCCAGCGGAAAGCCGCGTTTTCCTTCTGGTCCCAATTCTCAACATGATATTCGAGAACTTCGACGAGCTTGGCTTTCTAGACCACTGAGATGTTTGTTATAGAAAACTCGACCATTGTTCTAGAAAAACAATAGAGATTTATTGTACTTAGGTTCTTAAATACCGCGTTCGAAAAGGGGAAGTAGAGGGAGCAGAGAAACAAAGGGATAATCCTCCGTTCACCTGCTTCAACCACAGGAGCGAAGCTAACGTGATGCAGGCTCAAAAGGAAATAGTTGAAGAGCTGAAGGTTCAGTGGAAGAAGCTATGGCAGGAACGCTTCGACGACCATGAGAAAGCCGAAGGCGTAGCCATCACCGACTATATGATGCTGTACGTTGAGCAAGGCACGATAATTCACGCCACCAGAGACTTCAAGGCTCTGAATTTCAAGGAAATATTGGAGCAGCACAAAGTTGAGAACGCGGACCGCTTTATCCCACCCAGCCCTCAGATTGGCGGATGGAAGAAGTTCATCAAGACTTCCATCGCTACTCAGAAACCGAGCAGACGCAGACTCGCCATGTCCCCGGAAGTGAAGAAAGACCCTAGGCGATGCCTCAAGAAGGGCGGTCGCGGCTGGCTACATTACTGAGCCAAATGTCGCACACGCGGGTCACGCTTTTTTAGGTTTGCTCAACACAGCAGAGCCTCTGGAAACAGGATGCTTGGAGGACAAGTATTTAGCGGAGATAGACTTAAGACAAGCTATTCCGTGAGTGACGGTAATGGACAAAGCATTAAGCATGGGCAAGTCTTCCGCGACTGGAAGCTTTCACCTGCTGATCGGCGTTATCGGTTCCACAGTTATAATGGCGGTTGGAACAATCGTCTTGGCCATGCTTCTGTCCGACGCAGAACTCGGATTGTACGGGGTAGCCCTGATTCCCTCTACCATAATTAACTTCTTCAGAGACTGGGGCGTGAACTCCGCCATGACCCAACAGATAGCCAGCCTCAGGGCAGCCAACAGAGAATGCGAAATCCACGACGTCATAGTCTCCGGCGTGGTGTTTGAGATGCTGAGCGGCGCTGTGATGTCTCTTGCTTGTTTTGCGTTGGCTTGGCCTTTGGCTGTTGTCTTGCAGAGGCCTGCGGCTTCGGCCTTCATCTCTATCCTGTCGGTCTCGATATTCTCGGGCGCGGTGCTTGCGGCGTCGGCTGCTGTCTTCGTGGGCTATGAGAAGATGATGCTCAACAGTCTAACTCAGATTTTCCAAGCAATCATCAAGACGGCTGTAGGTCCGCTTCTAGTAATCCTAGGCTTCAGCGTTCTGGGCGCGGTAGTCGCTGTCTCTGTGTCTTTCGCGGCTGCAGGTGCCCTCGGCATTGCCATAGTCTTCTTGGTGCTGTTCAAACCTCTGCGTAAGATGAAAACCGGCAAGTGTGACATCCGCGGGAAACTGAAGCCCATGCTGAAATACGGCATACCACTGACTGTGTCCAACATAGTCGTTGGCGTGACGCCCCAGGTCTTCGCTTTCATGATGGCTCTGTACGCTGGCGATTCGATGATGGGCAACTACTACTCAGCCAACTACTTCTCCGTACTTTTGACTTTCTTCTCGATTCCGATTACGACGGCGCTTTTTCCAGCCTTCGCCAAGTTGAACCCGAAGGAAGAGCCTGGGCTACTGCTGACCGTTTTTGCTTCATCCGTCAAGTACACTTCAGTGCTCATTGTGCCAGCGACGATGATTGTTATTTCCTTGGCGAACCCGATTGTGTACACGCTGTTTGGCGCGAAATTCCCCTACGCGCCGCTCTTCCTCGCTGTGTCATCCGTAATCAATCTGCTTTCGGTTGTAGGCAACATAAGCCTCGGAACTTTCCTCACGGGCGTCGGAGAAACGAATCAGCTCATGAAGATGAGCCTGCTTTCCTTGGCTGTTGGGATGCCTGTTTCGCTTCTGCTGGTTTCTTCGATGGGCACAGTTGGCGGTCCAATTTACGCGGTAATCGGTGGCATACTTGGCACACTCATCTCAAACATCCCTGGATTGGTTTGGGGTTTGCACTGGGTCTGGAAGCGGTACAGCGTAAAGGTTGACTTCCAATCCTCCACCAAGATTCTGGCTTCGTCATTCTTCGCTGCCTTCGTGACCGCCGTGTTCCTGTTCTTCTTCAACACCGCGGCTTGGCTGAGACTGATATCGGGCACGGTACTGTTCATGGTCGTGTATTTGGTCAGCGCTCCGCTTATCGGCGCAGTGAACCAGGGCGATGTGAGCAACTTCAGGACGATGTTTTCAGGGTTGGGTCCCGTAGCGAAGGTTCTGGAATTACCCCTGAGTCTCGTTGAGAAAACTCTGAAGATGCGCTCAAGAAAGAGTTAGGCAAAAAGAAGAAGGGTAGGTTAGCTTTGCTTTCTGGCTGCTCATCCTGTTCCAGTAATGACTACGTCGAAGCTGAAGGTTGTTATGCCTGTAACGGAGGCGGATACGGTGAGGGTCAGTGTCGCCTGAACTACTTCGTTGGGAGCTAGGACTTTGCCTGTTCGGTCCCAGGATAGGCTGATGTACTGGCTTGCGCCTGCTGGTGACCAGTTGGTCGTTGTCATGCTTAGTGTTGCGTTGGCGGTGCCGCTGTTCTTAACCCAGACTGTTTTAGTTGTGACGCCGCCTGGCGATAGTGTTCCCCAGTCTAGGCTTGTGGCGTTTTGTGTGCATGCGGAGTCGGAGTAGACACCTATGTTTGGGTTCGTCTGTACTATCGGTGTGACTGAGCCTTGGGAGTGTAGGGTTTGGGATGAGTTTAGGACTGCTGCGCTTGTTACGGTGAGGATGAGTGCTGCTATGGTTAGTGCTGCTATTGCTGCTATGGATGTTTTTTTGATGGCCATCTGTTTATCCCTTGCTACTTGTCGGTATGTCTGGCGTCTTAAGTATTAATAAACATTATTGGATATGTGAACTACACAAATACGCCTCCCACCAGCAAAACACCAAGCCACAAGAAACAACCCCATTCGACCTGTACAACTAGTCCGAAGCTCCTCAGACCCAGCCAGCAACTTATGGCAGACGCACAAAAATCGTCCAATGCTGACTACTTCTACGCACCATTAGGCTTAAATGAACGAGTAACACTCAGATGTTAGCTTCTCCAGGAGGACAACACCTCGTTCGCCGTCGGACACATGGCACTGGCTTACCTGCTCTGCAAACCCACCGCTAAATGGCTGAAGATGAACCTGAATATACCCTTAATTTTCGTCCTCTCCATCATCCCCGACGTAGACATCGTCGTCGGCGCCCTCATAGGAATGGAGATTCACAGAGGCCCAATGCACTCCGTGATTGCGGCATTGTTAGTTTTCATCCCCTTCTTCGTCGCCTACCGCAAAAAAGCCGTGCCCTATTTCCTCGCCTTGGTCTCCCACTCCCTGATAGGTGACTTCTTCATAGGCGGGCAGCTCCAGCTCTTCTGGCCGGTAACTCAGGCGGAATTCGGGTTCCATGAACTTGGCATACCATGGGGTTACATAGACATTAACAGCACCCTAAACATCGCCATCGAGCTAACGCTGTTCGCAGGCGCAGTCGTGCTTCTCGCTAAAACAAAGGACTTTCGCCAGTTTTTCCAGAACAAGAAGTCGAACTTGATTTTGGCCATTCCGATATTCACGGTTCTGCTGCCCACCTTCGCAGGCTATCCATTAACCGTCCCGCTCCTGATGATTCCAGCGCACCTGTTCTACCTCATCCTGTTCTCCGTCTCCGTTCTAATCGCCCTCGTCTTCCTGTTCAGGACACTATTGCACCGCTCAAGATGAAGCTAGTCGGCAGGTTCAACCTTCTTTTTTCGGCTCCTTCCGAACCTGAGCTTAGCGGTTAGGATTTTTTCCGTGGCGAACAGTCGCGAGGCTATGTACATGATGACCACCGTGAACGCCGCAACGTAAACGATGCCCAGCAATGCAGTCGTGTAGTCGCCCAGCACCAGAGCTTTGGACGCTATGATAGGCTGGCTATAGGGGATGGCAAAGAAGACCGCTCTCACCGCCAGTGGCAGCGCGTTAAAGTCCAAGTACAGCATAGCGAGCGTAGGGATGAAAATCAACGGGTAGACGTAACCTACGAGAGCCTGGGCGCCTCGCACGTCCTCGCTAAAAGCGGACATAATCACCGCCAAAGCAAGAGCCGAAAGCAGGGTGACGAAAAGCGACACACCCAAGAGTACGTACCCCAAGGCGGAAGGCACCAAACCGAGTTTCACGAGGTCTATCGGTGCGGTAGTTGTGCCTATCTGAATGTTCGTTGAAACCGAACCAAGCGTATAGTTGTACCCTATAATCATTGCGATTGCTGCGACGCCTGCGACAATTATAGTGCTGCTGACTTTGCCCATCAGGATGGCAAAGCGGTCCACAGGAACAGTCAGAAGCGTTTCGAGAGTCTTCTCCTCTTTCTCCATAGCCACACTCGTAGCGGCTATCTGCATCGAATAAGTCAACAGAATTATGATGGTAATCGGCAGAGCGATGGTTTGAGTGTAGAAAATGGCTGAGAGCTGACTGGGATCGACGCCTCGTTGGATTTCACCCTTGACTATAGTGGACTGCTGAGTCGAGAGGGCATCAGGTGCCAAGTATCTATTGAAGCCGTAGACCACGCCAGTTATAACCGAGGAGCCGACGCCGCTGAAAATGCTTCCGCCCTGGAACTCAGTGTAGACATTCACGGCTGCGGTTACGTTTGGGTTTGAATTGACATGCGTAGTCATGTTGCTGCTGAAACCAGCGGGAATCTCGATGAACTGGGTAGCGTTGTTGGAGGCAAGCAAGCCTTCCGTCACGACTTGCTGAGGGTCCACGTTATCTATGACCGTGACTTTCATGGCAACGTCCAAGTAGCCTATGAATGTTTGTGACCAGTTGCCTCCGTCGTTGTTGACAACGAGAAGCGTCGCTTTTCCAGCCTGCTCCATGGCGGTCTGCTGAGCGTAGCCCATAATGAGTCCGAGAGCTGGAAAAAGAACGAGCGGCAGGACCACCATGCCGACCAGAATCTTCGGGTCGCGGACGAGCTCCTTGAGCTCCTTCACAAGTATGGTTCGGAAACCCCTAAGCATAGCCGACCACCTTAGCGAAGACTTCTTCCAAATTCTGACTCTTGTACTGTGCCTTGAGGTCCTCAGGTTTGCCTTCCACAACGATTCTGCCCTTGTTAACCAAGGCAACGCGGTCGCAGAGGAACTCGACTTCGAGCATGTTGTGACTGCTGAGAAGCACGGTTACCCCTCGCTCTTTGACGTAAGTCTTGATAATCTGCCTAACATGATAAGCATGCAGCACATCCAAGCCGCTTGCAGGCTCGTCCAGAATAGCGAGTTTGGGTTTCGCCATAAGCGCCCTCGCCAGAAGCAGACGACGTTTCATGCCCTTGCTGTAAGTCTTCGCCCTGTCTTTGAGGCGTTCACCCAAGCCGCTGATTTCCGCCGCTTCCCGCACCGCCTCATCAGTGTTGGCCTGGAAGTTCGCCATGAACCGAAGGTACTCCATACCGCTGAGGTTGCGGTAGACACCTGCTTCCTCAGGCAGGTAGCTGAGTATCCTGCGCACCTGGTCGGGCTGCTTAACCACATCCAAGCCGAAGACGCTGACGGTTCCGGATGTAGGCACGATTAGCGTGCTGACTATGCGGAGCGTCGTCGTCTTTCCTGCGCCGTTGGGCCCGATTAGGCCATAAACCTCGCCCGGCCTAATGTTAAAGGTCACTCCGTCGAGGGCGCGGATGCTGCCGAAAGTCTTGGTCAATTCCCGTGCTTCAACCGCAATGCTCATTTACGTTCTCCCTGTTTTCTGTGGATTTCAGAGCAACTCGTATAAAGGCTTACTGGTACACTGTTTTGTATAAGTTATTTTGCCTTCATACTTCTTAAATACTACAGCAGAGAAAATGATAGCAGCAAATTCACGACAATCGGAAAGACAGTGCTCAGTGTCGTGAAGGAGACTGCGGTTCAAGCTTGAGCATAGACTTCGACGCTCTGATTCTGCGCAAGGAAGCAGAACTCCAGCCACTGCGCTCGCGAATGGAGGAGTTTAGACTCCAATTCGCAGAACAAGTCACGGTTTTCGCAAAGAATTGGTTCACGGACACAACGAAGCTCTACGTGGCGAAGTACAACGAGATAACGCTGAACATGACAAAGGGCAAACT
This sequence comes from Bathyarchaeia archaeon, assembly GCA_041946875.1. Classification (GTDB taxonomy): domain Archaea; phylum Thermoproteota; class Bathyarchaeia; order Bathyarchaeales; family Bathycorpusculaceae; genus JADGNF01. Next base: position 86,778 of record JBHGBG010000002.1, read on the forward strand.
CGCCAGAATGAAGGCCAAGGTAAACGATCTCGTCGCAAACGCCGACAGGATCGTAGGTAAGACACTGGCGGACCCCGCCGTCTGGTGGCATCTCGCGCCCAAGAAGCACGAGTATTACGCGCAGTACGAGCAGTTGGGAGACAAATACCCCGAAGTTGTAGACAAGGCGGTCAGGCGAGCGCTGGGCGAGTTGGGCACCGTTCTAGGCGAGTTCGGCTTCGGCGTCACAACCGCTGGCGCCGTCAAAGGCGTCTACCCAGAGTTCTGGTTTGAGTCCTTGGAGGATTCCGAAATGTCGACCGTTCGCCCCTTCTACCCACATTTGCTGGCCTGGCCCACAGAGATGCAGGACACAATCCGGCAGTACGACGCGTTCTTCCGGCGCGCCATCGCGGCCTTCAACGAGATGGAAATCCTCAAAGAAGAAAAGAAGAAACAGCAGGCGCGCGACCTGTGGGAATCAACATAGCACATTTGAATGTTGGTTCTGAATTTTCCTTTCACAAGGTTTAAAACACTCCTGATGCAAAGAGGGTAATACTGGGCTGGGCTCAGAGGGAAATGCCTCTGATGGTTCGCCATCGACGAAGCATCTTCCGCACAACTCAGAGCCCGACCCACTTCAAACCTTCTAAACGAGGCTGTTGTAGGCTAGGCACAGTCACAAACACTTAAGAATCATAGTTTTGGTATCTGCAACCACAGCGTATGGAGTTTTATGAACATGAAACTGAAACTACTGTTCCCAGTGGTACTCATAGCCGTGGTATTCCTCAGTCCCATGGCGACTATACATGCACAAACTACCCAGAAATGCGAACAGTGCGGAATGAATGTGCCGGCTGATGCTCAAGCGCACTTCCAGATTGTTGACGGAACGGGCAAAATCCACTACTCCTGTTGCATAAAGTGCTGCATCAAGCTGATTCCGAAGAATGACGCGTTGAACATCACGACGAATTGTGATTGGCTGGGGCCGAACTACGTGATCACGATAGTTACGAAGGATCATTTGAGCAGTGTTACGGTGACGCCGGAGACCGCCATGATCATCGACGGTACCTGCACCAAGAACCGCGTCGTCTACAACTTGGAGGCGGCGTATGCGTTGATTGCCAACGGCGGGTCATCGAACTTTCTGATTGCTTCGCAGCGGACGGTTGTGCCTCCAAACGCGACGGTGATGACGCTGCTGCAGGCGGTGAAGACTTTTGGCGTTGCGCCGAGTCCTTCGCCCTCGCCCAGTGCCAGTCCGTCAGCGTCTCCTTCGTCGTCTGTGCAGCCGACCGCTACCCCGTCTCCGACGCCCGCTGCGACGCCCGTCTCCACGCCTTCTGCGGCTGCGTCCAGTTCGCCCACGCCGACGGTTCAGCCAGGCGCCTCGCCTTCACCGAGTCCGAGTGCTTCTGCTGCGCCGACTCAGGCGTCTTCTCCCGCGGCAACTGTGTCGCCTTCTGTTGTTCCGACGCAGCAGTGTGAGTTGTGCGGCATGGAGGTGACGCCAGCGGACCAGGTGAAGTTCAAGGCTACGGACGGCACAGGCGCGGTTCATTACGTTGAGTGCTTCATGTGTGCGTTGAATCTGCTGAAGTTCTACGAGACGGTGCACATAGAGACGTATTGCGACTGGAACGGGCCATCTTCGCCTGTCGTGGTTGACAGCAGGGGTTTTGGGGCGTCGGTGACCGTTACGCCCTCGACTGCGATGTATTTGTGGGGTGGGACGTGCATGAACAACCGGGTTGCGGTGGACCAAGCGGCGGCTGACGAGCTGCGGGTGCATGGGTTCTCGCAGTGGACTGGGGCGCTGCAGCAGGAGCCTTTGCCGGCTGACGTGAAGGTGACGACGGTGGCGAAGGCGGCGGCGATGTATGTGCCCAGCCGGGCGCAGGAAAGCGGGTCCATCGTGGTTCCCGTGGCGGTTGCGGCTGTCGTGATCGTGTTTGTGGGTGCAGGCATCTTCCTGTTCCAGCGACGCAGGCGTTGACCGGGCCTCGGCGCCTTTTTCCCTTTTTTCCTTTGCCCGAGTAGACCCTCTATAGGTTTCTGCATGCTATTTCTAATATGTTCCAAATAGGCTCGTGTTCTCTTGGCGTGGTAGACCCCCTCTATCGTTTTCTGCATAGAACCGCTATTAGGCTCCAAATATGAACGCGACTTTCCAGTTGCGGTTGGCAGTTTCTCAGAATAGCCGCTGGTAACGTGCGGTTCCTCTCGTTTTTCACCTCCCTGCATGTTCCTCTGGTCTCCTTCAGAAGATTTTGGAATCTGGCGTGGTTTATGAACTCTCGCGAAATTTAGAAGTTGCAGAAGTAAACGAGAACCAGCCACAGGAGTCCAAGAACTACTTTTCTCATATAATTGCATATGCTTGCATTATCTCTTAAGCTTTTAAACTAAGGAAAACTACTAGAAATACTAGAAGTTATCATTTTTGTGTTTCGTAGTTCCGCAAAAACTGAATTGCTCTTTTTTCACATGCTTTTGGGCTTCGACGTTCCACTGGTGTTCTCCTTTCTCCAGCAAAAGCAATTCACTGGCAGAACAGTTTTTAACGTAGGTACGCGATAGATGAGTGTGTGAAGAGGTGTGGGTTACGTGAAAGTGAAAGTTCAGGTTCGCAACATCCACAAACCCGACCTCAAATCCGAAGTAGACCTGCTAGTAGACACTGGCGCCATCTACACCATCCTGAAGCGCGAAAGGCTCACAGGGCTCAGCGTTGAACCCAGAGACAAGCGGCAGTTCAAGACTGCGGACGGCAGAGTCATCGAACGCGAAGTCGGCGGCGTGGAGGTAGAGATCAAGGGACACAGCGCATACTCGATTGTGATTTTCGGTGAAGCTTCTGACGCTGAAGTCTTAGGAGTCACAACGCTTGAGGAACTCGGTTTGCAGGTTGACCCTGTGTCGGGAGAATTGAAACCGCTAGAGCTTCTGCTTTTGCGATTTCTTAGCTAAGAATTTCGTAGCGCAAACTTTTCCCTGAACTCTCGGCTTGACTCCTCGATTGCTTTCAGGTCGTCCTCAGAAAGAAGTCTGACCATTTCATCGAACGCTTTTTCGCTCCTCAACCGCTTTCTCTTCAGGATAAACACGCGGTAACAAAGACTGAGAAATCACCCAAAAACTTTTCTCCCTTCGCATGTATGGAAATTGGCTCTGACGCTCCATAGAGGGTTCTCTTTGCTCCTCTCGGGAAAAAGGCAATTGCTGCTGTCAAACTTGTGCACTTCTGTCGCTTCCAGCTCCGCAGCCCAAACGCAGCCTGAACTCATAACTCAGCAACCTGCATTGCTTTTTCTTTGATGTAGTGCTTAGGGCTTCGCCACAACTACACAAACAGAAAAAACTGTTTGCTCACATGTTTTTGGGCTTTGACGTTTCCCTTGTGGGTTCTCCTTGCTCCTCCAGCAAAAGCAACACGTGCTTTCTTAGGAGGTGATCCGGCCGCAGGTTCCCCTACGGCCACCTTGTTACGACTTTTCC